>CALCZU010000123.1 GCA_937903155.1 uncultured Bdellovibrionales bacterium
CGCGCGGCAACCTTTGTACGCTGAGCTGGGAAGGTTGCCGCGCGTGCTACGCACGCTCGCAATGACGCTGTCTCTTCACTTACAGCCGCGGAAGGTGTGATTCTTAAAGAGTACAGGAACGTTTTCTCCCTCGCAGCGGAAGTAGGCTTCGCCCCGTGCTTTTAGAAAGACGACGTCTCCGTAAACAGGCTCACAACGGTATGAGTAGTTAAAATCGCTTCCTTCCTTCATAACATTCGTATCGCAAGTCTCTTTAAAACCCACCGGCTCTCCGCAAGCTTCACCCGCGCTGAGGTAAACGGTCTTCTTTTCGGAGAGGACTTCGCCCTTTTCATCGAGGGTCGTTTCGATTTCCGTCAGTTCAGGCTTTGAAGATGTAAAAAAGGTCTTCACTTTCACTCTTGAATTCAGGGTGGATTCACATTGAAAGCTGTATTCTGCGAGTAGAATACGGGAGAGGAGAAAGACTCCTAAATAAATTTTTACCATCTTTTATAGCTAACCGAAGTTTTTTTTGCTGTCACGACACATGCTCCCGCCCGCGATGATCTCCTCTCGAAATGACGTTATCTAAAACACATTCACCACAATCTAGACAGAATACAATTGTGAAGCCCATTTGTGGAAGCCTGACGCAGCCAATTTTTGCGTGGCCTGTGATTTGCTTTATGTAAGTGACAAGAATTGATCTCCCAAGCAGTTGTTGAGTGGGAATGTTGAATGCAGATGTTGAGGTGAAGTATGGCTGTCGCTCGAATTCTCGTTGTGGACGATGAAGAAAGTATCCGCGAGTTTTTTGAAATTATGCTGAAACGCGAAGGCTATGAAGTCTTTAGCGCTCAAAACGGAAAAGAAGGTTTTGAAGCTTTCAAGAAGAATCCCGTTGATCTGATCATCTCAGATATTCAAATGCCCGAGATGTCGGGAATGGAACTTCTGGTAAAGGTGAAAGAGACCGATCCCGAAACCCCCATGATTATGATCACCGCCTTCGGTTCCACCGAAACGGCCGTTGAAGCTCTTAAAATGGGAGCTTACGATTACATCCAAAAGCCTTTTAAGCTCGATGAAGTGAAAATTGTCATCCGACAAGCGCTTGAAAAACGATCGCTTAAGATGGAAAACGTCCAGCTCAAAAAAGAATTGGGCACCCGCTACGCGTTCGATAATATCATTGGTGGCGCTCCCCCGATGCTCCGAATTTACGAACTTGTAAAACGGATTGCCAATACCAAAAGCTCGGTCTTAATCACTGGAGAAAGCGGTACCGGAAAAGAATTGATTGCAAGAGCCGTCCATTACAATGGCCCTCTTAAAGATAAACCCTTTGTCACCGTAAACTGCGGCGCGATTCCAGAAAATCTCATGGAAAGTGAAATGTTCGGTCATAAAAAAGGATCGTTCACAGGAGCCATCGCGGATAAAAAAGGACTCTTTGAAGTCGCTAATACTGGAACCATTTTCTTAGACGAATTAGGAGAACTCCCACTTCAAATGCAAGTGAAGCTCCTCCGAGTCATCCAAGAAGGAACTTTTAAACGCGTCGGTAGCACCGAAGACATCCGAGTCGATGTCCGAGTCATCTCGGCCACAAACCGCAACTTAGAAGTAGAAGTCAAAGCCGGTCGGTTCAGAGAAGATTTATTCTACCGAATGAATGTCATCCAAGTGCATTGCCCACCTTTGAGAGAACGCAAAGAAGACATTCCAATGTTGTCGAATCACTTCTTAGAAAAATTCAGCAAAGTGCTCGGCATTAATGTGAAAAAGATCAGCAACGAAGCCATGGATGCTTTAAAGAGCTATCATTTTCCCGGAAACGTTCGAGAGCTTGAAAATATTATGGAGAGAACGGTGGCGCTTGAACCCGGTCCCGTGATTCTTCCCGAAAGCTTACCGAAACACATGCTCGAACACCGTCAGGACACGCCTGGACAGCTCGATGCAAATCGGATTGAAATTAGCACTGAAAAAGGTGTGGATTTAGAAGCTTTAGTGGCAGAGTTTGAAAGAGCGCTTTTAGTGAAAGCTCTGGAGCAGACTGGCGGCATTAAAAAACGCGCCGCCAAGCTACTCAGTATTTCTTTTAGAAGCATGCGCTACCGAGTCGACAAATACGGCCTCGGCGCGATGAGTATCGATGACGAAGATGAAGATCTGGCGTCAGATAAATCCAACGCCAGCGCTTAAAAAATCACGACCCATCAACAGTGTTAGTTAATGTGCGAGCTTGTGTAATCGTCCACTGATCCAAATCTCCAAGGACAATTGCCGCAGCGGCAGGCGGTCTAATGGATCCGTAAGCCACTGCAGTGTATGCGCCAAAAGTTCCGTTCGGAATCACAGCTGCATTACATACGTTGTAAGCCGGGGTCGGGACTAAGTTTCCCGCCGTCGCAGCCGTTGAAGCACCGTAAAGACTACGTTGATTCAACACCGTCGCGGTATTTGCCGTGTAATAAGTTGGAATCCCTGCAGCGATTTGTCCGCCGGCGATGGTAGCAGCTCCAGGAACTGCAGCAGCAATTGCAGAATCGGCACAACCACCCGTCGGGAATCCAATCACATAACTCATTTGAGCCGAGTTTCCATCAATCGAAAAGCCCATCGCTTGCAAATTATTTCCGTATGCATTGTATTCGTGAAAGAAAATTCCTTCGAGGTCGGCGATGGCGCCCAAATTCACTTTGGCCTCAGCCTTTTTCGCTTTGCCGACCATTCGTCTATACATCGGCACTCCCGCTGTCGACAAAACCCCGATGATGGCGACGGTCACTAGCAATTCCATTAAGGAAAAGCCCGAGTTATTTTTTGCTTTCGAATGCGTTCTCACCATTACGTTCTCCTGATTTTTTGTGGTTATCGTTTTAAGAGTTGTTGTGAATCGAAAAGTTGAAGGACCTAAAACCCTGCGTCGATGTAATATTGTAACCCGAAAACGCGGTGCGATTCCAAACAATAATCAATGGCTCCGACACGGAGGATTAATTTCTCACGTAAAGCATTAGAGCCGTTACGAAATTTCACTTAGGCATAAGAAGTGTAATGATTCGGATTTGCGAATGCCTAAACTCATTACAAACCGCGTCTAATTTCTAGGCACTCCACACCTATCTATCGTCGACAACCGCCTTGTCCTGCCTTATATTTTTTAGCCTATGACCTTTTCACCGCACATTTTGATTTTAGCCGCTGGACAAGGAAAGCGAATGCGTTCGCTTCTCCCCAAAGTATTACACCCGATCCTCTTTCAACCCATGCTGCACCACGTACTGCGGCTGACCAAAGGGATTCCGCATGCGTCTATCACAGCGGTATTGGGACATGGTGAGCGCGAAGTCAAAGACGCTTGTTTTTCTTATCCGGACCTCAAATACGTGAGTCAAAAAGAGCAGCTCGGAACGGCCCACGCGGTCATGCAAGCGAAAGAACTTTTGGCCATGAAATCCGGCCACGTATTAATACTCTGCGGAGATGTCCCGCTTTTAAAGCTTGAGTCTATCGGCCGACTTTTGAACGAACACGAAACCCAAAAAGCCGCTTGCACGGTTGTGACAACGATTCTTCAAAACCCCACAGGCTATGGAAGAATTTTGAAGAACGCAAAAGATCAGATGATAGGCATTCGAGAAGAAAAAGATGCAACGGCTAAAGAGCGAAAAATTACCGAGATCAATGCTGGGATTTACTGTTTTGAAATTGCCGCACTCGCGGATTCGCTTAAGAAAATCAAAAATGATAATGAACAGGCGGAGTACTATCTGACAGATGTGATCGAACTCCTCGTTCAAGCGAAGAAAAAAGTCGCAACGATTCTTTTTGAAGATTCAGACGAAGTGATGGGAATTAACGACCGACTCGCGCTTTGCCAGGCGGAAAAAATTCTTCAGAAGAGAATTAATACGGATCATATGCTGAAGGGAGTGACCATTCATCTTCCCGAAACCGTATTAATCGATGCTGAAACTCAGATTGAATCCGATGTCGAAATCGAACCGAATTGTTCGATTATCGCCTCCAACTTGCGACGCGGATCCCATCTCAAGCAAGGTTGCTATATCGAAAGCAGCATCGTGGGCGAAGATTCTTCCGTCGGTCCCTACGCCCATTTACGTCCAGGCAGTGAACTTGGCAAAAAATGTAAAATCGGAAATTTCGTTGAGCTGAAAAAAGCGCACATGAAAGACGGATCCAAAGCCTCGCACTTAAGTTACATTGGAGACGCAGAGGTCGGAAAAAATACGAATATCGGCTGCGGCTTTGTCACGTGTAACTACGACGGATTTAAAAAACATAAAACCACGATAGAAGACGACGTCTTCATCGGAAGCGATTCCCAAGTTGTCGCCCCTGTTACGATCGGCAGTGGAGCCTACATCGCATCGGGTTCGACCATCACACAAAACGTCCCCAAAGATGCCCTTGCGTTAAGCCGCACCCGCCAGGTCAACAAAGAAGGCTACGCAAAAAAAATCCGCGACAGTAAGAAGTAAGGAAAACAACGTCGTTGCGAGGAGCGGAGCGACGAAGCAATCTCGCCGCAAAAGAACGCTATTGTTGTCGGCTGTTGCTACATCCAAAGTTCTTCTCGAGTACATCGAGATTGCTTCGTCGCTCCGCTCCTCGCAATGACGGGTGCTACGCCTTCTGAATGTCTTCTTGGATTTGGGCTTTCAAAGCGTCCAGCGATGGGAATTTTTTTTCATCGCGGATAAATCGGATAAATTCGACTTCGAGAAATTCGTCGTAAATCTTGTGGTTGAAATCAAAGATGTGAACTTCGACGAGCCTTTGGGGAGAAGCTTCCTCAAACGTGGGTCTCACGCCTACATTGGCAATGGCTCGATAACTTTCGTTCTGCCAGTGGACTTGAACGGCATACACCCCGTTTTTAGGAAGAATTTTATCCGAAGGCACATGCAGATTCGCGGTTGGAAAACCAATTGTGCGCCCCCTCTTATCTCCATGGCGAACATTGCCCGTTAAAAAATAGGGTCTTCCTAAATGAACGGCGGCTTCTTCGACTTTACCTGCGGCCACCAGCCTTCGAATCTCACTCGAGCCGATCTTGGTCCCATCGGTCGCAACCTCTTTCGCCGCAAAAAGTTTAATCCCCTGAGCTTCACATAGGCGAGCCAAGACTGCCGTTGTTCCGCTGCGATTTTTTCCAAAGCAGAAATTATTTCCCACGTGAACGGACTTCGCTTTCAATCCCGTAACGAAAAAATGGTTTACAAATTCAGCAGGAGTTAACTCTGCAAGCGATTTATCAAACGTTTGCACGAGCGCCGACGAAACTCCGTAGTCTCCAAGAAGCGAGAGCTTCTCAGAAGTCGTTGTCAGTCGCTCTAATTTTTTTTCTGGATGTAAAACTTCAACCGGATGAGGAAAGAATGTTAAAACGACCGCTTCAACGCCTTGAGAGTCCGCGTCCTTCACAAGTTCCTTTAAGAGACTTTGATGACCTCGATGCACGCCATCGAAGTTGCCAATGGCAACCACACAGGACTGAACTTGAGTGGCCGCTTCTTTAAGGTGATGAAAAACTTTCACACGAAATCAAATGAAACTTAGTTCACTGACGATCGGGATTCCGAAAAATTCTTAGACTTTGTTTTTCGAGGCGTCATTGCTTTTTTCTTGCTAGAACTTTTCTTTACGGAAGACTTTTTCTTTGCAACGGGCTTATCCGCTCGACTGACCGATCTTAAGAAACTAACAAAATCGTTTAAGTTGTCGTTGAGACGTTTGCGTTCGAGATCCACAAGGTTATGGACTTTTTTCTCAAGTCCATGGCGAGTTTTATTCACTTGTTTCAAAACTTTATCCAAACGCGCCTGACTCTTATCGCGCGCTTCGCGACTTTTCGAATCCAATTCACTGACTAAAGTTTTCAATTGCTTCTCGTAACCTGTCAGTTGTTCTGAAAAATGGTGGAGAAGTTCCGCCCCTTTAGGAAAACGAGCAGGAAGATCGTTCAGAGTTTTTTTGAGTTTAGTTTGAATGGACATAATCGCTCCTAGTAGGACTAACGATATCCCACTGGACGACTGAGATGGCAATTAAAAACTACATTTCTCGTCGGGAGTAATGATTCCAGTGTAAGGAACAAAACGATAATACGCACCCGTTTTTACATCGGTGAGTTCAAGTTCTCGTCCTAACTCATAATCAAAGTCGACGATCGTGCCCGTCGATTGCACCGCTTGCTGCGATGTAGAATCTTGACTAGGTGCAGTTAAAAACTCTGCGCGAATCATTTTTGAGTCGGGATCGATATTGTAGTTAAAAGTAATTACCGGATTTTGATATTCCGTATTATTTTCTACTTTTTTCACCGAGCCTTTGTAATTCTTCGAAAAATCAAAAACGAGAAAAGTCGTGTTACTTAAATTTCTGTAAGAAGGAGCGGTGCTCGTGGTTTCTGCGAGTCTCCAAGGTTGGTCGACAATCGTTGTAAATCTCTCCGTTGCGGGTTGTTGGCATTTCCGGGTTCCGCAAGCGGTCATCATTAAGCTAACAAAAAGAAGTAAAATGTTGATATTGCGTATCGTCATATTTTTTACACCTTGCCTTATTCCCCCAGGCAGGGCGCCTTTTCTTATAACCTGTATACAGCAAGTCTTAGGCCGAAGTTTCCTAACCTTTTTTAAGCGATTTCAATGAGTTAGACTCAGGCTGAAACCATGAAAAATGATTAGTTTTTGATCAACCATGTGGGAGGCTCCACTTTTGCCAGTGATTCTCACCCCTTAGTTTCACCAATTATGTAACACTCTCTAAAATTGAAATCTAAAGGAGAACTAAAAAGATACCGTTTGGTTAGTGGGCAGAATGAATTTGCCATATTCGAATCCAATACAGGAATTCCAATAAAGCTAGTCCAGGGTCGGACGAAGAAATAGTCCGATGAGTGGAAAGAAAAAACAAAACCTAGATCCCCTCTTCCAGTTGTTTGAGCACTACTTACTCACCCGGTCTTACGAAGACTCGGGCGCTTTCACCAAATCCGTCGCGGAAGAGTATATTGCCTACTTAGATTCGACGAATGCGCATGTGCCGATGCACTGCCGCCAAACGCTGATTGAAGATTTAGAATCCGAAGCCCACGAACTTTTGGTCAAGAAGATGTACGGAACTGTGAAAAGCTCCGAGTACCAAAACTCGGGCAAAGTCATCAAAATCCAAAAAGACTTAGAGTTTTCAACGTTTGATTTCACCCCGCCAGGTGAAAAACAGGCGAATAATCCCGACAAAAAAGGCTGATTTACCAATCTCTTTTCTTCCCCTATGCTGCTCCAACCAATGGAACAGATACAGGAAAGTATTAAACCGCTTCCGATTTTCTCCGGAACGATCCCCCGCATTCATAAAGAATTTAAGCCGTTCTACAAACACATCATCGTTGCGTTTGTTTTAGGCCTTGTGATCGCGGCGATTCAACCGTTAAGTCTCAAACTTTCACAGAATATTTTAGACGAGCTGCAAAAAGGCCAGGCGCTTTCGCCTGCATTTTTTAAATGGGTTCCGATTTCGCTCATCATCGTCTTCTTAGCGAGTGGGCTTGCGAAATATTTTCACCAGACGGTTCGACGCTACGTCTCAGAAAGTATTGTCCAAAATTTAAGGCTGCAACTCTTCGAACGCTTTTTAAATTTTCCCCTCTCAGTTTTGGATTCGAAGCGTTCGGGCGAACTTCTCTCGAGCATTCAAAACGACCTTCAGGCCTTTTCAACAGGCATCGATACGTTTTTCATGTCTTTAAAAGAGCCTTTTACTTTTATCGGACTTTTAGGAATCGCTTTTTATTACGATTGGCGACTGGCGACTTCCACACTTCTTGCCGCTCCAGTTGTAGCGCTTTTGTTTTCGCGTTCGGGAAGTGCCGTCAAAAGATACACTTCAAAAAATCTCGGCCTCTTCGCCGATTTAATGAGCCTGAGCCAAGAGAGCCTTGCAGGAAATCGCATCGTCAAAATTTTCCATCTCGAAAAACCCTTGGCAGACCGATTTAAAAAGATCCACAACCTTTACTTCAAAACAAATTTCAAATCGATCAAAGTCGAAGAACTCGCAACACCAACCATCGAATTCATCGGAGCGCTTCTGATGGCGCTGGTGATTCTGTATGGCGGATACCGAATTTCAAACGGCCAACTGACATCTGGCGAGCTCGTTGCTTTTATTCTCGCCCTCGGCTTGGCCCAAATGCCGATTAAGCAAATGAATAATGCCTATCTCAAAATGAAAACCGCGGACGCTGCAGCCGCTCGGATTTTTCGACTTCTCGATCTCTCTAACGAACGCCAAGAATCTGAAGGGCTGAAAAAAATCGAGCAGTTTGAGAAATCGATCGTCTTCGAAAATGTTTCTCTATATTACGGAGACAAGCGCGCACTCGATTCAGTGTCGTTAGATATCCATAAAGGCCAGTGTGTCGCATTCGTCGGCCACAGCGGAAGCGGAAAAACCAGTCTTGTGAATCTTCTCCCCCGCCTTTACGAATTAAGCTCCGGAAATCTTTCAGTCGATGGAACCCCCATCCAAGATCTTGATTTATATGATCTGAGAAAACTCGTCTCGGTTGTGACCCAAGATACCTTTTTGTTCCACGATACGATTTACGAAAACATCCGCTACGGAAATCAAAAAGCCTCCCGGCACGATATCGAGCATGCGGCTCGGCAAGCATATTGTTTTGATTTTATCCAAAACTTACCCATGGGATTTGAAACTGTAATTGGTGATCGAGGCATTTGCCTCTCCGGCGGTGAAAGGCAGAGAGTCGCCATTGCACGCGCTCTATTAAAAGACGCTCCGATTTTAATTTTGGATGAAGCGACTTCCAATCTCGACAGCCGGTCCGAATCGATTGTGCAAAGAGCAATCGATGAATTAGTCAAAGGGCGAACGACCCTAATGGTCGCTCACCGTCTCTCAACCATTAAAAAAGCCGACCGCATCTTCGTCATGGACGAAGGAAAAGTACAAGAGGCGGGCACTCACGACGAACTTTCCGCACAGCAGGGCCTCTACACAAAATTCTTAGAGCGCCAAAGCCTCGTGACTTGAAAATAATCGCGATTTACTGGACGTAAGATTTTCGGATTTCGGGAGGAAGGCGGTAGTGGGCAATTTTTACGAACTCGCCTTGCTCGATGACTAAATTGGTTTTGACCGTTTCAGTTTGAAATACGAGATCCAAGCGGTTTGAAACGAGTTTCAGACGTTCGGGCAAAGTTTTTAAGGTAATAAAAAGAGTGTCTGGCTCTTCGAGGTAACACAGGTCCGAGACTCTGATTTCAGCATTGATCTTCGCTTCAAGTCTTGCCAAGACATGGAAAGGTAAAACAGATCCATCTGGGCGCCGCACCTGGTACTTCAAGAAATACACCGTATCGCCATTATCGAGCATTTGGAAATAAGACTGCAAGCGCCGCTTCGTCGCTTTTTCAACTAAAACGATCAAGGTTGATACGATGGCAACAAAACAAATAAGTACAACGATTGTCAGCGCCGGACTTTTTCGCGCGCCTTCCGTTAAAAAGATGGCGTACGCTGTGACCATGGACGAAAGCTGGATTAATCCAAAAGCTAAAAGTACGTATCTTAAAAGCAAACTCGTTTGCACTAAGCGATGATGCAAATGTCCTTTGTCGGGTTGGAAAGGCGAACGTCTTGTCAAAACACGAGTTACAATGACCGTAATCGCGTCGGCAATGGGAACAATGAAGCAGAGGCCAGAAAGAGAAATTCGAGAGACTGCGTTGTCAGTATCAATCGGTAGCGAAAGATGCATGACTCCTAAGACGTAAGCAAAGAAGTAACTTCCAATGTTTCCCAAAAACCCTTTTCGCTTCACGACATTCAAATAAAGAAACGGGATCAACATTCCCGCTAAGAGAAGCGAGTACAGTAAGTAAGGATAAGCTTCGATGTGATTGTGAGAAAAAAGTGTATACCCGACAGCCCCCGTCAGAAGAACGACGCCCGCAAGACCATCAATTCCGTCTACGAAGTTGATCGCGTTAATCAGTCCTAGGATAAAAAAGATCGCAAGGAAAGTTCCGAGCGGACCATACTTCACGCTCATCGCTTCGTGGATATTGGGATCAAAAAGAACAACTGACACCACACAAATAATTTGAAAGCCCAATTTATCAAGCGCGGGGACCGGACGGCGATCGTCGAAATATCCCATCACAGCCATAATAAAGGCCATCGTGACAAACCAAGGGCTCACATGAAGGTACTTCCAAGCGACGGTGAAATAGATGAGCGATAAGAAAATCAAACTGTGACCCACAATCGGAGTCTGTTGATCTGCAACGCCTCTTGCTTTAGGCCAATCAATCCATCCCCAGCGAGGCGCAATTTTAATATTGAATAGAATGACAGGCGTCGCCATACACACGCCTAGCGAGATAAAAAGAAGAGATTCAAATAAGAATGTGACTGGAATTTCCATTAAAAGTTAGTTTACGGACCGGCTTGTCTTTTTATTCGGCGAAAAAGAGGCTAAACTTGAAGATATCTTCACAATTATAAATTGAATTGGTAGTGCGTTCATAAATAAATCGGTAATGCAGCTCGTTGATTTACCGAGCATCGCGTTACAAACCCTTCCTTCTGAAATTTTCTATGGGTTCTCGATATCCATCCGATAAGGAGCTTGCCGCATGAAAAAACTCCCAACCATCGTCCTGGGCCTCTCCTATGGCCATGGGGATTCTGCCGCTGCGATCATCGTCGACGGAAAACTCGTTGCTGCCGCTGAGGAAGAACGTTTTACGCGCGTCAAACATGACGCGGGTTTTCCTTTTAAAGCGATCGAGTATTGCTTTAATCACACCTGTATTACTGCAGCTCAAGTGCACACCGTTGCGATTCCGTCCGATCCCTCCGTCGCATTTTGGAAAAAATTGGGCCTTGTCGCCGCTCACCCAAAACTTTTGAAGATGAAATTCGGAAATGCGACTCACAAAAAAATTCATTTGAAGAGCACGCTAGAAAGTATCGGACTCGGACGCGCTAAAGTCTTAAAAGTCGAACACCACCTTGCCCATATGATGAGTTCGCGAATTCTAACCAAGGGGACAGACGGCGCACTTCTCTCTTTGGATGGGCTCGGTGATTTTGTTTCTGCCGCTTCCGGAAGAATTAAAGATCATCAAGTCGAAGTGATCGACCGGGTGTATTTCCCCCACTCTTTGGGATTTTTTTACACCGCGATGACTCACTATCTGGGGTTTCCTTATTTCGGTGATGAATTTAAGCTCATGGGACTTTCGAGTTTTGGGAAACCAAAATATCTCGAAGAAATGCGCTCGCTCATTCGCACCGACGAAAAATTCGGTTTTAAATTGAATCTCGAAGCGTTTCCCCTTCTCAGACAACCTCTCGTCTTCGGTGTGGAAGACTCTAAACCGGTCATCCAACCTTTTTACAATCCCAATTTCATCACTCAGCTGACAGGCATTCGCCCGCGAAAGAAAAAAGAAGACGTCACAAAAATTCACGAAGACTTTGCAAAGTCGGTTCAAGCGCGTTTTGAAGAAGTTGCAAATCATTTGCTCGTGCAACTTTACGAAGAAGTGAAATCGGAGACCCTACTTTTGTCCGGAGGTTGTGCGCACAACAGCGTGTGGGTGGGAAAAATACCTGAGTCTTCCCCTTTTAAAAGGATTCTGGTCGCGCCTGCGTCCCAGGATTCCGGTACGGCCGTCGGAGCCGCCGCGTTTGCCGCTCGGACATCAGTCACGATGGATTCGCAACATTCAGCACTCTTGGGACCCGATACTTCCGTCACTCCCAAAGAGTATAATGGATTGGAATCGCGAGAAATTTCTCAAGACAAAAAGCTCATTGCATTTATGGTGGATGAACTTTCCAAAGGAAAAATTATTGGTTTGATGAGAGGCCGAATGGAATTTGGACCTCGAGCCCTTGGAAGTCGCAGCATCCTCGCCGATCCGAGACAGAAAGATATGAAGGATCGAATCAATGCCTCTGTAAAACATCGAGAGAGTTTCAGACCTTTCGCTGCGTCCGTCTTACACGAATGCCAAGAAGAGTGGTTTAAGAATAGTTTCTACGCGCCGACGATGGAGGCTGTCTTCGAAGTTAAAGCCTCGATGAAAAATAAAATTCCGGCGGTCGTACATGCCGATCAAACTTGCCGCATTCAAAGCGTCACGAAAGACAATCAAACTTTCTTCTGGCAGCTCTTAGATGCGTTTAAAACGAAGACCGGCGTTCCGATGCTTTTAAATACTTCATTTAATGATTCCGAACCCGTCGTGTGTACGGCTGAGGACGCTCTGAGATGTTTTAAAAATTGCGGAATAGATCTGCTCGTCATCGGAAATACAGTTTTCGAAAAGAAGGTCGCTGCGATCACTCAGAAAAAAGTCGCGTAAACTCGAGCTCTGCACAATCCACTTGCCCTTTCCAAAAGCCCATGTCAAAAAAAGGCTCTGGGAGGGTAAAAATGAAAAAACTAGTTATCTTGGCACTATCTTTGGGTCTGTTCCTAACAACAGGGGTTGCTAAAGCAATCGAAGACGACTCCAATCTCAACAATGACATCGGTGGCCTTTTAGAAGAAGGCGGTAAATTAACCAACGACGCTTGGTTAAATCCGTATGCCTATGGAAGAGTTTGGGTTTGTAATTCGGCTTACCGCGGTCCCTTCGGTTTTGGGAACTACTACGGCTGGGCTTACAACGCCAACGCCGCTGCAGCCAACGCGCTCATTGTTTGTCGCAACTACAACATCAATGATCCGTACAACTGCTACGTCACCAACTGCTATATTCGATAAAATGAGGTGCTAGCCCGTCATTGCGAGGAGCCGCAGGCGACGAAGCAATCTCGATGTACTCGAGAAGAACGTCCTTTTGCAGCGAGATTGCTTCCGTCTCCGCTCTGCTGCGCCGGACCAGTCGTGGCTTCGTTCCTCGCAATGACTACTTTCTACCAAATTTCAATAGTAATCGATTTCGATTCCGGATTCTTTTAAGAGCGGTGCTGCTGCTTTATTGTCTGGGAAGATCTTGCGTGCATCAGCGTCTCTCTTTAAGTGGACGAGGCACGCGTAACTCCACACCTTCGCTTCTTCTGTTTGAAATAGTTTTTCAAACGCCTCAAAGCATCTTAAGGCCGCTTCGAATTTCTTTGTGAAGAAGAGGCACTCTCCCATTTTTTTCAAAGCTTCGCGATTACCGATCTCTTTTTCTAAGACAGATTTGTAAACTTCTATCGCCTCGTCATACTTTTTCTGCCGCGAAAAAAAATCCGCGCTAATTAAAAGTTTTTCTATCGGACTTTTTTGTAGAGGCACAAATTCTTTAAAGGAAGAGGTCATAAATTTGATTATAACAGAGTCATCTATACGAGGCCTGCCGCAGTGTCTTAGGCACACTCATTGCTTGTACTTATGAAAGACTATTAGCAAGGAGATAAAATGAACAAAGTAGCAGAATTCACGAAAAACATTGTCGATAACACGGAACATAAAGAGGGCCCTGTTGCAAAAGCCATCGAGCAGCAAACAGCTAAGCTCCCTTCGGACACGTTCTTATGGCTGGCCGTTGGGTCTATGGTGGCATCCGCTGCATTGCAAGTCTCAGGTAAAAAGAATTTGAGCACTTTTGTGGGTCAATGGGCTCCAGCGCTTCTGATTTTGGGACTTTATAATAAGCTCGTGAAGCTCGAAGGCTCCGATCGCACAGAGACCTCTCAAGCGGATACTGAATATCTCGAAGGCCGTTCGAGAACCGAAAAACCCGAACTGGCTGCAGCGACACGAACTCATCACTGAGGGGTACGCATGAAAGAAATAACTCTTCTCACCGCAGTGCTGTTTTGCCTTTCGATTTTAAGTTTTGCCGAAAGCGGAGGAGCCATTAGTGATCCCAACCCTAACGCGATTGGATCAGGCACTTCGAAGACCACAAAACGGAGTAAATCAGAAGGTGCCGTGAGCCCGAATAGCGAAAAGGAAGAAAATACCGTCGCTACGAAAAAAAAGATGCGGAATCGACCTGCGGAAGGAACGAAGGTCGAACCCGATCCCACTGAATAAGCTTGTTTCCCTCCGCTCGCAGTGACACTGTTTTCAGAGTCACTGCGAGTGCGTTTTATGCACTGCAACTTCCCACATGGTTGGTTGACTTGCTTTTAGGCCGAATCTAGACTCGAAACTCATTTTATGAAGAAATATTTTCACAAGAGAACATTCGTGCTGAATCTGTTTGTTCTGCTCTGTGTTTTTGTGAATCTCACAAGCACTCAGGTTCGCTTTACCGTCGAAAATTTCAAAGGTGATAGTGGCCATCGCAACAGCCAACCTCGACTGTTCAGTGGTTATGCTGAAAGTGTTCTGTCTCTTTCGGACTCATCTGGAGTCAAACTTCCTATTCGCTCGCTTCTCTCTTTAATTTCTTATTCGATCCATATAATCGAAACCCCTTCTAGGATCTCCGCTCGTTTTTACGGGCGAATCGGCCAAGCCACTGGAACTGTGATGCATCAGGTGTCCTGGCCGCTTCTTTGTTGATTGTCTGAAATTAAATTATTGCAATCAAGATCGATGTCCTAAAAGTGACATGAAAACCAGAGGTCTAGAAAAGATCAACGTAAAGGGTAACCCGAAGTATGAACATGAAAAATTTCTTTAAAAAAATTCTCATCGATTGGTCTGCATTTTGGACTGTTCTTTTTGTCATCTTGGCAGCTGCGGGATGGTACGCCAGTAAAGATATCGAACTCAAACTTTCCTTGAGCGATCTTCTGCCTCAGGATCACCCGACAGTCATTAAATTTAATAAACTCACCGAGATCGTCGGAGGAGTTGGGTACATTGAAGTTCTCCTTCACGCAGAAGACGGCGAATCGCATCTGAAGGCAGTGCCAGAGCTTGTCGAAAAAATGAAGGCAAGCCCACTCGTTCGCAGTGCATTTTTTCACCGCGAAGAACATTTCTTTCTCACTCGCGCCCTCTACTACGCGCCGATCGAAAAGTTGAATGAACTCGACGAAAAAGTGGGAACCGATATCACCAAAGCCAAACGAAAGTTTTTCGACATCGGCCTCTGGGATGATGACGATAAAGACGCCAAACCAAAAGAAGCGGCCGCGAAGCCTGTCGAATCCGATTTTAAAAAATTTGGCGACAAGATGTCCAGATTATCACCTTACCTAATCTCGGAAGACCGCAAAGATTTGCTCATGATGGTGAAGCCAAGTTTTGACTCGCTCGATATGGGAAAGAGCAAGGAACTCGTTCAGTTCACCGAAAAAACACTTAGCGAGGCGGTTCCAAAAAATATTTCTTACCGCATCTCCGGCCGCTATTACAGCAAAGTAAAAGACGCCGCGATTATGGAAGAGGATATTTTTATTTTAGGGATCCTATCGAACATCGTGATGGCGATTGTTTTATTATTCTACTTCCGAAGCATTCGCGCCGTCATTTCGATCTTTATTCCGGTCGTTTTAGGTTTAGGGATCACAGCCCTGCTCACTCGAATTTTTATCGGACACGTGAATTTAATCACGGGTTTCCTAGTGGGAATGTTAGCGGGAGTCGGTTCGGACTACGGTATCCACCTGCTGTGGCGAATCCGACTTGAGCAAAAGGACCCGTCCAGTGACGATCCCGATCCGCTTTGGCGAACTCTGGCCACCTGTGGCTGGGCAAATTTTGTGACTCTCGTTTCAACGGCGCTTTGTCTCTTCATGATGTGTGGAAGCTCGCTGAAAGTGTTTTCTGAGTTCGGCTTTGTGTGCGGGGTGGGACTCAGCGCGATTCTCATCACAAAGATGGGAACTTTTTATTTTACGAGTAAGCTCTTAAAACTCGAAGACGTCATGAAAAGGGATAACTACCCTTTCAAAAATAAGGAATTACCGATCTTAAAAAGTAATCGCGCCTACTATGGGAGTTTGATCGTGACTCTTCTGCTCGCGGCTTATTCCTGCAAAGTCGGGTTCGAATTCGACTTTGACAAGATGATGGAGCATTCGGATGAAATCCGCAAAACGGATAAGCTCATCGATATCATCTATGACAGATCAACGACTCCAGCGGCGTTTGCAGCCAACTCGAAAGAAGAAGCTGTGGCGATTGAGAACTACCTAAAGGAAAAGTACGTTCCGAATATTATTCAAAACTTTGTCAATGGCGGAACAATCATTCCGGAACAACAGGCGGAGAAGGCGAATATTATCGCGCGTCTTGGAAAGAGAATTGAAAAGATTTCTGATAAACAACTGCAAGTTGCAACCGAAATTCCAGGCGCGACGATCCGAACGTGGGTCAACTCCAAGCCTTTCGTTTGGGAAGATCTCCCGGTCTACATCCAAGAGGCGCTACGCGGAACTAAACAAGCAGGTTATTTAATTTACGTTTATCCAACAGAACATTTAAATAACGGACCCGCAGTTGGAAGATTTGCGGCAATGATCAAGGATGTCGAAGCGAAATTCCCCGATATCGTCAGCGGATCAGACGCTGGAATTTTCTCCGAAATCTTAGGGCTGATTGAAAGAGACGGAATTATCTTACTCGTCTTAATCACAGTCTTTATCGGGGTCTTTTTGTGGATTAACTTACGCGATTGGAAGCATACGCTTCTTTCGTACGTGTCCTTCCTCGTTTCTCTGCCCGCAGGAATTGGATTGATGGCGCTCTTCGGCGTTAAATTTAATATTTTTAACGTGGCGTTACTTCCTGTGTTCATTGCGGCTGGCGTCGAAATTCCCATTCAGCTAATGCAACGCTCTGGAGAAATCAAATCCGGATTCAAAGGCGTTCGCGACATCGCCGTAAGTCTGCAGCTTTCGCTTCTGACGACAGCGGTGGGCTTTGGAGTGCTCGTGTTCACTCGCGCGGGAATTTTGAAAAGTATGGGTTGGATGTCGATTCTGATCATCTTCGCCGGTTGGGCGGTCGGACTCTTTCTCCACCCTGCACTTTTGGAACGTTATTTTCTTTGGGAAAAAAGAAAAGCAGATAAAAAATCGGCGTCATGAGTCACCTACCCCTGATGATTTACGATCTGGCTGTGATCCTCGCAGCAGCCGGAGGGAGTACGCTTTTATTTAAAAAGCTGAAGCAGCCGATCGTGCTGGGATATCTGATCGCAGGTTTCGCCGTCGGTCCCAACTTCTCGCCGTTTCCGACGGTCGTCGATACAGAAGGCGTAAAGCTCTGGGCCGAAATCGGCGTCATCTTTTTGCTTTTTGGATTGGGCCTTGAGTTCAGTTTTAAAAAGCTCGTTAAAGTGGGCAAAAGTGCGTCGATTTCTGCCGTTTTTGAAATCGTGACGATGACAGTCCTCGGATACCTGCTGGGACGAGCCCTCGGTTGGAAAACCATGGACTGTATTTATCTCGGCGCGATTCTATCAATGTCGTCCACGACGATTATTATCCGAGCTTTTGATGAAGCAGGGCTCAAAGGGAAAACTTTTGTCAGCCTTGTTTTCGGAATTTTAATCGTTGAAGATCTGATGGCAATTCTCATCATGGTCGTTCTGACAGCGATTAGCGTTCCCGATTCTTTCTCGGGCAGTAATCTTCTATTCCTAGCCGGCCGCCTCGGATTTTTTCTACTGATTTGGTTTTTGGTCGGAATCTATCTGCTTCCGTCCGTTTTAAAGAAGCTTAGGAGCCTATTGAGCGATGAGATCATGCTCATTGTTTCACTGGGTCTTTGTCTCGGAATGGTCGTATTAGCGACACAAGCAGAGTTTTCGGCAGCTCTCGGTGCTTTTGTGATGGGAGCGATTCTCGCTGAGACGGAGGAAGGGGAACGGATTGAGCACCTTCTCCTCCCGGTCAAAAACCTCTTCGCGGCCGTTTTCTTCGTCTCCGTCGGGATGCTGATCAATCCTGCAGTGTTAAATCAACACTTAGGCGTTGTGATTCTCATTACCGTGATTACAGTCATCGGAAAACTCTTTGGCTCAGGAATTGGCGCTGTGCTTTCGGGCAGGAGCTTGAAGCATTCGGTACAAGCCGGGATGAGTCTCGCGCAGATTGGTGAGTTCTCCTTTATCATTGCAACATTGGGAATGAGTCTAAAAGTTACGAGCGATTTTCTTTATCCTATCGTTATCGCGGTTTCAGCCGTCACGACTTTTACAACCCCTTACATGATTAAGTATTCGGGACCTATCTATACGTGGATTGAAGCGCGCCTTCCCTCACGGATGCTCGAGGGACTGCGCCGATATGAAATCGCGATGAATACCGAGACAACTGAGAGCGCGGTCACGCTCATCGCAAGAGTCTACGGGCTTGCGGCGCTTTTAAATTCAGTGGTTGTGATTGCGATCACCGTTGTTTCATCGCAAATTTTGCTTCCTTTCCTCATAGAGACATTTGGAGATTCTCTCACCTTAAAAATTTGCGCGTGTATAACAACTTTGCTTCTGGCATCGCCTTTTCTATTTGCGATTCTTTTGCGAACTCCTAAGAATCTTTCGACTAAACAGATGGCCGTTTTAACTCGCCTCCGAAATCTGCAGTTCGGATTATTTGTCGTGCGATTCTTTATCGGAATCGGTTTAATTGGATTTATCATCAAACAATATAGTTCTACGGAAATATTGCTTCCGGTAGTCTTAGTGACGGTTCTAATTGTTCTTTTTTTATTTAGAGCGTCGATCAAGCCCCTATATCTTGCAGTCGAAAGACGGTTCTTACAGAATTTGAATGCAAAAGAACTAGCAGAGCTCGAAAAAACAGCGCAGATTCCCGAGCTTGCCCCTTGGAATGCGACACTTTTTGAAATTACTCTTTCGTCTGATTCGAAGGTCGCGGGCAAGAGCCTGGAAGAAATTAAATTCCGATCGATGAGTGGCGCAACGGTAGCGATGATTGATCGCGGTAAAAAAAGAATTTTTGCGCCCAGTCGGTCCGAACGGCTCTTACCGAACGATAAACTCTTTCTGATTGGCACAGAAGAGCAGCTTTTAGCGGCTCGAAATTTAACGGACATTCAAGCGAGTGAGTCTTCCCTTGCCCATGAAGAGATGTTTAGTCTCGAATCGGTCGCGATCTCGGAGCAATCAGCTTACATTGGAAAATCGATTCGCGAGATTGGAATGGGCGATGCTTTTAGTGCGCTGATTGTCGGGATTGAGCGGGATGGGAATCGGATTTTGAATCCCGAGTCGACGGTGGTTTTAGAAGCACGGGATTTAATCTGGGTTTTCGGGCATGGGGATCGGATTGCAGAGCTGCGAACGGCGGCGGGGAAGGCTTAATCTGAAATGAAAATGCTCGGAATAAAAAAATGGCTCGTCTTCTCTCTGTTTCTTTCATCACTGAATGCAAAGTCGTTGTTCCTGCAAGGAATAGTAAAGAAGGACATTGGTTTAACCCCTCTTCAACTTGTGACTGAATACGTAAAACGGGATGCAAAAGGCGATTTCTTAAAAACAAATGACTGGTGGAACTCTGCAGTGGCTTGCCCCGAGTGTATGGGAGGGCCGGATACGTTTACGGTCATCTCCGAATACAAAGTGAAACAACTCAGTCCTTTAAAATTTCTGGTCGGCTACTCCGTAGAAGGAGAAATTTCCGGTACAGCGGTCGGAAATTCTTTTACTCCAAGTAAAACGACGAAAAAGATTGAGTTTACGGTTGTGAAGACCAAATGGGGAAACAAGTTAGATAGCAAAGCTTTCCAAATGGTATCTGCGAATGTGGTAGCGAATAGCTACGGGGCAAGCTTGCCGGCTGCGGATTTGAAAAAGTTGGAAGCAATTCAGGTGACTGCGCACTAGGGACATCGAAGCGGCTACGCCGCTGAAGGGATTAAGGGAATAAGGAATTAAGGGAGTAATCCTTAACTTTTCTAATGAGCCCCTTCCTTTTCTCATGCTCATGCTTATTCTCGATCTTATGCTATTTTCGCTGGAGGCGAAAATTTGCTCGGCGGGAGACTCGAACTCCCACGGTTTCCCACAGGCTTCTGAGACCTGCGTGTCTACCAATTCCACCAGCCGAGCTTAAAGGATCGGTCCTTCCTGTGATAGAAAAACCTTGTAGAAAGTACTTAACTGTTTGCCCTATATTTGTCTATGATGGGGAACATAATGATGCCGCGAGCCAAAAAGTTGGGAAAAGGTCTTCTGATCTCCTTTGAAGGGGGAGAGGGGGCTGGGAAGTCGACTCAAATTCGGCATTTAGAGGCGTTTTTAAAATCCCATGGTTTTAAGGTCTTAATTACTCTCGAACCTGGCGGAAGCACGATTGGTAAAGGCATTCGCGGGGTACTTCTCAATCCTGACAATAAAGAACTCAGCCACCGGGCCGAACTTCTGCTCTATGAGGCCGACCGCGCCCAGCATATGGACGAAGTCGTCTTTCCGGCGCTTGAAAAAGGCGTGATTGTCCTTTCGGATAGAGGGCAGGATTCTTCGACCGTTTATCAAGGTCTCTGCCGAGGGTTTGGAAAAGCGTTGGTCGAAAAAATGAATCAGTTTGCAACCAATCACACCGTTCCCGATCTCACTTTTATTTTTGATCTCGATGAAAAACTCGGGCGCTCCCGCGTGCGTGAAAGACTTTTACGGGATGCCAAACTTCACGGCATCCGACGGCGAGTGAAGCTCGACCGACTGGAGCGCGAAAAACTTGCTTTTCACCAAAAAGTTAGAAAAGGTTTTTTAAAGCTCGCGAGGGAAGATAAAAAACGATTTAAAATCATCGACGCTTCCGGCGAAATCCCAGTCATTCAATCCAAAATTGAATCTATTGCGATTGAACTCTTGGTGAGGAAAAAACTGTGGCAGAACCGATAAAAAAAGGCGCGCTTGGCGTCGACGGAGCTCTGACTTTTCAAAATCGCATGCTGAAATACTTGCAGGCGGGACGGATTCACCAAGCCATTCTCTTTGTGGGAGAAGACAAACAAGTTCGTTATGAAATCACGAAGAGCGCAGTGAAGTTTATTTTTTGCAAGAACAAGAAACAAAGTTTTTGCAATGAATGTTCAAGCTGCAAACGCATCGAAAAAGAATTGCACCCGGATTTTCTAATCTTAAAAGAACCCGAAGAAGATCATCTTAAAATCGAAACCGTCCGCGAGATCTGCCATCAAATGGAAATTAGTCCTATCGAAGGCGGCCCTAAAATCTGTGTGATTGAAGACGCTCACCGTCTCAATACCGCATCTTCGAACGCTTTTTTAAAAACACTCGAAGAGCCCGGAGAAAATCGGTATTTTTTTCTTCTGACCCATCAACCCCATCTTTTGCTTCCGACGATTCTTTCACGTTGCATCCAGTTCACATTAAAACCCGAAGCCAAAGCATTCGAGTACTCTCCCGAAACAAAAAAACGTTACAGTGATCTGCTCAGAGACGCGATGCGAACGAAGAACATCTTAAGTCTTGTCGAAGAACTCGACTCCAAAGAAGAGACTCTAGGGTTTTTACAATTTTTGCAAAGAGAAATGCACCAGGCGGTGACCGCAAAACCCATGCAAGAGAACTTTTTTGTCGCACTCTCGCCTCACGAACTGACACGCAAATATGCAAGCGTCTTAGAACTTGAGGGCCGATTGCGTTCAAATGCGAATTACGGTTTAATGCTCGAAACCCTTTTACGACAAGACTTTATTGGAACCTAAAACGTGAACAATACCTATTATATTACGACCCCCATTTACTACGTCACCGATGCTCCCCATATCGGACATCTTTACTGCACAGTCGCCACCGATATCATGGCCCGTTATCAAAAACTCTGCGGCAAAGACGTTTGGTTTTTAACGGGTACGGACGAACATGGTCAAAAGATTGAGAAAAAAGCCAAGGAAACAAACGAAACTCCCGGGCAACTCGCCGACCGAGTCGTTGAACGCTATCGAGACGCGTGGAAGCTTTACAATATCCAATACGATGATTTTATCCGCACTACCGAAGAACGACATACTCGAGTGGTCCAAAATTTTATCAAGAGACTCATGGATACAGGCGATATTTATCTGGCAGAGTACGAAGGTTGGTACTGCGTTCCGGATGAAACGTATTGGACTGAGACACAGTTAAAAGACGGCAAATGTCCTGATTGCGGACGAGTCGTCGAAAAGCTGAAGGAAGAAAGTTATTTCTTCAAAATGTCCGCCTATAAAGAAAAACTCTTAAAACATATTGAAGCGAATCCCGATTTTATCGTTCCCGAAAGTCGCAAAAATGAAGTCTTAGGATTTTTAAAACAAGACATCCGAGATATTTCGGTAAGTCGAACGACGATCAATTGGGGCATTCCCATGCCGAAAGATCCCAAAGCTTCGAAGGAACATAAAGTCTACGTTTGGTTCGACGCTTTAAGCAACTATCTCACAGCTCTCGGCGTGTTAGAAAACGATCTGAAGTATCAAAAATACTGGGCTGAAGCCGTTCATGTCGTGGGAAAAGATATTTTGAAATTCCACGCGGTCTACTGGCCGACTTTTTTAATGGCGCTCGGTTATCCGCTGCCTAAAAAGATTGTCGCTCACGGGTGGCTCACCGAATCCAATCGAAAAATCAGTAAGTCTTTTGGAAACTCAGTCGATCCCATGGAACTTGCCAAAGAAGTGGGCGTCGATGCGATGAGATATTTTCTCTTCAGAGAATTTGTTTTTGGACTCGATGGTGAATATTCCAAAGAGACGATGTACCAAAGAATCAATGCAGATCTGGCGAATGATTTTGGTAATTGTATCAACCGCACGACAAACATGGTTCCAAAATATTTAGGAAGTGATTTAATTGATTTAACATCGACTCTTCAGTTGGATTCCGAACTCAAATCGGTCTGCGCGGATTCGATTAAAGAATATCATGCTGAGCTGACAGGTTTTCACTATCACAAAGCCTTAGAAGCGATTTCTAAAATCATCGGGGCTACCAATAAATACATCGAGAACAACGCACCTTGGACACTTGCGAAGTCTCCCGAAAATAACGACAAATTAAAGTTAGTACTGCTTCATTGTTATGAGTCTTTACGAATCGCAACGCTTCTCCTCGTCCCCTTCATTCCGACGAGCAGCGAGAAAGCTCTCGGTTATTTAGGAGACAGTGAAAGTTTAAAAGACAGAGCCCCGCTTGTAAATAAGGCGGCATGGGGAAAAGGTCCTTCGAAAGTGATTGTGACAAAAGGTTCCCCTCTCTTCCCAAGACTGGAAATCCCAAAACCCGATTAATTTATGGAATGGATAGACACTCACGCTCACTTAGCCATGTTAAAAGACACGACGGTGGACGAGGTTTTGTCACGCGCGAAGCTAGCAGGGATTTGCGAGATGGTCTGCGTCGCTACCGATGAACCAAGTTGGGATGCTAATCGCAAACTGGCCGAAAAACACGAAAACATCTATCATTCGATTGGGGTTCACCCTCACGATTCAAAAGATTGGAAATCCATCCGCGATAAGATGATCCCCTACTATGAATCTCTGACTCAAAAAAATAAATGCGTCGGAATCGGCGAATTAGGGCTCGATTATTTTTATAACCATTCGACCAAAGAAGACCAAATGGAATGTTTGCGTGACCAGTTTGAAGTCGCGAAAACCCTTAAGCTCCCTGTGATCATCCATTGTCGAGATTCGTTTGACGATCTCTATCAGGCCATCCGAACCATCGGGATCTCAGACAGACGGGGAGTCATGCATTGCTTTACCGGAAATGTGGAACAAGCCAAACAAGCTTTAGATCTCGGCCTCAAAATCTCGTTTTCAGGGATTCTCACTTTTAAAAGCGCCCAGTCGCTCCGAGATGCCGCAAAAACAATTCCCTCGACGGAACTTCTTTTAGAGACAGATTGCCCCTTCCTTGCGCCGTTGCCTCACCGAGGAAAACAGAACGAACCTGCACTGTTACCTGAGACCGGAAAAATCCTCGCCCAAATCCGCGGAGAAAGTGTCGAATCTATCGCCGCCGCAACGACTCAAAACGCACGTAAGTTTTGGGGTATTGCTCGATGAAGCGTTTTTTCATCTCTCTTATCGCAGCGTTTCTTTTATCGAGTTTAAGTTCGAACAGTTGGGGCTGTAAAACCCACTTCAAAAATCTTCCTATCAACATCGAAAGAGTTCGAGAAGAATTGGCAAGTCTCGGAATTCGCTCGGTGTACCGGCTAGATGGAATGATTCCCAATGCAGGATTGCAAATCGATATCAAATCGGATCTGACTTCCGGAAGTAAAGTCCAATCCGCTCGAATGGAAATCATTGCGGCAAAAACCTTTTCGAACGAAGGAGAATTGTTTTTAGGCGTCACGGATACCGGTGTTGGGCACACCGTTGACGAATACTACGATTCTAAATCATCCAGAGGATTGACGCCGAGTTCCCCAGACCTCTTAAGCGTCAAAAAGAAAAGAAATGGAAAGTTTGTTTATCGAATTCGTGAAGTCAAATCTCAGAAGATGGATCCCGCTTTGGGCACGAGGAGAGGTCGCTCACAGTTACTCGCGGGATTGCAGGCACTTTTAAAAAGAGTTCCCTACGCTGAAGTGGATCGGGTTGAGCTCGTGTACCCTTTTGACATCGAAGTTTTTTCAGAAATTCTTGGTAAACAGCTAGAAGAACATCGATTTGTGCTTTTGACTGACGGACAACCGACTGTGTTTACGGTCAATAACAGACGTTTTCCGGTCACTCTCCGCTCCATCGCGTTCGATCGAGACGATCGCAGCTCTCTCGAAGTCTCTCCTAAATAAGCGCGAAAAAAAAAGGGTGCTTCCTAAGAAACACCCTAAAGTAATAAAGAGATTTAATTTTTATCGACGACTGCGAGATCTTCGCGAGCGGTATACAACTCTCGCGGGACGTTTAACTCCCGAGATCGTTTGTTCTGCATCGCCATCGAGGTCCGTCACTAAATTAATAGCGCAACCTTTTTTACCGAAACGAGCCGTACGACCGATTCGGTGGATATAGTCTTCTCTCGTTTCGGGCATGTCATAGTTAATCACGTGTTCGATATCGTTCACGTCAATTCCTCGACCTGCCAAATCGGTTGCGACCATGATTCGGTGCGAACCTTTGCGGAATCTATCCAAGGCTTGCTTACGTTGTCCTTGAGTTCTACCCCCGTGAAGATTCACAACAGGATAATTTTCTCTCTCGATCAGCATCGCGAGTCTATCAGCCCGAGATTTCGTTCTCGTAAAAATGAGTATTCTTCCCTGACGTTTTGCAAGTTCTTGCAAGACGACCGTATTTTTTTGAGCCATCGTCGTGCGAATCGTTGTCTCTTCAACTTCAGGAGCAGACTCGGTTACAGAACCGATTTGAACTCGGACCGGATTTTCCAAAAACGAAGCGGCTAACCCCTGAATTTCATTTGGAAGCGTTGCCGAAAACAGAAGCGTTTGTCGTTGATTTGGAACATGAGCCATGATTCTTTTGATTTGCGGGAGAAAACCCATATCGAGCATTCTGTCCACTTCGTCTAAAACCAAAAATTCCATTGCTGACAAATCAACGGTTTTTTCCATTAGATGATCATTGAGTCTTCCAGGGGTAGCGACGATAAAATCAACGCCTCCTCGGTACATATCATCTGCTTGTCGGTTAAAGGATTCGCCTCCAATAAGAAGCACTCCGTAAAAATTAAGACCGCGGCTCATCTCTCTCAAAACTTGAAAGACTTGAGCGGCAATTTCACGAGTCGGCACAAGAACAAGCGCGCATTTAGAGCGATCGTTTTCAAGTGCGGCTAAAAGAGGAATTGAAAAGGCTCCTGTTTTGCCGGTACCGGTTTGTGCAGTCCCTAAAATATCTTTTCCTTCTAATGCTGCGGGAATCGCAGCTTGTTGGACGGGGGTTGGGTTTGTGAAGTTCATTTTTCCCAGCGACATTAATAAAGGCGCAGGAATATTGAGTTCGTGGAACGAGGTAAATGGATTCATTTTACTTTCTTTTAAAGTCAAACTTAATGGACTTGTAGGACCTATCTGTTGGCGTGTATCAAACTGGCAGGTCAGTTTTATTCATAACTGATTGAGTCTAGGAACTTAACGAGGGACACGTCGGTAAGAGATAATCAAGCTCTCCGCCCTTGTTTAAGCTGTTCGGCTATCTATAGCAGCCTCTTTACAGAATAGCACGTAAATTTGATTTACTCGACTCCTATCAAGCAATGTCAAGATTATGATAGGCACTCCGCGGTGAGAGCTAAGCATTTGTAATTGAAGAGATTTAACGTGTTGAACAAGTTGGCAAAACAGAGAGAATACTAAGCAACCGAATTCAAAGCTTTCTTCCTGGTTTCTGCCAAACTTTTAGACACTTTTTTCCTCTGCGAAAATTGGGACCTCAACAATTTCCGTAAGATAAGCCTAGGCGCACCCCTTGCAATTTATAAAAGCATAAAGAGCAACTACGGAGTGAATTTGAAAGCATTGAAACACATCGACTGGATTTTTTTCTGCGCCATCGGCGTAGTGATCCTGCTTTGCCTTTTGCTGCTCCCTCAAACCCTCATCGCTGGGTCAGCACCTCCGTCATTAGAACATCATGAGATGAGAGAGATCTTAGATCTAGCAAAACGCATTCATAAATTACAGCCAGGATTAGATGAAGGAAAATATCTAGAGTATGCGACTGGAATTTATCGAGCGACAAAAAAGTTTGATATCGATCCAGACCTTCTGATTGCAATTACCAAGCAGGAAACAGGGTTCCGAGAAAATCTTCCTGAAGGCGCAGCCGGAGAAATCGGCATCTGCCAAATCCGAAAAATGTGGATCGCTCAGAGCGGGTTCCGGGCAAGTTTTCCAAAAGCAAAGACAAAAGATTTACATCGGCCTGCCAAAAGTTTCTTGTATGCTGCATGGATTTTAAACGAGCTTAAAAAAAGCTCCAAACAAGGAATGATTCCCTATTGGTCATTTTATAATGCCAGAAAACTTGAACCCAGAATTCGATACTACACCGCTGTCAATCGACACCTTTCTGCACTTAATCAAGAAGATGAAGAAGTCACCGAAGCGACTCGCAGGTATAATCCAGGCCCAAGCGCCCAAATTCAACGGCCTAACGTATGGACACCTGATTCTGTTCGTTACGTCACCGCAAACAACACCGAAAAGAGTTGGGGGCCCGAAACGATTCGCTACGCCGGTAAAAAGCCTACACGGAGAGATACTGCGTCGTACGATGAGAATTCGTACATCGCGAATGCTTTGAAAAAACTACAACAAAGAGCCTCTAAGAATTCATTTCAAAATGGCGCAATCATGCAAGCCGCATCAGATTTCAATATCCATCCCGAAAAAATTGCTAAGGACTGAGCGACGCCACGCTTAAAGTCATCCCTCGCTATGGAGCGTTTCGACCCCGCCCTATCAAAATTTCACGGATCATTGAATGCGCTAGGCATGAAACCGTTGGAATGCCGTTTGCTACTATTGAGCAGTAGGAGGTTTTATGAAAAAACACTTATCTCGCTTCTTAATGGGTTTCATGATCGCTTGCGTATCACTGCTGACTTCGGAAACTGCGCAAGCGCAGGTCCCCAATCGAGCTACCATGATTTTGCGAGGGGGTCCTGCATCAGGGGTCTCCGTCACCGCTCAACTGAATCTGACATCCCAGCTTGGCCCTTCATCGGGTCGGTACAATTACCAATTCGTCTGGACAGGAGGAACACGCTTCCGTTGCCAGATGGAATTAAACGTCTCAGGACAAATCGTTTCCGGACAATTCAATTCTTGTCTTGATATTGATCACAATGTTTTCAATCCGACCGAGTGCAATTTCTACCTTCGTAAGAATGGAAATTCTGCAACCGGTAAAGGATTTTGTAACTACTACAACACTGGAGATAACTTCTACAGTGCCACTCTCTATTTAAACTAGTCACTATCGCGAATGGTAAAAGGGGTGGACTGCAAAGTCTGCCCCTTCATCTTTTATTTAGAAAAACGGGTTA
Source organism: uncultured Bdellovibrionales bacterium (assembly GCA_937903155.1). Taxonomy (GTDB): domain Bacteria; phylum Bdellovibrionota; class FAC87; order UBA2466; family UBA2466; genus CALCZU01. Next base: position 27,951 of record CALCZU010000123.1, read on the forward strand.
TTCTTTTTCTCATGCCAAATCGAGGTATCGGGCCCGTGGCCAGGGTAGACTGGCAAATCTTCTTCTAAGCTAAACAATCGTTTCCGAATGGAAGTCAGAAGTGTTCCGTGATCTCCGCCCCACAAATCCGCGCGACCGATGCTCTCTCGAAAAAGAGTGTCTCCCGAAAAAAGCTTCTCACCGCCATCAAACCGGCATCTCAAGCAAATACTTCCGGGGCTGTGCCCAGGGGTGTGAATCACTTCGGCTTTACACTCTCCGAAATCAATAATTTCTTCGTTTTCGATAAATTTTTCAATCGGCGGTGCTGCCTCAAAATTCATCCCGAACATCTGTCCTTGCATCGGAAGGTTTTGATAAATCATCTGATCGTCTTTATGCAAACAAAGAGTCGCTTGGGTCCCGGCCTTCACTCCTGCGGTTCCCGCGATATGATCAAAGTGTGCGTGGGTATGAACCACATACTTTACTTTCAAGTTCTGAGACTCCACATACTTCAAAATTTTTGGCGCTTCATCTCCGGGATCGATAATGATGGCTTCATTGGTCTTTTCGCACGAAAGAACGGAACAGTTACATTGCAAGGGACCGACGACGATAATTTCGTGTTTCATGGACTGACCTTGCAATTCTTATTCTGGTAGAGGCTCACGGCACTTCGACGGATATTATGTTTCGGATTGAGTTTCACAATCAGCGCTTCAAGAATCCCCGGTGAAAACTCTTCTAACTTTGTAAACTGTGACAGACTGGCAAGTTGCGGCTCAAAATCTTTTCGCACCGCCAACGCTTGATTGCAATTCGCAAGCGCGATTTCATTCGCGTCCTCGACGGTAATCTCTGTTGTCTCCGCAGGGTTTAAGCTGTAGGCCGTTGGAAAAATTGTCAGACTATTCGAAACCGTATAAATCGAGCGAATATGAGGGTGATGGTTGAGATACTCCACTAAACCAATCGTATTTTTTTGAGGAACATTGAAGCACGCAAAAGGAAGGATCAGAAAATTAATCGCGCAAAAATAGACCGCTCTCCACTTCTGTTTTTGAACAAGCACCAGATAATTCGCCAAGGGGCATAACAAAAGGAGAAAAAGTCCAAGCACCGGCACCATAAATCTCTCTTCCTTATGAGGAATGAGTGAATGCACTACTAGAAAGCTCAAAAAAGAAACGAACACAGGGAGAATGGGTCGATATTCTTTCTTCCAATCAAAGCCTGTGTACTTCGAGAAAAAACTAGGCGGTAAAGTGAGCGCAATAAAAAGAAGGATAAAAAGATAAAAGGGTTGCACACCGAAGGTAGAAGAATACTGAGCATTGTAAGAAAGATACGATAGAAATGACCCGTGAAAGCTTCCGGTCAAATAATAATCGACGGCGCCACTGAAGAGAAAGCAGAAGAGCGCAGATGCCGTAAAGACAACATAGTCTTTGAGTTTTCCTCGCGAAATGACAGCCGCCCCAATCGCCAAAAAGCAAATCCCCGTTTGATAGCGAAACATCGCAGCGATCATCACACTTAGAATCGCAAAAAATAGCGAACGAGAGGACTTTCGATTCCAAAATTCACAAGTGAAATAAGCGGACGCGGTCAAAAAAGGCCCCGCTAAGTTCTCGATGAGTGGCCTTGTAAAAAATAAGGGCGCTACAAAATAAAAGCTTAAAAGAAATAAGAAGAGGATAGAAACGGCATCGAGTTTCTTTCTCGCGAAACGTAAAAGTTCAACGCCGTAAACTGCCTGCATCAAAAAAACGATGGTCCCAATCACAACAAGAACAAATTTTAATTGATTTGAGGGGTCTAAAATCCCGAGACTTAAAGCCAATCGGCTTAACGACGCAAGGACGAGCGCTTGAAAAGGCAGACGAATGCCTCTTTCATTCACGATTTCCGTAAACGTAATCCGTTGGGCCGGAATAATCTTTGCGATTCCAAAGGCGTAATCATCTAATGCGATAATCCCGATATTGGTGAGAGCCGTCGCCCAATACAATCCCAAACCCAACGCTCCGATAAAATAGAGCCAATACTTCGTTCTGTTTTCAGCCATGTCCACCCATTAAAAACGGTTGTCCGTCGTCGACTCGGTCGGCGGTTCCGACTTTTTCGAAGAATTCTATCGTGATTCGACGTAGATCGTCGACGTTTTCTGTATTAAAAAGTTGCGCCCGAAAAGGCGAGCAGTACGGAAGGCCAGAAGCATACCAAGACATAAACTTTTTAAGCGACAGAAATGCCCGGTGACCTTCCTTTTTCGCAATCGCGATTTCAAAATGCCGAGAAATCAGCTCGATGAAATTTCTTTCACCTTTTTCTTTTGCGATTTCTCGAAAGATCCACGGATTTTTCAAGGCCCCGCGACCAATCATCACACCATGGGCGTAGCCATCGGCAATCCGCTTTTTGGCTTGTGCAGCGGTTAAAATATCCCCGTTGCCAATGACGGGAATCGGACTATGGATTGCGATCTCACGGATATATTCCCAGTCTGCAAATCCCGTATACGCTTGAGCACGAGTTCGTCCATGAATGGCAACCCAGGAAACTCCCGCTTGCGCTGCGACATCGACAATTTCTTTGGCATTGCGTTCGGAATCCTCCCACCCCGTTCGAATTTTAATCGTTAAAGGGATTCTTAATTTTGACTTAATCGTTGAAAGAAGTTCTCCCATTTTTTCGGGTTCTTTCAACCAAGCAGCGCCGCCGCCATCACACACGACTTTTTTAACCGGACACCCAAAGTTGATGTCGACAAAATCAGCCCCCTCCGCTTCCACAATTTTCGCGGCTTCGGCCATCGTCTCAACGGAGGAACCAAAGATCTGAATTCCCACAGGACGTTCGCGTTCATCAAAGGCCATCATGTCACGAGTACGTTGCCCTCCACGCACTAAACCCTCGGCGGAGAGCAGTTCACTGATCACAACTTCCGCTCCCATCTCGCGAATCAAAAGGCGGAATACAGTGTCGGTAATCCCCGCCATCGGCGCCATGAAATAGCGAACGTCTCCCAGACGCTCTTTAAATGTCGAAATTGGTGGCAACATGAAAAGGCAATTTACATTGAAATCCGACGAAAAACAGGAAAAATAATTCTCATGTATTTCAATGAGTTACGCAAAATCTCGTCATCACGAAATCCCGTCATTGCGAGGGTGCGCAGCACCCGCGCAATGACGGATTTCTAGAAAACTTGAAAGACTTACGCGCGGGCTTCGAGCCAGAGATTGCAAAGGCTTGTGTAGGTCTTTGCGATTTGGTCAGAAGCTTGGTCGCGGCTGAATTTGTTTTCTCTCATCGCTTTGAGAGGTTCCCAGAAAACAGTTCTTCCGACGGCGAATCCGATCACGCCCGCGACGTTCGCGCCGACGCTCAACCATTCACGCACTTTTTGTTCGTTTTCGCCTCGTCCTAAAACGATGCAACCGACGTGGTCTCTTCCACCTTGGCGAGCCGCTTTACAGACCGCTTCGAAATCCGCTTTTTTGTCGAGGCCTTCTAATTTCCAAATATCGGCTTCGATTCCCGCTTTTTGCAATTCGTTGATCGCGCGGATCATGAGGGACGGACGCATTTCCGTATCAAAAACTTTTTTATCTCCATTGCACTTTTGCAATTGAGCGTCTGTTGCGGGCACCAATAGCTCAAACATATAAGCTCGGCCTTCTTTATCTAAGAAGCGAGAAAGTTCTGCGAGTCTCGCCGACTGACGCGTGTTCATTGCCGCATCGCCTTCGACGTTATACCGGACGAGCACTTTCACAATTTCAGGATTGATCTTATTGATATGCTCTTGCCAGTTCGTATATTCAAAATCGAATTCTTCCTGTCCGCTTTTTTCAACGCAGATACAAAGCGTCACGCCAGTAGCTTTCGCACGGTGAATCACATCCATTCCGAATTGTTCATCGACTAAAATACTCATGATGTCTTTGGGAAGACCCTGTCTCACCGCTTTTTCGAAACCTTCAAAGATCACGTTTTTGTAAGAGGCAATTTCTTTCGTTTGTTCGGCGGTGGGGGTCCCTTTAATTCCGAACATTTTTTCTTGAAACGAACCTCGGTGGTCAAACGGAAGGACCAGAAGTTGTTTTTTATAACCGCGCTCTTTTGACATCAATAGACTCCTTATGAATTTAAAATCACGGCTAGCTTACTAAAAAAGTGAAAAGAATCAATATTTGAGTCTGTATTTCCATCGACCCGCTTTAACAATCGTCGAACGCACTTCGCCGAATGCATTGTGTTATCAAATTTAGTGTTTCCGACGATTGAGAAATACCGCAATTAGGTGTTAGACTTTTTCAATCATGAAAACACAGGTGGGGCTTCCGGGGTTTATTGATTTTCTTAACACACAGTCGGCAAAAGATTTCAAATCCGATCGAATCGATCGGTACCTGAATGACAATTGCTTGAATAACGACGATTTTCTTCCGTTTATTTATTTTAGGGAGGAAACGTACGGGCGAAATTTGGTCTATCGAACCGAACTGTTCGAGCTGCTCGTTCTGACTTGGCTTCCCCAGCAACGCACCCCCATCCACGATCATGCGGGGCAACGCTGCTGGGTCACCGTCAGTATGGGAGAACTCGCCTTTAAAAATTACGAACCGATGGGTTTGGACGGGTCCAGATTCGATTTGAAGCCGATGGGATGCGTTGAAATTGGGAAGTGCGGCACAAACTCCTATATCGACGATGAGATTGCAGTGCATTCGATCGCCAATGCGTCTCGAAGTCCTGCGGTGAGTATCCATCTCTATGCGGCGCCCGTGGCCTCGTGTCAGATCTACAGCGAAAAAAACAAGCGCTTCGAAAATGTGGACCTTAAATACTTCACGGTTTTCGAGGGAGATCTCACCCGACCCAGCAAAGGCCTTTCGTTATAACGTGTATTGATTTGCGAAGTGCGTCTTCTGTAAAATAAAGACTTCCCCAAAAATACAGGTACTCCCGTGAAGTCGTATTATCATTCATTGCCCGAATTAGATGCTTTAGAACGAACCATCGAGGTCTTAAGCCCTCACGCCGACATTCAAACACTCGCAAAAATCAATACGCGAGGAAAAGAATTTCCTCTTTATTCGATTTCGTTAGGGAGCAAGGACCCTAAAGCGCCTGTCCTAGGACTCTTTGCAGGCGTCCATGGATTAGAACGGATAGGCACTCGAATCGTCATAGCTTACCTGCAAACATTGGCCGAGCTGATGAGTTGGGACGAAACGGTTTCGAATCTTTTAAAGAAATCGCGGCTCGTTTTAGTTCCGCTAATTAATCCAGGGGGAATGTATCTTAAAGCTCGTGCCAATCCGAATGGCGTCGACTTAATGAGAAATTCTCCGATTGAGGCCGAATCGACATCGAAGTGGTTTTTGGCAGCAGGCCACCGCATCTCTCCTGTCTTACCGTGGTATCGAGGGGAAGAAAAAGCGGCAATGGAACTCGAATCCAAAGCGGTTTGCGATTTCGTCGAAAAAAGTATTTATCCTTCGCGCATGGCACTCACCGTAGATTTTCATTCGGGTTTTGGAAAGATTGATCGATTTTGGTTTCCCTATGCAAAAACCAAAGCGCCGATGCCCGATATTTCTAAAGTCTACGCGCTGAAAAACCTTTTGGACCGGACCTACCCCAACCACGTCTATTGCGTAGAACCTCAATCGAAACAATACCGCACCCACGGGGATCTCTGGGACTATTTGTATGACAATCACCTCAAGGATCGTGGAGAAAAACTCTTTCTTCCGTTCACTTTGGAACTGGGGTCGTGGTTGTGGGTGAAAAAAAATCCAAGTCAGCTTTTTTCTCTGCTAGGTCCCTTCAATCCTCAGCAGCGGCATCGCTACCAACGCATTTTACGAAGACACGTCACTCTGATAGATTTTCTCTGGCGCGCGATTCTATCGCCGCGAAGTTGGGTCGAGCAGGATGAATCGACGGTAATGGAGTTAAAATCTAAAGCAATGGATCTCTGGTTCAATGATTGAGTTTACGCTTTTAAGAGGTTTGGGAAGAGAATCGGGCCACTGGGGAAAGTTCCCGGAGCTTTTGAAGAAGAGTTTCCCCGATTGCACTGTCCATTGCGTCGATATCCCGGGCAGTGGGGCTCATCTAAACGAAAAATCTCCCCTTCTTCTTAAAAAAACCGCGGCGGCCGTCAAACGCCACTGGCAGTCGAAAAAATGCGAAAAAAGTGTCGTTTTAGGGGTTTCGCTCGGAGGCATGATCGCGCTCGAGTGGATCCATCAGGCCCCCCAAGATTTTACCCACGCCGTGATCGTGAACTCGAGCATTGCAAACTTGTCCTGGCCGCTCAAACGTTTGCAACTTCCGACACTGAGAATGTTTGCGAATACGGTTATGGCGGCAGGCCCGGAACAACGTGAGAAGGCTGTTCTCGATTTTATTGCAAATCATCCTGAAGCCCAAAAAGAGGCTTTGCCTGCCTGGGCGCAAGTCCAAAAGGATCGTCCCATCAGCGCAATCAACAGTTTGCGGCAGATTATTTCAGCGGCTGCTTTTAGATTGAAATCGAAACCAACGATACCGTGTCTCGTGCTTGCTTCAACACGCGATCGCTTGTGTGATCCGAGTTGTAGTCTCGACTTAGCAAAATATTTAGACAGCCCCATCGCATTTCATCCGACGGCAGGGCATGACCTAACGACGGATGATCCGCAATGGGTTATCGAACAGCTGAAAAATTTTTTAGCCTGAACGCTTACTGCTTGTCCTTAGTGCCTTCATTTGGCTCAGGTTTGGGTTCCGATTTTTTTACTTGATTACGGGCGGTTCGGGCGGTTCTCTCACCGTTAGGTGAACGTTGCCCGCGGTCCGTTTCCATTCGGGAATCCCCAGGATTTTCGAGGCCTACTTGAGGATCAGTATTGGAAAGACGATTGGATGATGTGGTATCAGGTACAGTGCTTGTCGTACTGGAGCCTGTTCCTGCAGGATTTCCAGGTGCGGTGCCGACCTGAGCAAAAGTGATCGCGCTCGCGAACAATGCAATAATCAGTGAACTTTTCATTTTTATTCTCCTAATAATAGATTCATAACTTGCGTGAAGTATTAGCAAGCGAAGTGCCAACTCGCTCTCGGAAGCGATGACTTTTCTGTATGGGTGGAGAATCTCTACCCTTTCCAGTGATCTTTTTTATCTCGAAGAATTTTAAATTCTTCGACGGACGCCGATCTCATGAAGGGGTTATACCTTTTTTCCTCCTCGATTCTTCCCGGAATCGTCGTACCAGAGGATTTCAACTTCTCCACGATTGTCGCATAATATTTATTATTCTGATCATTTGGCTCGATTTCGACCAAAAAACGCGCATTCGTCAGAGTGTATTCATGTCCGCAATAGATTTGAGTGGGGTCGGGGAATTTCTTCAGAAGATTAAGACTCTCAAACATCTGCTCGTAAGTTCCTTCGAAAAGGCGGCCGCACCCCGAAAGAAAAAGAGTGTCTCCGGTGAACAAAGCTTGGTCTTTTTCAAAGTAGTAAGCGATATGCCCCGAAGTATGGCCTGGAATAAAATACGTTTGAGCGGACATCCCGCCGATCGACACGGTTTCTCCATTTGCTAATTCTCGGCTGATTCCAGGAATGCGATGTTCGTCGGCTTCGTAGCCTATCACTTCGCAATCGAATGTTTTTTTCAGCTTGAGATTTCCGCCGACGTGGTCCCAATGATGGTGTGTATTCAATATCGCATCGAGCTTCCAATCTTTTTCCTTTAGAAATTCTAGGACGGGGTCAGCTTCACTGGGATCCACTACCGCATTTTTTCCAGTCACTTCGTCGTGAAGGACATACATGTAATTATCTTCAAGAGCTTTTAAGGGGAAGACTTGCATAAGAGGGATTTCCTTTTGAATGAGCACGTGAAGGAAGTTTTAAAAGCCCTCCCGTATTTTCAGTCACGAACGGAACTGAAGGATTAATTTTTTTTCCGTTCAAAATTTCTTCGTAGTACAGCATATATTTTTCAGCCATTTTTCGGTAGTGAAACTTTTCAACCGCATAGTCACGACAAGTTTTCGCTTTCCAAGGAAGAGGCTGGCTTGCGGTTTCGATTAGCTCCTCCATTGAATGACAAATTTTTCCAACGTCATTTGAAATCACTTCAGGTAACGAGCCAAAGGGAGTTCCTAACACCGGAGTTCCACTTAAAAGCGCTTCGACCATTGCAATTCCAAAAGGTTCATTCCAGATCACCGGAAATAAAAAGAGCGAAGCATTGGCCAGGATTTCCGCTTTAAATTCACCATCTCGAATTCCGTGCCAGTGAATGGAACCGAAAGGATTTTTAAAAAACGTATCGCCGCCTAATATGTGCAAAGGCTTACCAGCACTTTTTGCAATTTTAATCGCGCCCGCGACATTTTTTGCTTTCCAAGAGGCCTTTGCACAGAATGCGAAATAATCTTTCTTAATCTCGCGATAAATTGAATCATCCGGATCGACGCCATTATGAACAAAAGCGGCAGCGTGATGTCTTTCGGCCATATTGCGACTGACAAAAACTGTGTTTTCGCAGTAGCGCTCTCCCACGACACCATTTCCACCAATCGTCACGACATAGGGCTTTTCGGGTGTTTTGGAAGGGGTATAAAAATAGTGGACCAGATCCGAATCGGTCGCTTCATAGGGGTTCGTGAAGTCTTCCCACTCTTTGACTGCCGCAAAAGGGCACCTGCTTCCGGGACGTGCGACGAGTTCCACTTGATGGCCTAAGCCTGAGAAAGCTTTTGCGAGCCACCACACGAGTCGCTCAGTTCCCCCATAGCCTTCGACCGGTAAACGCGCATTGTGGATGAGGGATATCTTCATGGATAACGTAGGTATACTTCAACGACCACGAAGATCCAATTAACATATTGCATCGTTACGTCGAAATACGATATATTGCGCGCCATTCCCAATGAAACTAATTTATCCTTCTTTCATTTTTGTATTCCTACTGCTGCCCTTCGGGAGTTCGCATGCGGCCCTTAGGATGAGAAGACAGGTCGAGTGTTGGAGAGATGCATTTTCAGCCCTCGCGGGCCATTCTCCGCGAGTAAACGAATGGGTTCAAACCACCCTGAGGATTCAAGCTCAAACCGCGGCCCCCAAAGCTACCGGGAAAACGAGCGCTGGTTCGCAGCCGCTCGATGACAGAGACGAATTGATGGCGTACACCGCTAAAGAGATTCGCCCACTCGTATGGTCCTACGTGGGACAGGCGACCGACGACGTCATACAAAACACTCTGCTGAGTATCCTACGCAACCTGCATAAATACGACCCCAGTCGACCCTACGAAAATTGGGCGACAGGAATTGCAGTAAGACGATGCATCGATTTTTTACGTGTAAAATATAGAAGAGCAGCCATTGAAGTCGAGGACAAACACCGAGTGGATAAAGGTTACGTCGGCGTCGAAACAGATTCCATTTTAGAGAGGGATATCAGACGCCCTCAACCCGAGAGTATCGCGGATGCGCTGATTGAAAGAGATAAACTACTTCCGCTTCAACAGATGCGAAAACTTATTTTGGAGTTCCTTGCCGAAGAAATCGAAACTTCACTCCATCCTGCTGACCCGCAGAATAAAA
>CALCZU010000124.1 GCA_937903155.1 uncultured Bdellovibrionales bacterium
GAAGTGGTCCGCTCGCTTCTCAAACGAAGATGATGTTTACGGCTTGGGTGAAATCTGGAAACTCCAATAGCAGCACGGATGCCGTCATCCTAGGAAACTCTTCCAATGCCACCGGCAATGGTTTTACCGTTAGACAACATCCTAGTTACCGCGATGCTGTGATGTCGCTTTCACCTGTCGGGTATTGGAGACTGGACGAGACGAGCGGCACAACGGCTGCGGACATTTCAGGAAATCTTAATCACGGCACATTCACAGATGCGAGTTTAGGTATTGACGGGGGTCTTGCCGATGCGGGTACCGCCGTCACCTTCAACGGCAGTTCGACAGTTGTCACTCTACCAGATGATCTCATTCATAGCAGCGCGACGCTTACACTGGGATTATGGTTCAAAAGTAATTCGAGTGGGACATTATTCGGTTACCACAATCCGGCATTATGGGCTTATGTTCCGGTAATGTATATTGGAGCCGACGGAAAACTCAGGTCTGAATTCTTGTACGCCGGCGGTGCCTCGCCGATTGCCACTGCGAATGTTGTTAACGATAACGCTTGGCACTTTGCAGTGATCGCGGGCGATGCATCCACTCAAAGTCTCTATGTCGATGGTGTTCTGATAGATTCTGTAGCAGGGAACTTTATTCATCTCGACATGACAAAAAATCAAATTGGTTACGGAGATTCGACCTCATGGCCTAGCAGTTCGTCCTCTTTTTTCGCAGGCACTATCGATGAGGTAAGCCTTTTTCATAGCAAATTAACCGCTGCCCAAATCGCAGCTCTCTACCATGCCGGCATCACCGGGAAGAAAATGGATTTCGTCATCGGCAAAAGTTATCAAGATATCGTGCTGGCAGATTCGCCAGTTGGATATTGGAGACTTGGGGAGTCCAGTGGTACGACGGCAAACGATATTTCAGGGAATGGGAACCACGGAACCTATACCAATAGCCCGACATTGGCTCAGCCGGGCGGTTTATCAGGAGACGGTGATACGGCAGTTACTTTCAATGGCGGGTATGTCGCGACTTCGCTCACTGTTCCTTCCGCATTCACCTGGTCAGCCTGGATAAAGTTCACGTCTAGCATTTCTGGCCATGCCACCGTTCTTTCCATTCCAAGCCCTAACTACATGCTTTTGGATTTTGCTGGGAGCAATAACGGCTCGTTTTGGGCTTCTGACGGTCCAGGCGGAATCGATTTGGGAGTTACGAATTTGGCTAGCAACCGGTGGTATTTCATTACGCTCGTCCGAGAGGGTGATTCTGTTACTAACGGTTACAAATTATATTTGAATGGTTCTCTAACCGGAAGTGCTAATACTGGGACATGGAGTTCCTCGGATGTTTTAAGAATTGGTGCAAGAGAAAATCACGCGCAAGACTTTCCGGGAGATCTGGACGAAGTAGCGGTCTATAATTCTCCATTAACCGCTGCGCAGATCTTAAAGCAGTACAATGCTGGGTTGGGAAAGTTCTGCCAAAGTACCACGTTATTTTCAGACAATCTTTGGAACTCGATCGGGGGCATTTTTGACGGGACGAACGTGAAGTTCTTCGTCAATGGCAGGGAAGAGTGCTCTGTTGTAATGAACAGAAACTTTACTTCTCCCACCTCGAATCTCTATGCAGGTGCAACAGATGCAAGCTCAAAAAACTTCACGGGTATGATTGCAGATTTGAAAGTCTACGGCACAAGCAATGGCTCGGCTGTCGGAACAGCAACCGAGGTGAAAACAAACTTCGACGCTACAGCCGACCGATATCGAGCAAATCCACTGGGTATCGTGACTCACGGGCTCGTTTTAAATTTCGATGCTGCAAACGCAAAACGAGATGGAATGCACCCCTACTCAAACGGTTGTGCAACCAGCGACCTAAACTGGTTTGATTTATCAAGCTCGCTCATTACAGGGACCCTCGCCAATTTTTCTTCTTGCGGAAGTTCGACGGGATGGAACGGCGACGGAACGACGAGTATCAGCGGTGCGGCGGGACCGTATCGAGTCACTTTTGATGGCAGCAATGACTACGTGAATGTCCCTTACACCGCTGCGCTTACGCAAACGAGTGCAGTGACTTTCGATGCTTGGTTTGTGACCTCTCAATCCGGTGAACAATATATTCTGACACAGCAAAATCAGTCTTATTATTTCGCCACAGGCCTGACTTCACAAAAGTTATGCTTTTATCTGAATGGGGTTTCGGGCAGTTGGCAATGTTCTTCAACATCCGTGACCGACGGCAATTGGCATTATGGGGCAGTGGTTTACGATGGCTCAAACCGCTATGTATACGTCGATGGAGCTCTAGAGGCGTCGACCTCTGCTTCTGGAAGTATCTGGGCAAACACGGGCGATCTCAATATTGGAGTAAGGACCGGTGGAAATTTTTTTAATGGAAGTATGGCGCGGGTTGGAATGTATAGCCGCGCTCTTTCGCCATCCGAAATTTCTCAGAACTGCAAAGCAAATGCGGCCCGCTTTTCTGGAGTGGTATGCAATTAATCTCATGAAGTAATTGGAAATGTTGCGCGTACCCCCTTTGGAGCGGAATTAGAGGAGCCCCCACATTTTTAGATTTTTGGTTTAATTTCTAATCGAGACCGACGGGCTCTCACTTGTTTGTGGGTACAAAGTTCCGTCCATCGCCATTAATACATCTCTGCCGATATTAAAGGTGATATCGCCGTTACCGGTGCACCCCGAGATTACTAGCTCGGCGGTCGTTGAATCAGATGTATTTAAATAAATCGAACTGCAAGAAGCGTCTCCAGTGTAAGTGGTATTAATACCGCTTCCATCCCAAGCATTTTTAAGCTCGGCAGTATAAGTGATCAAGATAGTGGAACTGTCGCTTGCTCCGATATCTTGCATCGAAGGAGAACCGTAGGTGACATCTAAAGTCACCGGTGTAGGCGGAGCAATATCAATCGACGTCGATTCTGCACTCTGTAGATTGCCGTTTCCGGACGAATCGTAAACAGCATTTGCATTGATATGAACCGTAACGGTTCCCGTTCCCGTACAATCGGTAAGAGAGATGAGGGCGCTTGTTTGGGTGGAACTAATGAGGGTGACGGTGCTGCATGTGGCATCGCCGGTATAGGTCATCGTGTATTCTCCATCTGCGAGGAGGTTGCTGGCGCCAGATGCTAGCGTTTCGGAATACGTTAATTCAATTGTCGATGAATCGGTATCTTGAATAGGCCCTAAATTGCTAGGAGTTCCCAGGGTAATGGTGGGCTTCGTATTTTCTAAGGTGAAAGTGCTCGAGTCGTTTGACTGAGCAGAAGTGTTCCCGAAGGCGTCCTGCGCCACTCCAGCGGCGACGTAGGTTTTGAAAGTTCCTGTTCCCGTACAACTAGAAATGGTAAAAGTAATGACAGACGGGGAGCTTCCTGTGAGCGTTTTGGTGCAGGAGGGATTTCCACTGAGCACTGAAAAGGTAATATCACTTGTCGTCACGGAGACTAAACTCGCTTCTGAAACCGCAAAACTGATAGTAAGGGTTCCCGTGCTGTTCACTCCTGAGGCAGAGCTAGACGAAAATGAAACAGTCGGTGCAGGCGTCGCATCCGGATTAAGCCAACCCGGATAATAAAGTCCTCCCGTATTTACCGAGCTTCCCCCCCAAACAAGCATTCTTGATCCCATCCAAACGGCGCTATGAGAATACCGAGCCGAGGGAGCGCCACTCGCCAGGGTCGCTGTCCAGGTATTCGTATCCGGAGAATAGATTCCCCCAGTATTAAAACTTCCACTAGAATTCGAACCTCCCCAGACAATCGCTGAGGTTCCAGTCCAAAGCATCGTAAAGTTATTTCTCGCAGAGGGAGCGCCTGTCGTCGCCACGGTTGCCCAAAGATTTGTTTCAGGATCGTAAATTCCTCCGGTGTTAATTGGAGTACCATTGGTTCCCCCCCAGACTAGCATCTGAGTTCCTGTCCAAACCGCCCTGTGGTACCCGCGGGTAACGGGAGCCCCGAGAGTGGGAGTCGTGGTCCAAGTGTCCCCCGAAAAATCATAGACTCCGCCAGTGTTACTCAATGAGTTCGTGATGCCCCCCCAAACGATCATTTTCGTCCCTGTAGAAACATCCGACTGACGCCATCTCCCTGCGGGAGCTCCACTCGTTGAAGTGGAAGTCCAGGTGTCATTGCTGAGGTTATAAATTCCTCCTGTATTATAGACCGCGGAAGTCATACCGCTCTGCCAGAAGCCCCCCCAAACGATTACAGTTGAACCGGTGGAAACACATGTAATAAATGCCCGAGGACTCGGCGCTCCAGTGGTGCTTGTCGACGTCCAGATATCCGTCTCAGGATCATAAACTCCCCCCGTATTGGTGTAAGCTGAACCCGCATTATGCCCTCCCCAAATGAAAACTTTGGAACCGGTCCAAATAGCCCCGTTATTGGCTCGAGCAGTGGGAACTTCGGTTAAAGAAGAGGCTGACCGACTCAGATCCCGCTCCCGAAGCAGATAAATTCAACGTTGTTCCCCACGGAGAAGTCGAAGCCGTGAGATCATCATCATATCGATGTAAATAAATATGGTGGGTTGCAGCCGATTCCGTACTGACCATATAAAAATATCCAGCACTTGAATTGTATTCAACGGCCACTGCCGTCCCGGTAATTCCTGTTTCGGTGACTGTGCTTCCGTACTGCGATCCGGTCTGTTGGTCGAAGCTTGCAATATATGGATGAAGGCTGCCGATGGTGCCTACCGCTCCGACGATAGTCACAACTCCGTTGTGACCCGCACCTCCGTTGGCGTTCGGATTGTAAGTAATTCCTCTGACAAATGCCTGACCCTTTCCCGAATCCCCTCCGATTCCCGTTGCCACGATTCCGCCCGTTCCAAAAGCAGAGTCCATGGTTCCACTCTCATCGAATTTTGCGAGATAAACTTCATAATACCCGTTAGATTTAAGTGAACGACAGGCGGCTATGTAGCCATTGTAGCTGTACGTCACCGCATTGCAGAGATTGTCATTCCCACCGCCCGCAAAATCGATAAGCTTTCGTCCGGATGTCGCTCCAGAATTAGACAAGAAATTCTGATTGAGGGATCCGTCCGTATTGGATAGCGACGTGATGAGGCCCTTGTATTGAACTCCAGTCCACATTCTTCCCACTGCAATAAACGAGGTCGCGCTACTGTCTTTTACCGCCGCCGCTCTTAACACGATATTTGCGTTTGGTTTAAACTCGTAGTTCCCGTAGCCTTCACCAAAAGCAACCGGGCAAGAAAAAGTCATAAGAAGAAGAAATGGAATAATCCAGTAGAAAGTCACACTTTGTTTATCGGTTTTTCCGGGAGAAATTAGAATTTGAAAGGATAGAAAATGCATTTGCATATCAAAACGTACTGAAAGGGACTTTAATCAAGTTTAACAGAGCTAAAGATCATAAAGTGAAAACAATCATGGAGTTTGCTTCACAAATGCTCGGGATGGAAAAATGTGACGAACGACATCTTCCACAACTTCTTACTCGATCCAGCATTCCGTTTTGAGGATTAAAGTAACTCGAGCCTCTTGATTAAAGCTTCATCACGCCTTGTAACAAAATTAATGACAAGCCCTTTGCGGCCCGCGCGAGCGGTTCGGCCGACACGGTGGATGTAGTTGTCGAGATCTTGCGGCAAGTGGTAATTGATAATTCGGTTTACATGACTGACATCGAGGCCACGCCCGGCGAGATCTGTGCAGATCAAAAGTTTTGCGTCGCCCACGCGGAAAGAGCGTAAATTCATTCGCCGTTCAACTTTTTCCATTTCGCCTCGGTAAACTAAACAATCATAACCGTGATCCCGAAGCTGGTCTGCGACCTCGTCACATTGTTCTCGGGTGTTTGTAAAAATCAGCGTCCCGCCTTCGTTAGGAGTGTTTAAAAATTCTTGAAGATGGGGAAACCGATAGCCATCGGGAATTCTACGATTGACCGACGTGAGAGTTGAAACGAGTTTATCGCTATTTGTTCCGCGAAAGACCTCAACGCCCGAAAATAATCCATCGATAAGCGTTTGAACCGCGGGCGACACCGTCGCAGAAAAAAGCGCAATTTGACGGTTTTCAGGACAACCCGCAAAAATTCGCTCAGCCAGAGGCAAAAAACCAGCATCAAGCATTTGATCGGCTTCATCAAAAATCAGTATTCGAATATCGCTTAAATCGACAAGTTCTCGCTCAAGGAGTTGATCTAATCTGCCTGGAGTAGCCACTAGGACTTCAAAACAGCCGAGAATATTTTTTTTGGCCACTTGAAATGCAGTTCCACCCAACACCGTACGAACGCGTAAGCGCGTTGTGTGGGTAAATTCTTTAAAGACTTTAGCCACTTGTTCGCCCAATTCGCGAGTTGGAACAATGACCGCCGCACGGGGTTTTTTTTCTTCAGAAATAGCGGAGCCGGAATTTTCGAGCATTTTTAGTCGATGCAAAATCGGAAGCACGTAAGAGAGGGTTTTTCCGGTTCCGGTTTGAGCTACTCCCACAAGGGATTTTCCTTCAAGAAGAATCGGCAATGCATGGTTCTGAATTTCAGTGGGGGTATGAAATCCCAATTCAGTAAGCCTATTTTCTAAAGAGGAAAGCAGCGAAAATTTGGAAAATTGATTCATGCGAGGCCTGTCTTATCACAGATCGAGGCTCTATTGAGAGTGCCCTTTTTTGCCCAGCTGAAAAGTCGTCAGCTTTGGCGATGGGGCCTACGGGCGTAAGCGACCGTTGCACCAAATATCGAAGGCTCAAGCGAGCTGGCAGTCGAACCTTGTAGTAAATTTAGCACGTTCTTTTACTTCGCCATTTAGCAATCTTTCATAATGATTGAACTCCCATGAGCGATCTGAGCAGGTTTTGGTCCCAATGGTTCTGAACGGATCAGGTTGCTTAGGTTCATTCACGATTATATTTAACGTGAGGATTCCCCATCCCACTAGAATCAAACCTGCTTTTTGAATCTTCATAGTTCCTCTGTTTTTCAATCGAGAAGTTTAGGAAAAGATGGTCGAATTCAGTTTTAAAACACCATTTTTTGCGGATAAAGACATCAAAATTATTTTGCGTATTTAGCGATAAAACGACGATAGAATGAAAAGTAAAACCACTAATTTTGCCCACCGTCGGTTATGGTCCAGTTGAAATTTGTGGTGATATTCGCACGCGCGGTGGTTGCTGCTCCTACGGAATATTGAGATGTACCGCCATCAAAACTGACGCCATTCTGCAGAGTGAGTAACGACCATCCAATCAAAAGAGAATCATAGTGAGCTTGAATAAGACCGGCGCTTGAAAACATAAAACTCATTTCCGTCACATTGGAAACGTCCCAGCCCCCTAGATTCTGACTAAAAGCGGTGGCGTTGGCAAACATTGCGAACATACTCGTTACCGCAGAGGTATCCCAATTACCGATATCTTTGTTGAACGCCACCGCGCTGGAGAACATGGCGTCCATATTAGTTACGTGCGCCGTATTCCAATTCCCGATATTCTGATTGAAAGCGGTTGCGCTACTGAAAAGTGAGGACATATTCGTAACAGCGGCCGTGTTCCAGCTCCCAATATTTTGGTTAAACGCCGACGCAGCAGAGAACATGGCGTTCATGTTGGTGACTTTAGCCGTATTCCAGTTCCCAATATTTTGGTTGAAGGCCGCATTATTGGAGAACATGTGATTCATATCGGTGACATTAGCTGTGTTCCAGTTCCCAATGTCTTGGTTAAAGGAAGCGGTACTATTGAACATATAGCTCATGTCGGTAACGTTGGCCGTGTTCCAATCTCCGATGTCTTGATTAAATGCGGTTCCATCGAAAAGATAGCTCATATCAGTCACGGCGGCAGTATTCCAGCTTCCAATATTCTGATTAAAGACTGTGGCGCCCGCGAACAAAAGCCGCATCGTTGTGACGGCAGATGTGTTCCACTCGTTCATGCTGGGGACGGTAGTGAGAGAGGTACAGTTCGTAAACGCATTGCCGAGATCAGTTGTGCCCGTCAGGTCTAAAACATCCGTTGCAGTGATTGTTAGATTGCTCGCGCCAAAAAAATACCCACTTGAGTTTCCCAATCGAAGAGGTCCCCACTGACTGATATTTAGCAGTTTGCGTCTATCCGCGCCGTTATTAAATCTAAATCCGGTGAGCGTGCCCGTGATTGTCACCGTGTAAGTTCCAGGAGCGGGATAGGTATGCGTTTTTCCGGCATCGTTCCAGTCCGTAAGGGTGAGAGAATTGCCGTCTCCCCAATCCACCGTGAAGTTGTAATTGCCCGAGGCTTCTAAGGGCAATGTGATTTGGTTGTTTGCGGATGTGCCAGCGTTATCAGTTTTCCAAGAAGAAATAAATGCGTTTAGCGTAACCTGAGAAATTCCGTTGTAGATAGCCATATTACGAGCGGCGTCCCTGACAACGACGTTATAGTAGTAAGTTGTCGAATGTGTTTTTCCGGTCACATCGAGACTCAGAGTATCCGACACCCAGTTGAGAGCCACTGTAGCACTGAGACAACCCTCGACCGTACTAATCGCTGCAGGAGAGTTCGCAGTGCATACGAAATATTCCAAAGAACTCGCAATGCTGTGATTGTCAGACGCTCGACTCCAATGAAGCGTAAAACCAGTGAAGTCCACATTCGTTGAGTTTGTAAAGGCTCCGACTACTGGTGCTATCTCGTCAACTTCGTTTCCCGGTCCAAGCCCCGGACCACACGAGGCAAAGAAAAACAAGCAGACAAGACCGCTGATAAGTAACATTCTATTCAGCCCCAGAATATTCAAATACCTCGGTGTCACATATTCATTATCAACCAATGGAGGAGTTTTTTGAATGATGATTTTGTGCCTTAAATGTATGTTGGCCTTCACAGAGTGCGAATCGATAGCGGATTTTCAGAATACTGAACCAGTCGCATTGCGTTGTCTCCAAAATACGGAGGGTGCGAACACTCGAAAGGTGCGTCAGTTTCGATTTTGCATATTTTTTAAAGTCCGCTTGAAGATCAAAAATCTTCACTATCGGTGAACCATTCAACGCCGCTTCGTAAACTTGAATCTCCAGACGTTGAAATTTCTTGACCTCCGAATCCGAAGCCCGTTCACTGAAAGAATGAGTCAGCTAAAAAAGACGTTGGGAACGACCGGCCTCACTTTTTATGGAATCGGAATGATTCTCGGCGCGGGAGTTTATTCAGTCATCGGTGCGGGAGCAGCGAAAGCCGGGGGTTCGCTCTGGCTTTCTTTTTTAATCAGCTCGCTTGTCGTCTCACTCACCGCATTTTCGTATGCGGAATTGGGAACGCTTTTTCCCGAAGCGGGCGCTGAATACGTATATTTACGCAAAGCCTTTCCCAGAATTCGAGTTCTCGGCTTTGTGACAGCCCTTCTGGTTGCCCTTTCAGGGGCAGCCACAGCCGCCACTGTTTCGATGGCGTTCTCAGGTTACCTACAGCAGTTTGTCGAGTTTCCAGAGTGGGTTGCGTCTTTGTCTCTTTTAATTTCGCTCGGAATCATCGCAATGATAGGCATCCAAGAATCGAGTTGGGTGAATATCTTTTTCACCTTAGTCGAAGCGGCAGGACTCGTTCTGTTTATTGGACTAGGGATTCAAGCGCCAGAATTCGGCTCGGTCGTATTTGAAACACCGAACGCAGGAATATTTACCGGCGCCGCCTTGGTCTTTTTTTCATTTTTGGGATTTGAGAATATTGCAAACCTAACGGAAGAGGCAAAAGATGCGGGGAAGAGCCTTCCAATAGCTATTGTGATTAGCCTTGTTGTAACCAGCTTCCTCTATGTCTTAGTGGCACTCGCTGCGGTGGCACTGGCTTCGGTCGAAAGCCTGTCGCAGAGCGCTTCCCCTCTCGCAACGGCAGCGAAGGCGAGTTCTCCCCTCATCGCGAAAACCTTGTCAGGAGTCGCTCTTTTTGCGACGGCAAATACGGCGCTGATCTCATTGATTGTCACCAGCCGGATTTTATTTTCGATTTCCAGAAAAGGGGAGCTACCAAAAGCTCTTCAAAAGACTTTGACCAAACGAAAAACCCCTTGGATTGCGACTCTCATCGTGCTGAGCGTTTCGACAGCCTTTTTGCCCTTAGGAAAAATAGATATCGTAGCGAGCGTTTCGTCGCTCGCTTCATTAATTGCATTTGCCAGTGTGAATGTTTCAGTCATTGTTTTGCGATTTATCCAACCAAAAACCAAGCGCGTTTTCCGTGTCCCCTTCTCCATTGGGAAGCTTCCCGTTGTCCCAGTCTTAGGGCTTCTCTGTATTTTGGCTTTGATGACCCAATTTGAAATTTTGACTTACGGAATCGGAGCCGTTGCGATCGCAGTTTTTATCCTTTTTTATTTTATCCTACCCAAACAGCAGAAAAGCGAAACCTAAAAATTGGAGGGCGGGTTATTCAATACTGGATGAAGAAATGCTGATCGTTCTCAAAGAGTGGCATTACTTTGCAATGCTCGTAAAAACAAAATATTTTCAAATGGACAATAGCTACTGCCCGGAGTCGGAATCGAACCGACACATCCGTGAAGATATTGGATTTTGAGTCCAACGCGTCTACCAATTCCACCATCCGGGCACAGTAAACGAAAAAAGAAATCGTGTGAATCTTTGCACATTCTTCTTTCTTACAAAAGAAGCCTTGTAAAAAAACTCATCACTTATTGATTTTATTATCAAGGGAAGGCTAATTTTTCAATCATTTAAGAGGTGTCCGACTCCGAAGTCTGACTGTCTACAAGTTGCGTATTGCACTGCGGCATCTCGTTTTGCTATGATGACTTTATAGCGGTACGTAAGTGGGGACAGGATAAAAGTTGAACTGCAAAGCTTCCTTCCTCTGAAAAATACAAAAATTGCGTGCCCAGGGTTTAGTTAAGGAGAGGTAGTTGAAAGTGCCTTTAATCGCTAAAATGCCGTGGGATATGGTCGTCTTTTTGACGATTACAACCGTCGGTTTTGGACTCTCGATAAAACGTTTCGCACATCCCGGTTCTTTGCGAACCGTTGCTTCGGTCGAAATGAACGAGTTTCAAGAAACCAGTTCTGCAGCCACTCATGCAGGAATCGGTTCGGTTGAAGTCGGTTGCCTCGATCGCAGTGGTGGAATTCACGGTCTTGAGTCGAGCCTTGCCGCGATTCGAATTAAAGGACGCTTTTGCGATTTACCCAAAGACGAAAGCAAAGCGGCTCTCTCTTCCGTTAGGATCAAAAATATTTCCACTTCTCAAGAGAGTATGATCTTCATCTCCGGCAATGATGGATTTGTGACTGACGGAATGCCTTTGAAATCCGGAAAAAATGTAGTGACACTCGAATGGAAGTACAACGACGTCGAAAAACAACTCCGCACAGAAATCATCGGAAAATAGTTTAAAAATCCAAAGAAAAAGTAATATCGTAGCTGCTATTGGCAGGGCGATTCTTTAAAGGCTGAGACGTTCCAATCGTTCCCATCAGGTTTTTTGCGAGCGGCTGGCTGAGTGAGGTTGAAAAAGTATCTGCATTAGCGGGGACACTGAGACGCGTTCTTGGAATCGTTCCGTCCATATTGGTCCACACGCTAAAGTTGGCGTCAGTCATTTGAGACCGACCCATGAAGGCACCTGTGAGTTTAGGATGGTAAAGGCCGGCTTCAATTTTTCCTTTAATATATTCGATTTTAGAAGAATCAGTCAGAACATCATATCCGAAGCACACTTCGGCTTGTTGTCCGCTTTGGCCGGCAACGCCTGTCTGCACTCGCATATCCTTGATTCGTTCCATCGTATCTAAAGCTTTTTTAGCAAATGAGTTCTCTTTTCCCGCAAAGTAAGTGCGAAAGGCTGAGTCGACTCGCATTCTTAAAACTTGTTCTGCAAATTCACTGCGAACTTCGGACTCTCTTCGTCCTTGTCCATAAGACTCGACGGTTCCCATCGTGTAGTGCTCGTCTTTTTGAGAGCCCGGACTGTAGCGGGTCTGTAGATTGTGAAATCTCCATTTGTTTTGGTATTCGTTTTCGATCCCGGCGTCGACCTTTGAAAAATAAGTTCGGTAAAACTCATCTTCATTGTAGCCTGAAGGTTTTTCCATTTTGAGAGGGTTTAATTTTTTTGTTTTGGCGGGTTTTTTAGGCAAGGGTTTGGCGACCATTAAAAATGGGAAGAAAAACACAATCGCAATCATTTTAATTTTAAAAAGTTTCATCCTGTCGCCTGTGGCTTATGGAGAAGCCATCAAGCGGCAGGTAGAGCAAAGGATAGGCCACTGAGAGAAGTCGTCGTAAAACGAGAAATTAGCGAATTTAGCGCAGCGATGAATGTCACTGTGCGCTTTTAGAATTCAGCGTATTCAAATAGAGGTGTCGATTATTTAGACAGATTGGCCAATTTGGTTGCCTTAGGGGCAGGGATGACGTGAGAGAGACGATATTTTTTAAGACGTTTTCCCTGAGATTGCTTGTAAAGTTCCGAAGCCGCTTCAAAAATATTCATGCGTTTTCCTGTCGCAGCAGATACCGGAGCCGGTGTGTAGTCGATTAAACCTTGTCCCGCGAAGCCCATTCCGGGAGCGCCTTGGGCGCCTCCGCCAAACATACTCGACATCATGTCGGTTAAATTCATCCCGCCGCCGTCTGAGCCGCCTTCTTTGCCGCTTCCGCTGGGACTTGAGCCATCGGCATAACTATCGCCGCCGCCTTTGGATCCGCCTTCGCCTCTTCCGGGAGCTGGCGCAGCTTCTTCAGCCGCTTTCTTTTTTAAATCATCGCTAGAACCCGAGCGAACAAATCCTGCGAAAGTATTCATTGCAGGTGTTGCTGCCGTTGCCGTTCCGTCGTCAAAAGTCTTCGGAGTTTCAGCGCCATTTAATTGGGCATTATTAATTAAATTTGGAATCGTGGTTTCATCGCCTTGCTTTGCCACTTTCGGAGTCAAAGCATTGCCATTGGGATTGTCGATCGCGGGTGAATCCCATTTTACGACTTCAGGATCTTCTGAAGGCGTATCCGCAGAAGGGGTCGGAGTTGCGTTTAAAGCGGATAAATCGGGTTTCTGGACTTCATCATATTTGGGCGCTTGTTGCGGAGAGAGTTGCGCCATCTGAGGAGTCTGATTCTCTTGTAAATCGTCTTTTTGTTTTCCGTTTTCATTGGCGTTTGCCATGCTTTGAGCGCCTTGTTGGCACTGTTGCATCGCCATCATCATATACATTTGGGCAGATTTTTGGTCGCCTGAAGAGCGAGCTTTTTGGGCTTCGTTCATCATTTGCGTACACATGGTCATCGCCATTGCTGCTCCAGCCATTGCCATCATCTTTGCCTGACCTGAATCACTCGAACGAGACGCAGGCTTCGGGGCTTGGACGGGCTGAATCTGAGTGGATTGAGCCGCAGGGCTAGGACTGGGGTTCGAACTTTCAGCCTTTACTCCCGCATTTAATAGGAGAGAAAGGATTAAAAATCGAAGCATCAATTGTGAAGAATTTTGTCTCACATGTATTCCTTGAGAATAGGAAGATGCAAGGGGAAGGCCACCAATATTCTCAAGGAATACAATAGCTAAGAGTCTAAACAGGTATCGATTCTTTAAACAGGTGTAAAAAGGGTGGACATTTCGAAGGAATTTGAATAGGTTAAGTCGGTTTTCTAATGTAAAGGATAAGTAAATGCAAAGACATGCTTCAGCAGTAAAAGCCGCCCGACAATCAGTCAAAAAAAATGAACGCAATCGCGCTGCCCGCGCTACGTTCAGAAGCCTAATCAAAAAAGTGCGTGAAGAAGCCGCAAAAAAATACCCTTCTAAAGAAGAAGCAAAAAAAGTTTTAGCGCCTCTTCTCAATGAAACACAAAAAGTTTTGATGAAAGCTGCTTCTAAGAATTTGATAAAGAAGAAAACGGCTTCTCGTTACGTTTCAAGACTCAGTTCTTTAGTGAATTAATTCTTTAGCAGTAATCGCCGTGGTATCGGGGGAGGGAGGAATCGACTTCCAAACTCCATTCATCCATACCGCCGCGAATGGTTGCGACGTTTTTAAATCCTAAATCACAAAATTGAGCTGCGAAATTTAAGCTTCTTACGCCGAAATGACAGTACGTCAGAATCGGCGTTTCTTCTTTTAGGTCCTTCACTTTTTCTAAAAAATTCTCATCGGTCAGAAAAACCGCGTTCGGAATCCGCCCGTGGTGCTCCCATTCGTGGGGCTCACGACAATCAAAGATGACAAGGTCGGAGGTCGAGTCGACTTTCGCTTTCGCTTCACGAGCCGATAAGACTGACACATTTTGAATGCGTGTCTCCATCTGAAGTTCCATAAACAGAATCTGCGCCGGAGGAAGCTTGTGCTTCTCGGCAAAACGGTTCAACGGCAACTTAAGATCTTCGGTCCAGAGCGAAATCCCATAACGTTTAAAAATAAAATTTTTGAGGTGAGGGTAGGCTTCCTGCACCTGTCTGAGAGTAGAAGCCGCAGAAAGATGCGTTTCCGATTTACTGCCAAAAAACTGCCCCAGTCTTCCAGTCAGAAATGAAAACATTTCCCGCCTTTTTTTAAAGGTTAGCGTGTGTAATTTAAATAATCGAAAACGTGCTTATCACGGTCAAAAACAGAGTATTCGTACTCTTTTGTATGAGTCAGACACTCTGTCGGACAGACAGAGCTGCAAAGCCCGCAGTAGCAACAGAGGGACTTATCGATATCAAAAACTTGAAGATCGAGCGTCTTTTTCACACCCCCCTTGGTGAAATCTGCGACCGCTTTGGGATCCCGTTTTTCAGCTTCAATATGGATGCAGCTGACCGGACAAATTTGCTCGCAGGCACGGCAGGAGATGCAATCTTCTTCATCATTAAAAAGAAGACCTCTCGAACCATCGGGAATTTTATCCCGCATCTCGGGGTATTGAATTGTAATCGCTTGTCCGGCATTCACTCGGAGAAAGACTTTAAGGGTAATCCACATCCCCTTTAATGTTGAAACCCATACATCTCTTAAGATTTCGAGATATCCTGCAAATGTCATCGGTCGACCTCTCCTAATACGATATCAAGACTACCAATAGTTGCAACTAGATCTGCCACCATCTGTCCTTTGCCCAACTCATCTAGAATCGCGATGTTTAAGAAGCACGGGCTTTTGCACTTCACACGGTATGCGCCTGTTCCGCCTTCGCTAATGATATAAAATCCAAGTTCGCCACGAGGACATTCGGTTCGCGAAAATCCTTCGCCGGCCGGGACTTTAATAATCTTTCCGACCTTCGCTCGATGCGGGCCTTCGGGAATTCCGTCTAAAAGCTGCTCGATAATGCGGATACTTTCTTTCATCTCGCGCATTCGAACAATATGCCGATCCCAGCAATCGCCTAAAGTTCCCATTTCGCCGCTGCCGGTAGGGACATCAAATTCCACTTCCTTATAGATAGAATAAGGAACGTCTTTTCTTAAATCCCATTTAAAGCCAGCGCCTCTCAGCATCACGCCCGACAGGCTGTAGTCAAAGCACGTTTGCAGGTTAATGACTCCGACATCCTTGGTTCTTTCAATAAAGATCTTATTGTAAGAGAGTAGGGTGTTGTACTCATCGACTTTGGGTTTGAAATAAGTCAAAAACGATCGGATTTGCTCGACGATTTCGGGAGTAATGTCTCGATACGTTCCGCCCACCCACATAAAATTGTAGAGAAGTCTCGCGCCGCTAATCTTTTCAAAGATATCCAAAATCATTTCGCGGTCACGGAAGCCGTACATGAAAGCTGTAAAAGCTCCCATATCCAGTCCGTAGGTTCCAAAAGACATTAAATGACTCGCGATTCGTTGGAGTTCGGCAATAATCACCCGAATGTATTCCGCACGTCGGGGAACTTCTACGCCGAGCATGCGTTCGACTGCCATTGAGTAGCCCATCGCATTATTCATCGACGCCAAATAATCCAAGCGATCGACGTACGGGATCACTTGTCCCCATTCGACGTTTTCAGAATGCTTTTCAAAACAACGGTGCAAATAACCGATCTCAGGACGAGCCGTTTTGACAATCTCTCCATCGGTCACGATGACCACCCGGAGAACTCCGTGGGTCGAAGGATGCTGAGGACCCATATTAATGAGAAGTTCGTCTGTTTTCAGACTTTCGTGTGAACCAGGAACAATTGTTTCTTGAGAAATCATTTAAGCGTGGCCTCCAGTATCCGTCTTTTCTTCTTCCGCGAAATAAAGCGGAACGGGCATCCCATTATAATAGTCGGGAGATTTAAAATCTTTTCGGAGCGGGTACCCTACCCAGTCTTCTGGACAAAGGATTCTGCGATGATCGGGGTGTCCCGTGAAACGGATCCCAAACATGTCGTAAGTTTCGCGCTCAAGCCAGTTCGCGCCTTTAAAGAGATCGGTGACCGTTGGAATCGAAGGTTCTTCAGTGCGGGGTAAATACGCTTTCAACGCGACAATGGTCTTATGGGTATAGGATGTCGGATGATAAACCACACACAGTGCGGGAATTTTCGGATAATCCACACCACTGATGCATCCGAGCGTTTCAAATTTCAGTTCGTCGCGCATAAAAGCTAAGATCTCTTTAATCTTGGACGGCTCGATTTTGACTGCCGGATCGGGCTTGGTTTCTTCTTTTGCGAGAATCGCATCCGGAAACTTTGTTTTTAACTTCTCAAAAACTTCATCGAACGTCATGCGTGCTTCCTCGGTTCAAAAATTCCTAATGTGTTTTGAGTGACGCGGATCTTTTTCTGAAGCATCATCACCGCTTCAATCAATGTTTCCGGGCGCGGAGGACAACCCGGGACATAAACATCCACGGGGATCACTCGATCCACTCCTTTGAGAACATGATACCCTTCGTGCCAGTACGGTCCGCCTTTGTTTGCACAGCTTCCCATCGAAATCACCCATTTCGGATCGGGCATTTGATCGTAAAGGGTTCGAATTCGAGAAGCCATTTTCAAAGTGACCGTTCCCGCCACGATCATCAGATCGGATTGGCGAGGTGTTGCGCGAAAAACTCCGCAACCAAATCTTTCGAGATCGTAGTCCGCCGCACCTGTCGCCATCATTTCGATCGCGCAACATGCAAGGCCGAACGTCAGCGGCCAAAGAGAATTTTTTCTTCCCCAACTTAAAACTTCATCCACACTCGTCATCACTAAGCTATCTTGACTAAGCACTTTGATCCGCCTCCTGGTTTTGATCGAAGAAGAGAGTAGCAAGACGTTATTGTATTGTAAACTCGAAGTGGGGAGAGAAAGAGTTGTTTTGGGGATGATTTCGGTTTGAAAAAGAAGAAGAAGACAAGAGAAAAATAAATTATTTTAAAAAAAGTTGATCTTTGGCTTGATCCAATTGAACTTTTGCGTCACACTAAGTGTGTGGGGTGAGTCCCATTCTGTAAGAGATCTCAACAAACAAACAACATCAACCATTAATGGGAGATAACAATGGCAAAAAAGAAAAAAGCAAAAAAGAAAACCGCAAAGAAAAAAACTGCTCGTAAGGGCAAAAAGAAATCTCGCAAGTAGTTTTGAGATTTTTGGGGGCAGAAGTCGTAAGACTTCAAAACTTAGCCTAAGAGTTTCAGAGCCATTTGCGGAGAAGCATTCGCCTGAGCCAAGACGGATAATCCAGCTTGGGTAAGGATTGATTGCTTCGTCATCTGAGAAGTCTCATAGGCAAAGTCAGCATCTCTAATCTGGGCAAAAGCAGCTTGCGTGTTTTCTTCATAGTGAGCCAAGCTTCCCAGAGCGGAATTCAGACGAGATTCGCCGGCGCCAATCGCCCCGCGGACGGCGGCGATCTTGTCTAAAGCACCCGTAATCGGCTCTAGAGCATTTCGAGCATTCTCAGCGCTTTCCACACTTAAATCCCCGATACCTAATTCATCTAAATTGATCTTGAAGTTTGCAGCGACTAAAACTCTGTCCAAGCCTTCTCTATTGTTAGGTCCGACTTGAATTGCAATTTCTCCGCCTTCGCCGTTCAGAAGAGGGCGACCGTTGAAGAGAGTTGTTTCCGAGATACGATCCAACTCTTGTTTAAGCTGTTGGTATTCGTTATCGAGGTAGCCTCTCTCTTTGTCACCGTTGGTGTCAGAAGCTGCTTGGGTAGATAGCTCTTTCATTCTGACTACGATGTTCGTGACTTCGTTCAAAGCACCGTCTGCTGTTTGAAGGAGGTAAAATCCGTCATGAGCATTCTTGATGTTTTGTCCGGTAGCTCGAATCGTTGAGCGTAAGCTCTCAGAGATGGCTAACCCAGCGGCATCATCCATTGCTTTGGTGATTCGCGATCCAGACGCCATTTTCTCCTGAGTATGTTGGAGATTCTCGCGGTTGGTCGACAGCCTATGCTGAGAGACTAATGATTGTACGTTTGTGTTTATTCGAAGACCCATACTATCCTCCGTTGATATCCCTGAAACCGTCTTGGTTTTTCCACGATATCCTTATCGTGTTTGAGCATCTTGCTCAGAGATGAGTCTTAAGCTTTATGAACAGGTAATATTTCCTGCTCACAGAATCATTCGACACTTATCCGGAAGAGCTTTAGAGAAAAGTGAAAGAAATGTTAAAAACTTTTGTGGGGAATTTCACAATGCCTCTAGACTCACTGAGTTATTCTATCTAAACTCTAATCTTCACAGGGGGTTAGCAATTCATTCCCATTTTGCATTTGGAACGCTATACTAGTTCCAAATGAGACAAAAAATCCTTCTAATAGATGACAGTGTCACGGTCCAAAAGGTAGTTTCGCTCTCTTTGGATAAAAACAAATTTCAACTTCTGATTGCGAGAAACCGTACGGAAGCTTCCCGTTTTATCGTCGATGAGAACCCCGAACTGATTTTGGTAAGTGATCAGGTCGCCGACGTAGACGTGGCCACGTTTCCGAAAGAAGTCGAAACCTGGCTCGGCCGCACTCACAACATGTCTCCGATGGTTTTGATTACGAGTGAAAATATTCAAGAAGCAAAACACTATAAGACGGTTCTAAGAAAACCTTTTACGCCGCAAACTCTGACGGCGCTGATTTCTGTCCATGCGGAAAAAGAAACGACGCCGGAAATGCTCTGGGCCAAGCCTAAAGCGATGGCGAACTTCGCGGATGATTTTGAAGATCAAAAATTGCAAAAAGTCTTTAATGACGCATTCTCTGAAGAGGGGAAGCTTGTCGATGAGACTTTTCAGTCCGTTCAGACAGTTCAGCCAAGTCTGTCTGTTCGATCGGAAGCAAAACCTCAAACTTCTAAAACCAGCAACTTGTGGAGTGCTGAAGCCGCAGCCCCTGTTCCGGCAACTCCCCGAAAGGATCAGTCGATGCACAGCGAAACAAATCCGGTGTTAAGCAGCAGTGATTCGATGGCGTATAAGGCGAAGCTTGAAAGTGAAGTGGCCAGTCGGTTAGATAAAGAAAATCTAACACTCGTCGTCGAAAGAGTTTTAAACAAAATCTTGCCGCCGATTGTCGAGAGAATCGTTGCCGAAAGACTTGACCAACTCTTGACAGAACAAGACGGCGCTTCTGACTTAAAAGTATGACACCTACTTCCAAAGTTTACCGATTCGAGTCCGTTCATTCGACGAATCTAAAGATGAAAGAGCTCATCCATAAAGGAGGGGCTCAGTCGGGGACAGTTGTTGTTGCAGAGCATCAAACTGAAGGCCGCGGTCGACTCGGAAGAAGTTGGGCTTCTCCGGTGGGGGGGTTGTATGTCTCGCTGCTCTGGGTTCCGAAAAATCCGAAGCGAATGACGGACTTTTCGATCCTCGCTGGACTTGCGGTGAGTCAAACCGTGAAAGCCCTTCTGCCGAAGTCAAAAGACGTCAGTGTGAAGTGGCCGAATGACTGCTTAGTCGATTGGAAGAAGATCGCAGGTGTCCTCTGTGAAACCGTGGGTGATCCGCCGTCGGCTGTGATCATTGGGATGGGAATCAACGTCAATACCAAGGCCTCCGATCTCGAGCCGTTTTTGAAAAACCCTTTTTCGGCAACCTCGATGCTGCTTGAGACTGAGGGAGATCAGCCTATCGACGTAGTTTTGGAGACCCTTTTAACTAAGATTTTTCAGCTTTTTGCAGTATATGAAAAAGAAGGTTTTGCGGCGATTCGATATTTGTGGGAAAAGAACTGTCTTATGGTAGGCAAAAAGATTGAATTACGCGATCCAGGCTATCAGCCTGCGGATGGCGACCGGGGAAAAACCACCGGTTTTTTTCTGGGAATAGATGATTCCGGGGCTCTTCTGCTTGCAAAACAGAAGAAGGACGACGAAAAAATGGTGACGACAAGTTATATCTCCGGAGAAATTGCATGCTTTTGGCCCTAGATATTGGGAACTCGCAAACATCCTACGGAATTTTTGAGAATAAAAAGCTCCTCTACCACTGGCGATCCGAATCCAAACCGACTCGCACGGCCGATGAGTACGCGGCTTTTTTATTTCCACTTTTGCAAAATGCGAATCTCTTAAAAGGTCCTTGGGAAGGGATTGCGATTTGTTCGGTCGTGCCTCCCGTAGAACAGGTCTTCGAAGTTTTTTGTAAGCAGTATCTTAAGATGACGCCTTTTAAGGTTCGTCATGAAGCGCGCTTGCCGTTTACTTTGAATGTCGACATGCCGCAGGAAGTGGGCGCAGATAGAATTGCGAACACGGCTTATGCGGTTAGCCACTTAAATCTTCCGGCAATCGTGGTGGATTTGGGCACCGCGACTACATTAGATGTCATTACCGCAAATAAAACTTACGAGGGTGGGGCGATCCTTCCTGGGATTCGGATGGGTTTTGATTCTTTGAGCTCAAAAACTTCGCTCCTTCCCATGGTCGATGTGGGATTTCCTTCGTCACCGATTGGAAAAAATACGGCGACCTGTATTCAGAGCGGGATATTATTTGGTTACATCGATGCGATTGATGGACTGGTTCAACGTACGGAAAAGCAGCTCGGCTCGAAATGTGACATCGCTTTAACCGGCGGGCTTTCTGAGCTTCTTTCAAAACATTTAAAAAGCAAACACCGACTTCTCCCGAATCTGACGCTAGAAGGAATTGAAATCCTCTTTCAATTGAATTCGAAGGTATGAAAGAGCAAGGGAAGGCAGAGGAGAATTCTTTTTCGATCGCGACCGCATTGGTTTTGCTTTTTCCGTTATGTCTTCTTTTTTACGGAAGCACGACCGGTTTTACGAGTGATTGGTATAACTCGATTTGGATGATGGGATACCAAAAATATTCTTATCTCTATCATGGGATTTTCTCGGATGTGTACAATACATGTGACCTTGTCGGAAATCCGCAGGCGGTTTTCTATGGCCACCTTTTTTATCCGTTAATGGGGCTTTTAAGTATTCCTGTCGGGCCACACATCGCACTGAGATGGGCAGTAATCGCTGTCTGTCTTTTGGAGTTTCTCATTGTTTATCGGACGGTGAAGCGATTTTCGGAAAATGGGTTTGTGGCTTTTGTCGTTGCGGTTTTATTCTCGTGGTCCGTTTACCCTTTAACGAATCTTTACACCCGGAGCGCACTTCCTGAGTTTTTTGCGGGTAAGTTCTTAGTGATTCTTCTTTGCTCACTCTTAAATCTCATCAAAAGCACCGATCGATTTGAGAAAAATGCTTGGACTTGGATGTATGCGGTTTTCTTATCGCTCTGTCTCGGCACTCATCCTATCACCGCATTTTATGGAAGTTTGATGGTGGTGCTTTGTTTTGTCTCTCTTTTTCGAAAACGCGAAGATGTGATTCTCTTTTTGGTCGGTTCAGTGGGGGCGGGCCTGGTGATTTTGCCTTGGGTTTTGGCGCTTTTATTGTTTTCGAAGGAACTGAGTATCGCGAAAGCTCTCGCCGAATTTAATCCGATGTTTCACGCCGGGATTGATACCTGGTGGGTCCGACTTTTTCCGCTCCCCCTCGATTTGCGAGCTCTGCATGGAGGGTATGCGGTTCCGACGCCGAATTTAGATGCTCAAATCAATTTTCCGCTTCTTGTTTTTGCGGTCTTTTTGGGCGTTCGGACGAAGGCCTACACTTCGAAAGCATTTTGGGGATTTGTTTCCTTACTCATTTTTTGCTGGGCAGTTTCGGTGGGGTGGATTCCAACGAATTTTGCGAACTCGATCTTAAAAAAGATTCAGATTCTTTATCGGTGGGCGGCTCTGATCAATATCATCCTGCTATTTTGGGTTTTATTTCTCTGTAGGCGATCGGTTGTTTTATTTCGGAATGAGATGGCAAAAACACGAGAAGTGTTAATGCTAACGCTTGGAATGGCATTTTGTGCCGTGGCTCTCAAGCTTGTCCATGCTTATCCGATTACCCATGAAGCCACCCAATTTGGATATAGTGCTCTAGTGACGGAAAAAGAATTTAGCTCGGTTCCTCGAAGCTTCTACAGCTCTGGCGATTATGTCGTTCGGAATGATTATCGTTTATTTGATCCGAAAACCGAAAGCCTTCAAGGAGAAGCGGTTTTTGAAGTCGGAGAGGGAAAAGATTTTGGAAGCGTAAAACCCTATTCCCTAGCAGGCCGTTCGCCGGGATGGTATGCAACCCGAGTTCTCGTTTTTCCCTGGAACGAGTTGAGAATCAACGGTAACTTGATTGAAAAAGACCGGCTCCTCCGCGCTTCTGATAAATTCATTTTCCGTTACGACGGAGAAGCCCATCCCGTTTTGACTTATGAATTTAAACCCCCAATGTATTGGAAAATTTCGCGAGTCGTCGGCGCACTTTTGTTTGGCCTGTTACTGCTTTTCCCCTTTGTTTTCTATCGAAAGCTTAAAAAGAGTTTCCTGTGTTAAAAAAAACTGAGTTTGAAAAATCCTACGCATTCTTTTTTTTGGTGCTTTTCGCAGTGTATCTGCCCGTCTTACAGACACATTACCTGCATACCGATGACTATTTCTGGTCCAAATGGGGGGAGTGGAATTACAAAGCGGTTCTTAGCTTCATGGGCTCGATAGGAAGACCCGGAGGCGCGATACTTTATTGGGCGTTTTCCAAGATACAGAATTTCCGAGATGTTTATTTGTTTCGTTTACTTGCGGTCTTAAATGGCGCTCTGATTGCGTGGCTGCTCGCGGGCGATTTGCGCAAAACGGGAGTGAGAAAAGAAATTGCAGCGCTCTTGGCTTTAATCGTCGGAACTTTGCCATCGTTCCAGATCTTTGCTTCTTACGTTTCGACCCTTCCTCACAGTGTCAGCGTGACTTTGGCGCTTTTGGCTTTACGGTATCAAGGACGCTTTTTCGTTTCGTCACTGCTACTCGCGTTGGCGTTCAGTTTTAATCAAGTGGGAGCTCTTTTCTTTGTCGTAGGAATTTTTACGCGAATCATTCTTTGTCCGCCGCACGAACTAAAATCTTTTCTTCTAAAAGGTGGAAGGGCTTTATTTCAGATATTAGCGGCGGGGATGTTTGTTTATTACATCGTATTTAGAATTTATCTCGCGATGACCCATTCAGAAATGGGAGGAAAATATGATCCTTCTCTTTTCGTACAAGATTACACGGCACGAGCACGGTGGTTTTTCAACGGCGCGCTGTTTGAGGCGGCAAATTTGTGGAATCTACACTCGAGACATCTGATTCCCGGCATTTTATTAGCTATTTTTCTCGGTTTTTGGGCGGTGGAAGCCTCTAAAACCCCCAAAAAAGAGAGAAAATGGGTCGGCTTTCAGGGAGTTTTCGCACTTTTGTGTTTTCCTGTCGGCTTTGCAATTAGTCTGGTGAGTTTAAGTCCTTCGCTGGAGTATCGAACGTATCCGGTTTTAGGAACGCTGTGTCTTTTTCTTCCTGCGCTGTATGTCTATAAATCGGTCGCCTCGAATGAAAAGAGAGTGTGGTTCATGAGTTACATTCTTCTTTTGATATTATTTCTAGGGGGAACTACAGCCAATCAAGCGGTGTTTAAATTCTTTGCGTTTCCAGACTCGGTTGAATACCGATTTGTCCGCAATCATATTCGCCAGTATTTAAGCTCGGGAAAAAACTTACAGTGGGTGCATCTCATTAAAGCTCGAGGTCCGATCGCGGCGCCGTTTGAACATCACGACTTTGGTGAGCCGACGGTACGACATGAATACAATATCCGATCGTTTGTACTCGCGGCACTTTCAGAGACTAGCGCTAAAGCCCCTATACGAATTACTTTCGGGCAGGATGCCAATTCGAGAAATGCTGTGGAATTGCTCGCTCGTAATCCGGACAAAGTCCAGTTTGAAGCAACCGTTCATTCGCTCGACTCTGCTTCGGATATTCTCATCATTGATTTAACGAGGGTAGACTTGAAATAGCGATTGGGGTTTTCGGTTCGCTGACGATTTGAATGAGACCTAAAGCCGCAAGCCCTTTACAGACGTAATAACCCAAATCGATTTCACCTTTTGTCGCGGCAAATGTCGCCGATTGCGGCTTCTCGTGGTGATTGTTTTGGTAGCCTTCGCCTAAAACTAAAAGCGCAACGAGGGTATTATTTTTCGAGTTGTCTGGACTCTCAAAGTTTCGGTAACCATAGAAATGTCCGATTGAATTGACGAGCCAACCTTGAAGCGGATGACTCATCATTCCGACGAAGTAACAAGCGCCGATTCCGAATCCAAAAAAATATCCGAGGGCTCCCGCAATCAGCCCGTGAAGGACGTAGGGCGCAAGAAAGAGATTATTCCGCGTGTTCCAGTTCACTGGAAAATCAAGATCCGGAACGACAGAAGTATATTTTTCTTCGCCTTTCATTAATCCGAACATCGCGGCTTCGAATGCGATCTTCTGCGCCCACAAAACTCCGAAAACTCCCACGTTCACAGGGCTGTGCGGATCTTTCTCCGTGTCGGAGTAAAGGTGATGCATTCGATGCATACAGCACCAGGGTTTCGGGTCGAGTCCCGTCATCCAAACACCGGTGGCTAGAACAAATTTTTTCATCAAGGGATGGAAAGTGATAGCGCCGTGAGTAAGCCCACGATGATAGAACACACTCATGTAACTGATATTGATGAGGTAGGCAAAAACCAGAGTTAAGGTACAGACGATGACGTAAAGCATAGGATCCCTTCTCAAATTTACTTTAGAGCAATAGAAAAGCGGGGACCTCGCTCTACCAAGGTCAAATTCTCAATCGATATTCGAAAAAAGATGGAAGCAAATATGACGTAATGTAAATAAAGTGACTCTCTAGTTGTACCAGAGTCGCCAGATGATCGCACTTAAAATCGGCGTGACATGAAAGCAAAAGTTCTCCATCAATTAACGCTACGAGCATTTTGAGAAACGTGCCGAGAGAAAATTTAGCGACAGTAACTCGAATTGTGCAAGAGCACGCCTTGGCAGTTCGTACTCTGACAATAGGAATAATTATTCCAGATAAGTGCTCGGCAATCGCTCGTCTGACATCGATTCGCAGTTCTTAAGACGATTGCGCGGCAATCTTCACTCTGACAACGGTTAAAGCTATTGGTGAGATAAGCTTTACAATCATTCGAACGACAAATTCCGGGATTTCGCATTATAATCGCTCGACAATCCCACTCGGTCTGAAGCACCGGACTTTGGATGGTATCTTCCTCCAGATCGAACTCTTCGATGTCGGCTTTGAGAATGGGTGCTAGGAAAAGCAGAGACAGTAAAAGATATTTCATAAAACCCCCGTGTGCTTACTAATTTACACGCAAAACAAGACGAAGTCCTTCGAATAAAAAATCTGCAGATGGGGCTGCTTTCCTGTGGCAGATGGCAGTTCGCGGCATGGCGGCAGTCGGGCAACGCGGACCGCGGTTACAGCGGGCTTCTTCTAGTGTCGCTTTGAACTTAGCTGAGGGATCGGCCAAGCCTAGCGCAAAGGAACGAGCACGATTCTACAGGATTTCGCTAGGAAGTTTTAGAGAGTCGATGGCGGTCTTGGAACTTCTAAATATCCAAAACGCAGAGTTAAATGAGTTATCAGACAAACTCGCACGGCATCTCTGCAACCTTTGCAAAGCCCTCGAGTGAGAGGGGTTTCTCCGCAGATCGCGGTTGGCGGATAGCGGATCGCGGTTTTCGGAGCGGCATAGCGGCAGGCAGGCATTGCGGACGGCGGCTGCGGCATGCGGGCGGTCCCCTGAACCGAAAAGAATACAGACAAGTGTCCTGACTTTTTTTGTCTCACTGAACCCTAAACACTTTCTCTTTGAGCAATCACAGCTCAATAAAAGGTTGGCATATGCATTGCTCTCTTAACGCTCGAAGTGGGCCACCGCTCCTGTTGGAAAGCTGGCCTTAGTGAAATTAAAGTGGCCATTCACTAAGGAAATGTTTGTTGAGGTTGAAGATGAAACGTATTTCTAAGTTTTTATTTATTTTTGCTCTGACTCTAGGTTTTTCACCTAAGGTTCATGCCTTTGTCATGGGAGTCGCTCCTCAAGCAATTCCGGTCCAAGCTCAAGGCGGATTTGTCGGAGGCGGAATGGCCTTCGGTGGATACGGATACGGCTACCAGCCGATGCCGATTGTGAATCGCTGTACGACTTGCGCAGTACCTCTCCCACAACCGGTTCCAATGCATGGATATGCCATCGGTGGCGGATTTGCGGGCGGCGGATATTACCAACCTCGTTATATCAACAGCGGATGCCGCGGATGTGGCAGCTGTGGTAGAAGTTGCGGTGGAGTTGGCGTCAGCCGTTGCAGTCACAGACACCGTTGCTCCCGATCACAAGGATTCCGTCGTCCCTTCTCACTTTCTCTGTCTGTTGGATTCAGCAGCGGTCACGGTGGTGGTGGATTTGCCTTCGGACTTGGATTTAGCAGCTTCTAAGAATTTAAAGCTTCTAAAAATATTTTGAAAAAGGGTTGGTTTAAAACCAACCCTTTTGTCTTTTGAGGCTTTCTTTGCTAGAACTCCTTATTCGAAAAAAGAGGAGTATTTGCAGATGGAAATTCTATCGTCAGAACAGTTGAAGCGGGTTTTAAAAGACCTTCAATCTCGTTATGAAGTGATTCGGGGGAGGCTTTGACCCCGATAGAAAATCTGCTCGCCTCAACGAAATCTCAGAAATGGAAGTCCAAGAAAATTTTTGGACCGATGCTAAAAAAGCCCGCGTTCTCTTAAAAGAGAAAAATACTTTAAGCTCGATTACCGAAAAAGTGACTCGAACCGACGGCCTTCTCGCCGATTGCGGAGCGTTTTTAGAAATCCTTGAAGAAGATAAAAGCGAAGCCACCTTAAGCGAAGCGAATCAAGAATTTGAGAAGTTAAAAGAACAGGTCCGATCGATGGAGTTGACCGAGATGCTTTCGGGTCCCAATGATGGATCGAATGCCATTTTAAATATCAATGCCGGCGCTGGGGGGACGGAAGCCCAAGATTGGGGAGAAATTCTTTTAAGAATGTATATTCGCTACTGCGAGGCCCAAGGATTTAAAACGAATATTTTAGACACTCAATGGGGTGAAGAGGCCGGAATCAAATCAGCGACGTTTACGATCGAAGGCCAAAATGCTTACGGTCTTTTGAAAGCTGAGATAGGCGTTCATCGACTGGTGAGAATTTCTCCTTTCGATTCGAATAAGCGTCGTCATACTTCTTTCTCATCCGTTTTTGTGTATCCCGATATCGAAGAAGAAATTGAAATCGAAGTTTTAGATAAAGATCTCAGAGTCGATACGTTTCGAGCGGGCGGGAAGGGCGGACAAAATGTGAATAAAGTCGAATCTGCCGTGCGATTGACTCATATTCCGTCCGGGATTGTTGTTGCCTGTCAAAATGAACGTTCGCAAATTCAAAACCGAGCCCTCGCGATGAAAGTTTTGAAAGCAAAACTTTATGAACGCGAAGTGCAAGCCAGACAAAAAGAAAAACAGGCGCTTGAAGATACGAAGATGGATATTGCGTGGGGAAGTCAGATCCGTTCGTACGTCTTGGCTCCCTATCGCTTAGTAAAAGATCATCGCACGGACTACGAGTCAGGTGATCCGGACTCTGTTTTAGATGGAAAAATTCAACCGTTTATCGAGAAGTTCTTACTCTCTCAAGGAGAAAAAGCATGAAAATTTTAGTGAGCAATGATGATGGAATCGAAAGTCCGGGAATTCATCTTCTCGCCGATGCCTTAGGCGAAATCGGAGACGTCACAGTCGTTGCTCCTCATCGCGAGCGAAGCACTTCGGGACACAGTTTGACGCTTCACAAACCGGTTCGACTTTTAAAACATAGTGAAAATCGATATGCCGCAACGGGCACTCCTGCTGACTGTATTTATCTCGCGGTCCATGAAGTTTTAAAATGTAAACCCGATGTGATTGTCTCTGGAATCAACGCGGGAGCGAATCTTGGAACCGATATTCACTATTCGGGAACGGTTGCCGCGGCTCGAGAAGCAGCGCTTATGAATATTCGAAGCTATGCCGTAAGCCTCGTCGAATTAAAACGCTCGATGGCCGAAGAACGCGCGCCCTTTCGTTATGAACTCGCGGCGGGAATTGCTTTAAAAGTTGTCAAAGAAACTTTGGGCATTCAATTTCCCAATCACACACTTTTAAATATCAACGTTCCCAATCTGGAATCCGAAGAAATCAAAGGGATTAAAATCGCGCGCCAAGGATTTCGCTATTACGAGCAAGAAGTCGTGAAAAGAACCGACCCCAGAGGGAAAGAATATTACTGGATTGGCGGTCCTTATAAAGGTTTCGAAAAGGGCGATGAAACCGATTGTCACGCCGTCGAAGAACGCTGGGTTTCGGTTGCACCGCTTACGATCGATTGCACTCACGAAAAATTCTATCAAAAACTTAAAGAATCTCTGCCATTTCTGTCTTATTGACACGTCTCGCCTGCAACCTTGTTTTTTTGACGAAATCTTCCGATAATGAGGTGAGGCCACAAGACAAAATGTGTCGATTAAAACATATTTTCGCGATGATTCTTATCGTCGGATGTTCAGGAATTCAGCCGCGCTATCATACGGTGCGTTCTGGCGATTCTCTTGAATCGATCGCGCGGCACTATTCCTTGTCGCCTGAAGATCTCAAAGACAAAAATTCGAAGGTTTCGTTAAACAAACTAAAAACCGGCCAGAAAATTTATATTCCTTTTGAAAGAAGTCCGGCTTGGAACGAAGTCGATGAAGTGATCGAAAATGGTGAAAGAGAAGAAAAGTCCGGAGCAGCTCCGGTTCCTTCGCGAACGTACAGTCCTGACGATGTGTCGTCAGTTCTTCCCAGTCGCAAAGAGAAACGGGCGAAAAATCCGTTAGGCTTTTCGAAATTTCAGTGGCCTGTCTCGGGAAATATCAGTTCGCATTTTGGGCACCGTAAAGGAAGTCCTCACGAAGGGATTGATATCGCCGCAATGAAAGGCACTCCCGTCAAAGCCGCGCGCTCGGGGCATGTGATTTACAGCGGAAACGGAATTTCGGGTTACGGAAATCTAATCGTCGTTCGTCATACCGATACGTTTGCGACGGTCTACGCGCATCTTTCAAAGCTCAATGTGAAAAAAGGGCAGTTCGTCGTAAAAAGCCAGTTGATTGGCAAGGTCGGCAGTACAGGCCACTCTTCAGGGCCCCATTTGCATTTTGAAATCCGCGAAGGACGGCTTCCCGTCGATCCTTTAAGTTTCCTTCCAGGTCAGTACGCCTACAATCAGACAAAATCTAGAACATTGCGTTAAATATTTCTCATCCTTCTTTTGACAGGTCGCAGTGATCCCTGCGAAAATAGCTAAAAATTTGAAGAGATTAGGGACGCTTCTATGAGTCTGCCAAACAAATCGAATGAGAAATCAAATCTCTTGATCACCGCTGATCAGGAAGTGGAAACTTCGGCCTTTACGACTAAACTTGAAGACTTCGTGAATTGGTCTCGTAAAAATTCTCTCTGGCCTTTGCCGTTTGGAACGGCTTGCTGCGCGATCGAGTATATGGGAGTTGTGGGATCGCACTACGATGTTTCTCGCTTTGGCGCCGAAGTCGTTCGTTTCAGTCCTCGACAATCCGACTGTATGCTCGTTCTGGGAACCGTCGTTGAAAAGATGGGGCCTGTCCTCAAACAAGTTTATGACCAGATGCTCGAACCCAAGTGGGTCATCGCCGTGGGAGTTTGCGCTTCGTCCGGCGGCTTTTACCGTGCATATCACGTCATGCAAGGGATCGATGAAATTATCCCAGTCGATGTGTATGTTCCCGGTTGTCCACCGACGCCTGAAGGGATCATCTACGGAATGATGAAACTCCAAGAAAAGATTAAGAAGGGAGGAATTGTCCGTGCAAGAGACCGCCACAAAGTTACTGGAAAGTAAATTCCCAGTTCTTCTCGAAAAATTTAAAGACAGTATTTTGGATGCCACCGATTTTAGGGGCAATTTCACATTGGTAATTGAGCCTTCGAAGATCCGAGACATGGTTCGATTTTTAAAAGAAGACTCGCTCTTTCGAATGGATATGCTGATGGATCTTTTCGGCATGGATTACGATCTCTTCGAGCCACCGATGCCCGAAAGATTTTGCGTCGTCTACCAACTCGTTTCGCTTTTCCAAAAGCAGCGGATTTTTTTAAAGGTGTATTTAAAAGAAGACGCCCCCAAAGTCGATTCGATTCATGATTTGTATGCGGCGGCGAATTGGTTTGAGAGAGAAGCGTGGGACTTATTCGGGATTGTGTTTGAAGGTCATCCCCATTTAAAGCGCATCCTCTGCCACAACGAATTTGTCGGTCATCCTTTAAGAAAAGATTATCAGTCCGATAAATACCAACCCTTACGAACTGCGATTACAGCCAAAGAATTTTAAGATGAATATCGAATCAGAAATTAAGCAAAGTCCGAATCCTCCGGTGACCAAAGATCCGCTTCTGCGTTTGAATTTAGGCCCCTCTCATCCCGCAACTCACGGAACGTTAAGAATTCTTGTGGGACTCGAAGGCGAAAATATTCGCGAGATGCAGCTTGAAATCGGCTACCTGCACCGTTGTTTTGAAAAAATGGCGGAGACCCATACTTGGAATCAGGTCATTCCATTTACCGATCGCCTCAATTACTGCAGCGCCATGATGAATAACGTGGGTTATGTGAAAGCGGTGGAAGAACTTTTAGGAATTGAAGTTCCCAAACGCAATCAACGGATTCGACTCATTCTTTGTGAACTTTCACGCATTGCGGATCACCTTGTTTGTATTGGTACGAACGCTGTCGACGTGGGTGCGCTGACTTGTTTTTGGTATTTCTTCAGAGAGCGCGAAAATATTTACGATCTGTTTGAAGCGGCTTGTGGCGCGCGTTTGA
This sequence comes from uncultured Bdellovibrionales bacterium, assembly GCA_937903155.1. GTDB lineage: Bacteria > Bdellovibrionota > FAC87 > UBA2466 > UBA2466 > CALCZU01. The sequence continues at coordinate 31,256 of CALCZU010000124.1, forward strand.
CGACGAGTTACACCCGAGTGGGCGGTCTTTACAAAGATATCCCGGAAGGCTGGATCGATTGGGTTAAAAAGTTTGTTAAAAATCTTCCCCGGACTTTAGATGATGTCGAAGGGCTTTTGACGACGAACCGAATATGGATTGATCGCACACGTGGAGTCGCTCCCATCTCGAAGGAGCGAGCACTTGAATATGGATTTACGGGCCCTTGTTTAAGAGCTACCGGAATTCCCTACGATATTCGGAAAACAAATCCCTATTATGACTACGACCAATTCAGTTGGAATGTGGTGACTGAAACCGCAGGCGACACTTACGCGAGATATCTTGTCCGATTGGGAGAGATGAGGGAAAGCATTAAGATTTTAGAACAAGCCTTAGAAGATGTCCCGGGTGGACCCGTCAATGTGCCCGATTGGACGATTACGATTCCGCCGAAAGATGCCGTCTATAACAGCATCGAAGGTTTGATGGCGCATTTTAAACATTTCATGCACGGCATTCGTCCTCCCAAGGGCGAACATTATTCGTTTACGGAAGCCGCGAACGGCGAGCTCGGATTTTATATTGTGAGTGATAATCAAGGGCGGCCTTATCGGGTACGTGTCCGACCACCGTGTTTTGCGATTTATCAGGCGTTTCCTGAAATGTGCAACGGACAAACGGTTTCGGATGCCGTCGCGGCGTTAGGGAGCTTGAATATCGTCGCAGGGGAGCTCGATAGATGATTGCTTTTAGCCCAGAAAACGAGAGCAAATTTCAAACGCTTTTAACAAAGTACGAAACAAAAAGATCCGTGCTGCTTCCAGCATTGCATTTAGCGCAAGAGCAATGGGGATTTATTTCGCCAGAGATTATGGTTTTTTTGGCGACGAAGTTAGATATTCCGCCCGCCCATGTTTATGAAGTCGTCGCCTTCTATACGATGTTTCGAAAAAAAGACATGGGGCAGTACTTCTTGCAAGTCTGCAATAACATCACGTGCACGATGATGGGCTCAGAAGAAATCATCGCGGCCGTGAGAGAAGAATTAGGAATTGGGTTAAACGAAATGACCGAAGATAAAATGTTCAGTTTGGTCCCTGTGCAGTGTTTGGGATCTTGCGATACGGCGCCTGTGATTCAAGTGAATGAAGATTATTTTGAAAAGCTTTCACCCGAAACCGTAAAAAGTTTAATCCGAAAACTTCGAAGCGGAGAAAAAGTCGAGAGTCAGGAGGAACGATGCTAGCCAAAGAAAAGCAGGTTCTTCTAAGACACATCGATACTCCCGAACTTAAGAAAATTTCGGTTTATGAAGATACGGGCGGCTATCAGGCGCTTAAAAAAGCGCTCACCATGAAGCCTGACGAGATTATTGAAGAAGTGAAAAAAAGCGGACTCAGAGGTCGTGGGGGCGCGGGTTTTCCGACGGGGATGAAATGGAGTTTCGTCCCGTTTAATAGCGGCAAACCGATTTATCTTCTTTGTAATGCGGACGAGTCTGAGCCCGGAACGTTTAAAGATCGGGTGATTATCGAAAAAAACCCTCACAACTTGATTGAGGGGATTATCATCTCGTCTTACGCTGTTCGTTGCAACAAATCGTATATCTACATTCGTGGAGAGTACGCATATGGTGCGCGAGTTTTGCAAAAAGCCGTCGAAGAAGCTTATGCAAAAGGCTATTTGGGAAAAAATATTTTAGGAAGTAGCCACTCGCTCGAGCTCGTGGTTCACCGTGGAGCGGGAGCTTATATTTGCGGAGAAGAGACGGGCCTGATTTCCTCTCTCGAAGGTAAAAAAGGTTATCCGCGTTTAAAACCGCCATTCCCAGCGGTTCAAGGATTTTTGGAATGTCCGACGGTTGTGAATAACGTCGAAACGCTTTCGACAATTCCTTGGATTTTAAACAACACAGGTGCTGAGTACGCAAAATACGGGAAAGAAAAAAGCACCGGAACACGTTTGTATTGTCTCAGTGGTTGGTTGAATAAACCGGGAACGTACGAAGACGTCTTAGGAATGCCACTCAAGGAACTCCTTGAAACTCATGGCGGCGGGATGAAAAATGGCGCGAAATTAAAAGCCGTCATTCCCGGCGGAAGTTCGACGCCCCCTCTGACGCCCGAAGAAGTCGATAAGATGACGATGGATTATGACGACGTCGGAAAGTACGGGACGTTTTTGGGTTCGGGGGGCGTGATTGTCATCCCTGAACACTTCTGTCTTTTAAAACTCCTAGAACGTCTTACAGAATTTTATTGGGATGAATCGTGTGGACAGTGCACGCCTTGCCGAGAAGGTACGGGATGGCTTTACAAAATTATTGAAGGCATCTACCACGGGCATGGAAAAGAATCCGATATCGCCGATATCAAAAAAACGGCAGGCAATATGATGGGAACGACAATCTGCGCGCTGTCCGATGCGGCCGCGATGCCGGTTTTAGGATATTTGAAAAAATTCCCACATGAATTTGAAGCGCATATTAAAACCGGAAAATGTCCGTACGGGGAGACACACTAAATGGCGCCCGAAGTGAAATCAGTTAAATTGACGATTGATGGTAGAGAAGTCGAGATGCCAAGCAATGCAACCGTTTTTCAAGCGGCACAAAAGCTCGGAATTTTCGTTCCTCATTATTGTTATCATCCAGACCTTTCTGTCGCAGGCGTTTGCCGCATGTGTATGGTCGATATCGAAAAACAACCGAAGCTTGCGATTTCGTGTAACACGGCCGTCGCAGAAGGTATGGTCGTTAAGACGAGCACCGATAAAGTCAAAGACACGGTCAAAGGGATTTTAGAACTTCATCTGATTAATCATCCTTTAGATTGCCCGATTTGCGATAAAGCAGGGGAGTGTAAGCTTCAAGATTACTATACGGTTCACGGCAATTACGAAAGCCGAATGGATTTTGATAAAAAAAATCACAAACCCAAAGTGCAAGATATCGGAACGATTGTCTTGGACAGCGAGCGTTGTATTTTATGTACTCGTTGTGTGAGATTTACAGCTGAAGTTACGCACACTCACGAACTGGGAATTTTTAATCGCGGAGACCGCAGTACGCTGACCACCTATGATGGTGGGCCCCTCAGAAATAACTACACGGGTAATCTCGCTGATATTTGTCCGGTGGGAGCACTGACCGCGAAAGATTTCAGATTTCAACAACGCGTTTGGTTTTTAGAAAAACGCGATTCCGTTTGCGGAATGTGCGCGACGGGTTGTAATACAACGGTGTCAGTCAATCCTTCGACGAATAAGTTGTACCGAGTGGAACCGCGTCGAAATACCGACGTCAATGCCTCTTGGATGTGTGATATCGGTCGATGGGATTATCATTATGTCTATGCGGATACGAGATTGCGAACGCCTAAAGATAAAAAAGATGGCGTCTTAAGAGATCAAACCTGGCATGAGTTCTTCCTTACATTCTCAGAAGAAATTTCCAAAGCGCCCGAAAAAGTTTGTATCGGTCTTTCGACGTATCTGACAAACGAAGAGATAACAGACCTCACCGATACGTTAGGCCAAATGGGTGTAAAGGATTTCATTCGCGTCGCCGAAGACAAAGCCGTTTTAGAAAAAGAAACAGAAGATAAGATCTTAAAACGCGCCGACGAAACGCCGAATGCGTTAGGACTTTCCGAAGTTTTCAAAAGCCAGGGCAAAAAATTCCTGACGGTGGAAGAGGGCAAAGCCAAATTAAAGTCAGGTGGTTTCCAGTGGCTTGTGATTTTAGGACTCGAAGGCAATAAAATGCCCGGAGTTGCAGAATTGATCCTAGCTGCACCCAAAGAAACCAAGATCGCTGTGCACGCGACCAACGAAGTGAGTTTCTTCGAGAGATGCGATTGGATTCTTCCGAATGTCTCTCAATTTGAAAAATCCGGATCCTACGTCAACGCGCTTGGAAGACTGCAAAAAGTTCAATCGTCGATCCCTTGGCAGCACACGTCGAGAGATGGACACGCAATCGGCTTAGGTCTAAAAAATGGAAACGACCGCGAAGTCGTCCAAAAAAATTATTATCAAACTGTATTTAACAAAAGACTTTCAGAATCGGTATTCCCCGGTGTGAGAACGGATTGGAGAAGACTCCATGCCACAGGCGTCAACATCGGTGAAGTGGGATACCGCGAGGGTAGAAAATGAATAAGCGACAGGTCAATCTTCCGATTTCGCAGAGAGTGTATTTAATCGCCATCTTTAAAGGGATGATGATTACGCTGAAACACTTAATCCGTAATTTAAATCCCAGAAATCTCCCGACGATTTACTATCCCGAAAAGCGCAGAAATTATTCGAAACGCTTTCGAGGTCTCCATATTCTCACTGTAAAAGAAAGCGGCGACATCCGCTGTACAGCCTGCATGATGTGCGCAACCGCATGTCCTGCCGCTTGCATCCACATCACTGCCGGTGAACACCCGGATCCAAGAGTCGAAAAATTCCCGGTCGAATTCAACATCGACATGCTCCGCTGCGTTTTCTGCGGAATGTGCGAAGAAGCCTGTCCCGTCGACGCCATCCGCATGGGACCCAACTACGAACTCGCAGATTATTCCCGAAATGATTTTATTTATAATAAAGAATCACTCATCAAAAACGGCAACTACACCAAGAGCGTCGTAAAACACCACTAAGTGGTTGCTTGCTTGCCGAGTAATAAGTGTAACACCCGACCTATTGCGACCGTCACCCAGCCAGAACCGTATCGCAAGCGAAGCTGCGCCTGACCGTCCCGTGAGTGAAGTTGCGCCCGACCCGTCGTTGCGAGGAGCCGCAGGCGACGAAGCAATCTCGCAGTACTCGAGAAGAATCTTGGATGCGACGAATATCGGTCATCAAAATTTAAAATTGTGGGATCCTTTTATATCAGAGAGGATTTTTCGAAGCGCATCGACATGGCGCTGCGGATCAAACCGTTGCCATCCACCAGTCCAGGAGTGCCGCAGCTTAATCCCACAATTTCAAATTTTGCTGCCCTCTTCGTTCCCACCCGCTA
>CALCZU010000125.1 GCA_937903155.1 uncultured Bdellovibrionales bacterium
AGGGGATAAGGCCACGAGTTTCCAATTCATTCTTGTGAACATACTGGATGACTTCCTTAAATGCTTTTCCCCATGCGATGATGCGGGTGTATGGGATGGTGGACCAAAGTTTGATTTTGCTTAGCCTTGCAATTTGGCCAGAGGTGGCTCGGAGGAAGTTCTTAAATCCGTCTTTGGTCTTGGCTTTGATACACATATGGTTGTGATTGCCGCAAATAGCGACCTTATAGAGCTTTACGTAGAATCTCTTCGACTCTTTTTGAAGGACAGAGCGGACACTTTGATTCTTTGTCGTGAAGGAAGTGCTTCCTTTCGCATTGTCGGAGCAAAACACAACATGCATCGCTCTCTTCACAGCAATGGGACCAGCCGTTTTTCTTTTTCCCTTGCTTAAATCTCCACCATGTTCAGTGGTTTCTCTTTTATTAAATTCTTCTGAAAGTTTTAACTGCTTCATACTCACAATTTTAAGTTCTAGAATGAGTCTGATGAGACGACAAAGGGAAATCCGCAAGTGAACTTCTGACTTCTATTAGTTCCTCACCGATAACTTAATGCCTGGCTATTTGTGGCTTCTCAGGATCATTGGGGCAATGTCTTTTTGTCGATTTCGCACAGCGAATTTTGCGATGAATAAATTAGAAGTGAGAGAGTAGAATTCTTCTCTCTTCCAAAATTCACAAATGAATCGTGAATCTTCCTCCGTACTTCGAGATTGCTTCGTCGCTCCGCTCCTCGCAACGACGAGGTGGTCACGATGCTCCGAAAACTGAGGGCATAAAAATTAGAAATTGTAGGATTACTTGTCCGGCGTAGCCGAAGGCGAAGACGGAAGCTGCGGCGGTCCTGGACTACAAGATAGCAACGCTCTGATCCGCAGCGCCAAGTCGACACGCCCACGAAAAATCCTCTCTAACATAAGAGGATCCCACAATTTCAAATTTTTATGACCGGCATCTCCTCTTACGAACGCTGTTTCATGTATTCGAGCGTCAGTGGCAGTCGATGGACCATGTAGTGGTTTTCGAGTTGCATTCGGGGGATGGCCATTTCGCTGAAGGCGAGAATCCACTTTTCCCACTCGGGATTACCGTCATGGTGGTCGGTCATGCATTTTAGAGCGTAGTAATCACACGTAATGCGGCAGAATCTTTCGGCGACTAAGAATGGAAAAGTGAGATCCGTTTTACTCGTCAGAAGATTGAGCGAGAAATCTTTGAAGAAGTCTTGGATCTTGTTTTCTTTTAGGCTGTCGATGTCAGAACGAAACTTATCTTTTAAAACACTTCCTAGGATTGTTTTAATTCCTAAGTTAAGTTCATTGCGGGCTTTTAAAACTTCACGTTTGACGGGATCTCGTGTGACTTTAGAGAGCGCAAGCGCTCCTGCAAGTGAACCCATAAAGCCAGAAGCCTGTTGTGCGACGTCTTTCAATGTATCCTTTAAAACCATCAACGATTGAATCTGTGAGGTTCCCTCGTAGATGGGGTAAATCAGAGATTCGCGCCAGAGGCGTTCTACTGGATATTCTCGGCAGACTCCGTAGCCTCCAAAGATTTGGACCGCATTTTTTGTAATCGTTACGGCTTTTTCAGAAACCATGTATTTGCAGAGTGGCGTTAAACGTCTGAAACGTTGCTTCCATTTTTTGATATCGTGTTTGTTGTTGTTCTTTTCGGCAATTCTTAAATAGTCCGAAGCGCAGGCCGTTTCGTAGACGAGAGCTCTCATTGCGCGGATTTCGACTTCCATTTCGAAAATCATGTCGGCAACCATGGGATGCTGAAAAATCGGTTTTCCGAAAGTGGTTCTTTCGTTTGCGTATTTTTTTGCTTCGCTTAAGGCGGCGGTGCAGATTCCAAGGGATAAAGCTCCCATCGCAAGGCGGGCACCGTTCATGAGATCCAACATGACTTTGAATCCCTGACCTTCGGGACCAAATAATTCTCCGACGGAATTTTCGAAAACAAGTTCGCAGGTGGGAGAAGCATGAAGACAGACTTTGTCTTCAATTTTACTGACACTGATATTCTTTTTCCCGTTTTCTGTTTTGGGAATCCATAGGACAGAGAGTCCTTCTAATCCTTTGGAATTGGGATCGGTGCGGACGAGCGTCATCACGACTTCGCCGTGTCCGTACGAGATAAACTGTTTTGTTCCGTTGACGAGATACTTGTCGCCATCTTTTTTCGCAGAAGTGCGGAGGTTTCCTAAATCTGAACCCGCGTTGGATTCAGTGAGTGCCATTGCAGTGGCATATTCAGCGTTGAGAAGTTTGGGAAGAAGACGAGACTTCTGTTCTTCGGTTCCCCATTTTTCGACGAAGCTAATCATCGAATATGCGGCCACTGTTAACCCGGTATTGGGACAAGCTTGCGCGAACATTTCGAGTGCCGCGACTTGGACGACACTCGGTAAATTAAATCCTCCCACTTGGCGGCTTCCTTGTCCGGAGAAAACTCCGAGTTCTGCGCATTTTCTAATTTGCGATTGCAGCGTGGGCGACATTTGGACTTCGCCATCAACGAGGTGAGTTCCTTCGAGATCAATTTTAGCAGCGCTAGGTTTGATTTCGAGAGCGCAGAGTTTTCCGATTTCTTCGAGCACCCCTGAGTACATTTCAAAGGCTTCTTTGGTGTCTTTGAAAGCGTCTTTTTCGCCAAAGGCTTCTTCTAACGGCTGAATCAAGCTCTCGAGACGGGAATACTTAAAAAGTTGGTCTTTTCGTTCGGGGTAGTCAGTGAAAAAATTTTCGGCCATGCGATCTCCTATCAGATTCAGACGGATACTTTGCCCAACCCGCTAAAATATGTCAAAGTATGGCCCGGCTAGCCATGAGCAAAACACTCGCAAATATTGACTTGGGATTAGATGAAATTCTTGAAGAAAAACTGAAACTTCTCTCTCCTGGGTTCTCCACATTTAGAATTTTAAGAAAATCGGTGGATGCGCGAGGAAGAGAGCCTCGTTTCATTCTTTCCGTGGAAGTGTTTGGGAAAGGCGAGACGCCGACAAATGAGACTTATGAGGTCGATAAACTCAACGTTTCGAAAAACATGCCTCCCGTGCTCATCATTGGAGCGGGGCCAGCGGGACTTTTTGCGGCCTTAAGGCTTTGCGAAAGAGGGATCCCGTCCATCCTTTTTGAACAAGGTTCGGAAGCCGTTCCGCGAATGAAGAAAATCGCTGAGTACTGGCGGTATGGAAAATTTGATAAAAAAAATAATGTCTGTTTTGGCGAAGGGGGTGCCGGGCTTTATTCAGATGGAAAACTCATTACGCGTATCAAATCACCGCACATTCCGTATGTTTTAAACAGACTTGTTCAGTTCGGAGCGCCGGAAGAGATTCAGTATTTAGCGAATCCTCACGTTGGGTCCGACAAAATTCGTAAAGTGATTGCTCCCATGCGCGAGTGGCTAAAAGCGAATGGATGTGATGTTCGCTTTGATACGAAAGTCTCGGCACTGCTGTATGAAAAAAATCGGGTGGCGGGCGTCCAACTCGAAGATGGAACAAGAGTTGAAGGGTTTAGCGTGATTCTCGCAACGGGACATTCCGCCGTCGATATCATTTATCACTTGCGAGACAATCAAGTCGCGATGGAAGGAAAATCTTTTGCGGTAGGTTTGCGAATCGAACACCCACAAAAGAAAATCGATGCAATTCAGTATGGCGGGTATGCAGGCCACAAAAGCTTGGGTGCGGCTAATTACAAACTGACGGATCACGACCACCAGACCGGTATCGGAGTTTATAGTTTTTGTATGTGTCCCGGCGGTTATGTTATCGCAAGTAGTACGGAAGACAGTGGTGTTGTCTCTAATGGCATGAGCAATTACGCTCGCAATTCTCCCTACGCCAATGCGGCGATTGTGGTGAGTGTCGATCATGAAAAGAATTTTGGGAAAAATCTTTTCGGTGGAATGGAATTTAGAACTCAGCTCGAGCAGGCCGCGAAGAGAGCGGTTCAATCAACGGGCGGCACCAAAGAATTCCCTGCACAACGGGTGGTCGATTTTTTAGATGGTAAGCTCGGAAAGATTTTACCGGGCTCGAGTCCGTCTGGGGCAATGGGAGTGCGATTGGATGAGCTTCTTCCCAAAGATATGGTGAGTCAGTTGAGAAAGAGCTTACTCCAATTCAACCGAAAAATGCCCGGCTTTACGTCGATAGACGCGCAACTCTATGGGATTGAATCGCGGACTTCATGTCCGGTTCGTGTGGTTCGAGAAGATGAAACTTTGCAATCTTCAACCCATCCCGATCTTTATCCGACGGGAGAAGGCGCGGGTTATGCAGGCGGAATTACAAGTGCGGCGGTCGATGGAGTTCGCGTCGCAGAAGCGATTGTTGAAAGGGTGCGAAAATGAAAACATTAGTTTTATTACGTCATGCTCATCGAGATACTTCGAATGGCCGCGAACACGATAACGGTTTAAGTGAAAAGGGAAAAAAACAGAGAAAACGACTCACAAAATATTTTGAGAAGAAATTTCCCAAGTCTAAGCCTGCACTTTTTTCAAGTCCGTTCAAACGCTGTGTGCAGACACTTGATTTAATCAGCGATGATACTAAAACCGAAATCCAAATTCACGCGGACCTTGTCGAGTTCGAAGCAGACGAAAAGCCAGGTCAGTTTAAGGTGAGAGTCAAAAAAGCATTAAGTGAAATTTTAAAATCGAAGGCAGACGTGATTGCACTTTGTTCTCATGGGGATTGGATTCCGATGGCGACGCTTGTTTTGAGTGGGACTCAAATCGAGCTCGATAAAGGCGGGTGGATTGAATATGAAGTCGACGGAACTCAAGCCTCATTAAGATATGTGATCCAGGAAATTGAATAAATCCATTGCAATTTGAATTCGCTACAGCTAGCTCTGAAAAAAGGAGGGTTGTATGCGGTCAAAACTAATATTTCTGGGTCTCATTCTTTTCGCTATTCAAATCTCTGCCGAGGAAAAAGCACCGTCAAGTAAAGGTTATTACTACGGCTGCCGCTGGTCGGTAGGCGAATGTTCGGCGTCTTGCAACGGATTTCCAACTTATGTCGAGCCCTGCGAAGCTAGCAAAAAAGTAAGTCCGCTCGATGTGTATGCCTGTTATTGCCGAATCGGCAAAAAACAGAAATCACTTCAAGATTTCTGAGAGCACTCGGCCTTCGGACAATGCTGGGGGAAGCACCCCTGTTAAGTAAGAGAGGGTCGGTGCGATGTCGATCACTTCTGCATTGAGAGGGTAAACTCCGCTTTTGACACCTCGTCCGTAAAAGAGAATCGGCACGTTAGAATCGTACGAATATCCCGTTTGGTGAACGGCGGTATCAGTGTCCGAAACGTAGAAGGGTTTCAGAATTCCTATGACATCACCGCTTCTTCCGGGGAAGTAAGTATTTAAGATCTGCTTCTTGAAGATACCTGGTGGCAATTTTCCTTCGAGAAATTGGTGGTACGAAAAGGCTCTTAAAATACTTTCTTCTTTTTCGAGCACTCTCACAACTTCGTTTTCCACTTTTTCAATTCCGATTTTTTCTTCGGTGATCAATTTGTGATTGAGAAAAAGGTTCATGTCTTTGAACTGGAGAAGATAGGGCTCATCTTGTTTTCCAAACTTTTCGATCAGAGCGGTTTCGATGTTCTTCTTCATCGTATCTTCGCTAGCGCGCCCGCTGTCGACTTTATTTTTCTTCGAGATTTCTGGGTTTGGAGCGACTCCATGGTCCGCTGTTAGAACAATCGCAACATTTTCCAGTCCGCCTGGAACTGCTTTTGCGAGGAAGTTAAACAGCTTTGCGAGGACAATATCGTCGGCAATTGTCATCTCTTCCATTTGAGGACTTTCTGCTCCATGCATATGTCCTGCGTAATCGTGTGCGGAGAAGCTGACCGACAATAAATCAGTTTGATTGCCTTTGCCGAGTTTCATTTCGGTCACGGCGGTTTCTGCGAGTGCTTCGAGGATGGCGAGTCCCGCTGGACCTTTTGGGAAGTTCTTGTCTCCCCAAGTGAGTTTTTCTGGGAACTGATTCCATTTTACCGATTTTTCCCATTGAAGGTTCTTGAAGTAGGGCGAATCGCTCAGCGAGTTTTTTCGGAGTTTCTCTAACTGACTATTCGCTTCTAAGACGAAAGAAGGCAGCTTTTTCTCGGGATAATAATAGGTACTCGAAGTCCAGATGAGTTTTGAAGGATCCATCCAAATTGTGACATCACTTCGTTTTCCTCCCATGAGGATGGCGGCTCGGTCTTTCAAAGACAACGAAACGACTTTTGCATTCTTGTTAAAGTTCTTGAGTTCGTCGCCTACCGTACTCCCGAAGAAGTTTTTAGGCGAAGTCCCTGTCCGGTCAATGACAGAACCCGAAAGCCACACGTGGTCGTCGTCAGACACGCAGTAAACTGGCTTTTTCTTTGTCGTGTCGTACCATTCGTTGACGGGGATCCCAGTGAGGTAAGTATTGGCTCCCGATAAAATCGTCGAGTGACCCGGGCCTGTCATGTTTTGCAAATGCGTATAGTGAGCTTGTGGAATCCACGCCCCTTGCGAAAAGAGAAAATTAAATCCACCGACCCCTTTTGCGGATTTTGCGGGCTGGAAGCGGGATTGATATTTTGTCAGATAATCTGCTCGAAACTGGTCGATGACGATCGCTACTACAAGTTTCGGCTTCTTTAAATATTCATTGAACGGTTGGGCCCAAGCCGAATAAGAAAAAAGTGCAAGCAATATCAACGGGATAAATTTTAGATTTTTCATACGGGGCGTACCTTACGCAAAGTGTCTTAAAACTTCAATTAGGATTTGGTTAGATTTTTGGGGGATTAGGCTCATTAGGCGTGACTCAGGGATAAAATAAGCTAAAGTGAGGTCCCGTATTATGTCCGAAGCAGTAGATACTCGATTAAGAAAAGTCCTCTCCGAAAATATCCGTGAAGCGCTGTCCGCGGTTTCCACGAAGGGCGAATTCTCCAAAGAAAAGATTAAAGCCGCACGAAAGTCGATTAAAAAGGTGCGTACGTTGCTAAGGCTTCTGTCTTTGTCGATTAAAGGAAGCTGGCTCAAAACAGAAGAAGACCTTCTGAAGGATATCTCACGTCAGTTTAAAGGCTTAAGAGATATTTTCATCATTGAAGAAGTTTTTAAAGAGATTATCCCGCTTCTTAAAAAAGAGAAGGTGGATTGCGACCCGAATGAGATTTTAAAACTTTTCGAATCGTTAGAGTCTGAAACAATCACCAAGTTTCAGTCTGATAAGAGTAAGTTGAGATCGATTATCGGAGATCTGCAAGTCGCCAATGAGAGACTGGACGAAATGCTTTTTAAGGTTTCGCCTTGGGAATCGATAGAAGACGGACTGGTGAAGACGTACAAATCTTGCCATAAGATTTACAAGGATCTGTCGAAAAATCCCTCAAACGAGGAGTGTATTTCTCTGCGTAAGCTCGTTAACTTTCTTTTCATTGAGCTAAACTTTTTGTCGGCGTATTTAAAACCGGAAGCGAAGGAATTTTTAAAGAAGGTGGATGTTTTTTCAAAAGAGATGGGGCACGTTCAAGATACGATTTTGGTTTTTCAGGCAATTAAAGAGAATAAGAAGCAATTTGCTTCGCCTGAACAGTACAAGAACCTCACGTCTTTTCTTGAAACACATCAGCATCAACTCGTCCAGACGGTAAGAGAAAAAGGGAAACTCATTTTCGAATCATCCCCTAAGAGCTTTTTTCAAAAAATCATCGAGAATGAGCAAGTCAAAGACGAAAAGAAAAAATTTAAAGAGAAGAAGACGTCTTTAGGTTGATCGTCTTAACCGACTTCATGAGCTTTTCTTGCGACCCGTCCGCTGAAATTGAGGTGTCTCGGGTATAGGCCCCGTCTGCATTTAGAACCCAACCCTGTCGCCCGTCGTTCAAAAGAATTTCTAAGATGCCGCAGAGCTTTCTCCGCAAGGCTGGATCTTCAACCGGAGAAATTGCTTCGACCCGGTCATCTAAGTTACGCGACATCCAATCTGCGGATCCGATGTAATACTCCCCTTCGGTTGGGTCGTCTTTTCCGTTTCTGAAATAATAAATTCGAGAATGTTCAAGGAAACGACCGATTACCGAAATCACCGAAATATTTTCGCTTAAGCCTTTGACGCCGGGGCGTAGGCAGCAGATGCCGCGAACGATAAGTTTGATGATGACTCCTGCTTGAGAGGCAACATAAAGCGCTTCGATGATCTGGCGGTCCTCTAAGCTATTCATCTTGGCATAAATCTCGGCGCTTTTCCCTTGGGAAGCGTTGTGCACTTCTCTTTCAATCATCCGCAAGAACGAAGCTCTGAGGTCAATGGGTGCAACCAGAATCTTTTTGAAGTCCCATTGAAGTGAGCGACCTGTGAGATAGTGAAAGAGATGAACGACGTCGTTTGTGTATTCGGGTTTAGATGTGAAAAATCCTAAGTCCGTGTACTGAAGTGCTGTCTTGACATTATAGTTTCCAGTTCCCACGTGAACATAGCTTCGGACCTTATCGACATCCTGCCGAATGACGAGTGCTAGCTTACTATGCGTTTTGAGGCCCACGAGTCCATACACGACGTGTACGCCGGCTTTTTCAAGCGCCTGGGCGACGACGATATTTCTTTCTTCATCAAATCGCGCTTGCAGTTCGACGAGGCAAACCACTTGCTTTCCGGCTTCGGCGGCGCGGATGAGTAAAGGGATGAAGGGACTGTCTTCGCCCGTACGGTAAAGCGTCATCTTAATGGCGAGGACGTTTTTATCCTCGACCGCGGCGCGGACAAATCGTTCGACGCTGAGACTGAAACTTTCGTAAGGATGATGGACCAGTACGTCCTTGTGTCGAATAATGTCGAAAATATTTGCTTCGAGATCCGAAAAATCGCTGGGCATTGCAGGTACCCACGTCGGAAATCTTAAGTCGCTTCTTTGAACTTGGGAGAGCGGTTTCAATTGGTAATATTCGAGTGGAAGCGAGAGCGCGTACACGTCATCGTGGTGTAAATTTAATTCTTCCATCAAAATCGCGAGGATTTTGGGATGGATTTTAGGGCCGTGTTCGAGTCGAACGACTTGGGCGAAGCGTCTCTCTTTGAGTTCTTCTGCCACCATCGCTAATAAATCCTCAGCGTCTTCAGCATCTTTTTCGATGTCCGCGTTTCGAGTGACTCTAAACATCATGACGTCGATGATTTCCATCCCGGGGAAGAGAGTATCGAGATGATTACCGATCAATTCGTAGAGACTTGAGAAGCGAATTTTGTCGCTGGATTCTTCAGAGGTCAGTCGCAGCCATGCCGGGAAAATTTGTGGAACTTTAATTCGCGCGAAAAGTTCTTCTCCATCGCTTCCAGGTGGCTTCATTAAAATTGCAAAGGACACTGAAAGATTTGAAATAAAAGGGAAGGGGTGCCCGGGATCGACGGCAAGTGGTGTTAAAACCGGAAAAATATTTTCGAAAAAGAAATTTTTGAGCAAGTCTTTTTCGCTGGGTTGTAATCTATTCCAGGGAACGATTTCGATTCCCGCTTGCTCCATCTGCGGGAGTAAATCTTTTTCGCAAGTCTCGGCGAACTTATCGAGTAGAGGAACCACGTTCTTTCGAATGTCTTGAAGAGACTGCTGTGGACTTGTTCGCGAGAAACCGGATTCACTGACGCGAGCGATGAGCTGCCGCTTCAAACCACCCACGCGCTTCATAAAAAACTCGTCGAGGTTACTCCAAAAAATTTGTAAGAACGTCACTCTTTCTAGGAGAGGGTTGCGAGTGTCCATGGCCTCTGCCAGCACTCGCTCGTTAAACCGGAGCCAACTTGTTTCTCGATCGATGAATTTAGATTCTGTTACTTCCATGGCGCGGGTCATTATACTCAGAATGCGCTTAAAGTAACGTTTGGAGAGGGTGTCCTAACAGAATCCTAACAAATTGATTAAAGTATTAAATTTATTGGATAATATGATGGTGAAGCGGCGTTGTTTTTATTCAGACCCGAGTTTATCTGCTCTATTTGTCTGGGTACGCGAATTCGTTTCCTGAATGCAGAGATCGAATGCCATCGAAATTGAAAACCTCAGTTTTTTTATTTCTTCCGATCACTACACGGGACCCATCCATCGCGAATTGGAATGGATTGTCTTCAGCCTGCTTTTCGCCATTATAAAGATGTAAGGTTGGTTTTTCGTCCTTAGTGTTAGGGCTAGTGTTGACTGTCCTTCTTAAGAGAGAAAATCGGAGCGATTCCGGGTAAACGATTCCAGGGTGTTTTATGTCCTCTTGAAAAACTTCAACGAGTTTAAAATCCTTATCAAAATGAAGCACAAAAATTCCGCTTGGCGAAAAGCCATTGTGACGGCAAAACGTGTAATAAGAATTGTCATCGGATTTGACTGTGAACTTTGCGCCTGCATAATTTATAAATTGGTTTCGTTTAGTTGAGTGAATAAACGTGTCGTTAGGTTCCGGATTGTATGCTGAATAAATGCTATTGCACAGTTCTTTTCCAACCGCGAGGTTGGCAAGTTTAGACCCTGCTAAATCTATTTCATGACTTGCCTGTTGCCACTCCTTTGCGAGGGATAGAATCTTTTCGCTATTTTGTAGAAGACGATACTGATCGGGCCGTATTCCTTCCGGACTTTTCATTCTTTTTCGAAAATCCGCCAATAAAGGTTCAATTCTTTCACTGGGGATATATATCCAAGCATCTTTAATATTGGGATCGTTCTTTATCTCGTTTTCGATCTCAAAGTATCGTTTCCGTTTAAGCACTACATCTTTTAAGATGTCCGCTTGCATTTTTTCGAAGTCTTTTTCGGGTTTTTTTGCGTAAATGTCTGAGGGAGCTTTGGGCCGATTTTGCTTGAGATCGGGTTCGTGAAGTCTTGGCTCCTGAGAGTACATGAATGTTGAAGTCAAGAAACACAGTAGAAAAACGACCGGAATGGGTTGCATTCTGCCATTATAGTGATCATCGCCTAAAAATTCTAGAAGCCAGCGCGTTACACCTTCTTAAGCATCTCCAAAATGATTTTTTCTGAAGGGGGGCGATTCAGAATTAAATGTTGTTGAATGAGGTCTCGATAAATTTTTGCGGAAGGTCGGATTTTTCTTTCAAATGTCGAGTAATCTATCGAAACCAGTCCGAAACGCGGGTCATAACCTTTTATCCATTCGAAGTTGTCGAGAAGGGACCAATAGTAATAGCCGCGAATATCGGCTCCCTTTTTAATGGCTCGGGAGACCGTCAGAAGATGTTCGAGAATATAATTTCGTCGATACTTGTCCTCGGCATCCGCAATTCCATTCTCCGTGATGTAAATCGGAAGGCCATAGTGTTGAACAAAGTTCAGCATCCTACTCAAACCTTCCGGGTGAATTCCCCATCCCATGTCTGACTTGTCTTCGAGGGGAGAAGAGAAACTAATCCCCACTGGAATTCCGGGAACGCGCTCGTAGTGATCTGCCTTGGGCCGCCACTTCAGTTCTCCCCGCATGTAGTAATTGATTCCTATGAAATCGACGGTGCGTTTGCCGAGCGCTTCTCGAACGGGTTTCACTTGAGGCGTGAGTCCCATGATTCCAAAATCCTGAGGCCCGCCGGTCACTGCATCGAGAAAGCTTTGGTTATAAAATTTCCAGAAGACTTTTGAAAGGAGTCTCTCCATGGGATGCCATTGCTTCGATGCCATGAAATCGACCATATTGTGGGCGATTCCCACTTGCAGAGGATGCGATCGCCACGCCCCTTTTCTTCTCTCGGTGTGATTATGAATCGCGCGGTAGGCTGCGACATGGCACTTTAGGAAATTTCTGAGCGCTAAACTTAAAACTTTGGGATTATTTTCGGCGGGCGGCATAATGCCGCCTAAGTATTGTCCGATCACCAAAACTAGCGGCTCGTTAATCGTGCACCAGAGCGGAACATGCGAGCCCAAGACCTTCACAACTTTTTTTACATAACGTTCAAAGAAATGAACGTTGTCTTTATTGGTGAGTCCCCCGTTATCACTAATCCATTTTGGAAAAGTGAAGTGGTGGAGGGTGAGCATCGGTAAGAGTTTTCTCCTCTCGCACTCTTGAACGAGCTCCATATACCACTCGAGTGCGTACTTATCCCATTGACCCTCTTGTGGTTCGAGGCGGGACCATTCGATGGAAAATCGGTAGGTATTTAATTTGAGTTCTTCGGCGAGTCTGAGATCTTCTTTATAACGATTCCAATGATCGGTCGCTTTACCGGACACTTGTTTTTTGTCTATCTTGCCTTGTTTTTCAAAATGCCACCAATCGTTGAATTTATTGTCGCCTTCGATTTGATGCGAACTTGTGGCAGCGCCCCAGAGAAATTGATTTTGAGTTTTAGTGAACATTTGTGACGAGTCCCCCGGGGCGAATCTTTAAAGTCGAACCGCGCCACTTGACGTGAGTGCTCGAGCAAATATGAATAAAAAGTGGGATTGCGAGCAGCTCTCGGAAAATCCATGCGGGGATGAGTCGAATGTTGAAAGCGTTCTCCGCTTTCACAAGTAGAAAGTCGCCAAGCGCAAAAATAGAAAAATGGAGAATTGAAAAATAGAAGTTCGAGATTTCGAATTGCTGACAGATAAATGCGCCGACAAAAAATGAGATGGTTGAGTAAAAAATCGGTTCGAAGAGAGTCAAGAGAGGGGCTTGAGAACGGCGAATGCGTCCCCAACGAAGGTGACGCATCCAGAAATCTTTAAATCTGTAGTGACCTATCCATTGCACGACCGGCTGACCGCTTAAGCGAACTTCTTTTCCAAGAAACTGAAACGCTTCTCCCGCCATGTAGTCTTCAGCGATGTAGCCGCCCAAAATAGAAAGCCCGCCGAAGCGCTCGGCCTCTTTTTTACTGAAGAGCATGGATTTTCCGATGACAGTCGGATTGCCGACTTTTTGGCAGAACCACATCCATCTCGCGTAAAAAGTATTGAGAAAGATACTTTCGAGATCTCCTCCGAATTCTTTGGCGCCTTTTCCGACAACGACCGATGTGACGACGCCCACGTTTTCAGTCAGGTTCGCTGCCATTCGCTTGAGATAATCCTTTTCAACTCGAACGTTACTGTCGCTGATGAGAATCCAATCGTTTTTTGCTTCGTGATAAGCACGCGAAAGGTTATTCACTTTGGGATTGGGCCCGATGATATCCGCGCCAATGAAAAGGCGAATGGGAAATTCCGGATTGCTTAAAATAAATTGATTTAATGTTTCGTAGGCGGCGTCTTTATCGCTGTCTAGACAGAGAATGATTTCGTACTCAGGGTAATCTAAGTCGATAAACGAGTTTAGATTTTGAACTAACTCTTCCTCAAGCCCTTTGATGGGTTTTAGAATGCTTAAGGGAGGGTAGACGGATTTCTTTTCTGGCTTTGCCGTAATATTACGGTAAGCCCAGAACGTTCCAAGAATCTGCACTCCAATTGAGAGCGTCCAAAGACAAATTGCGATGGAGAGGAGCAGCCACATTTTTCGGGACCTCTTGGTAGAATGAGAAGCTTAGGTTTTGTCTTTTGATATTTTCTAAAATCGATTGGGTATTTTTTTCGCCGTGAATCAACGTCTTCCAAGATTCAATTTGATTGGGGCGATGGAGATCGCTACTGGCTATCATCGGATAGCCGGCATCTTCGACTTCTTTAAAGAGGTGAGGACCACTCGCCACTTCCCAGGCGTCGAATTTTTCAGCAAGCTCTTCACGTCTATCCCACAGATGAAAGGTCTGCTTCTCGTAGATCCTTGTCCAAACAGGGTGAGCGGCGATGGTGAGACCCCCTACATTATGAATTCGATCTAAAACTTCGGAGATATCACCATCGGGCGAAACCCATTCGGTAATTCCTAGCCCTAAGACGTGGGCCGAGCGGTGATTCGAGATCGAGTTCTTTGTGATTTCAATTCCTGGGATCAATACCATGCGGTACTGATCCCAGGCCCGTTCAGCTTCCGTACATAAGATTTTTTGATAAAGAGGGAAGGTCGCTTTTGTCAGCGTGCAATTTAAATAGGCAGAGGCTTTTCCTAAAAAAGTATTTTGTTCACAGAGATGATCGGTAATTGCGATGGCGCCGAATTGACGCTGACCGTAAAAGTCGACGATTTCGGGAATAGTCATCTTCCCGTCGCTGAAGGTGGAGTGAATGTGAAAGTCAGATAGGATATTCACAAGACTCACTGTGCACTGCGAATGTTAGGAGAGTTTGTGGAAATGCTTTTGATTCGGTTAGCGAAGCCCCCTTGAAGTCCTCACCAAACCCTAATAAAATCCTAACACTTTTCGACTAGGCTGCAGTGAAGGAATGGGAGGCATTATGAATCCGGTGCATCGACAATCTTCTTCTATTAAAGAGTGGTTCGATCAAGTTTCTAATCATTTTCAAGCCGCAAGGATTACGCGCCTCTTCCGCCCTAAAATCCGTGTTCACTTCGAAAAATCAGGCTATCGCGTCAAAACGATCGAGACCAAAGCTGAATTAAGCGAAGTCATGAAGTTGAGATTTCAAGTTTTCCATAAGGAGTATCGCAAAACTCACATCCCTTTCGGAATTGATGTTGAGCCTTTCGATTTAATTGCAGACCATCTGGTGATTCAGGATATCAAGACCAATAAGATCATCGGGACCTACCGCCTCATTAGTACCTTGTGGTCAGAAAAGTTTTATTCCCAGACAGAGTTTGAAATCTCTGATCTCTTGAAGCTCAAAGGCGAAAAGCTCGAGATGAGCCGTGCGTGCGTGCATCCAGACCACCGCAAGGGTTTTGTGATGCATCTCTTGTGGAGAGGTCTCACCGATTATATGACGAAGACCTCGACGCGTTATCTTTTCGGATGTTCGAGTGTTCAGACCTTAAACCCGCTTCAAATTGATAAGCTCGTAAATCATTTCTCGGCGAAAGAAAATCTTTTAACCGAGGTGAATGTCTATCCGAAGCACTTGAATCCTTCTCAGATCGCGCTGCTCACGGTATCGGATTGTTCAGAGGATGTTACAAAGTTAGTTCCGCCACTCCTCAACTCTTACTTAAAAGCAGGAGCAAAAGTCGCGAGTGTCCCGGCGTATGACTTTGATTTTCAGTGCGTCGATTTCTTCACAGTCTTAGATATGAACGATTTGACGGCAATGTATGAACGTAGATACGCGAAGTGTTAACTTAATATTTTCAATAAAGATTTCGCAAAGCGGACGGTTCGTGTACTATTTTACAAAATGACATTAGAAAAAGAACTTAAATACCTTTTAGACAAACGCGGGTATTCGAAGTTGATAACGACTATCCGTCCATTTATCCGCGGACAGATTCGCCAAGACAATTGTTATTTTGATACCGACCAACTGATTTTAAGAAAACACCGCTGCGGATTACGCATCCGAGTGCAAAACAATCGCGATGCTTTTGTGACTTTGAAACTCCCCTGTAAAAGTCCTTCGCGCCAGATTCGAAGCTACAAAGTTCGACATGAATGGGAAACGAGAATTCCCTTGCGCTCAGCGAGACTCATCATTGCAGGCAAAAAAAGCATTCTCACTCTTAGAGTGAAACCGATTCAGATCTTAAAGAAGCGCATGAAGAAATTTGATTTAGAATCCATCCGACCTCTTGGAGCAGTGAGAAATTTAAGAACCGTTGCTCAAAGCCCTGACGAACTCGAATGGGAAATCGACAAGTTTAAGATGTTCAAACGAAAGTTTTATGAGTTGGAAGTTGAAACGGATGACCCGAAGGAAACGGACCGAGTTGTGCGCTACTTCCTGGCTTTAAGCCATATTCCTTACCTTCCTTCTACGAAGTCGAAGCTTGGTCGCTTCTTTGAGTTTTGGAAGAAGAAGAACCTTTCGCACTAATATCCTAGCTCGGTTATAAAAATTAGAAATTGTGGGATCCTTTCTCGTTAGAGAGGTTTCTTCGGGATGTGTCGACATGGCGCTGCGGATCAGAGCGTTGCTATCTACTAGTCCAGGACCGCCGCAGCTCAATCCCACAATTTCTAATTTTTCTGTCCTCAGTTTTCGTAGCGGCGTGACCGCCCGTCCTTGCGAGGAGCGAAGCGACGATGCAATCTCGAAGTACGGAGAAATGATTCACGATTCATTTGTGAGTTTTGAAGGAAAGAAGAATTCTACTTTCTCTCTTCTCATTTATTCATCGAAGTTTTTGCTGTGCGAAATCGACAAAAAGACATTGCCCCAATGATCCTGAGAGGCCACAAATAGCCAGCTATTAACTTATCGGTGAGGAACCCATAGAAGTCAGAAGTTCACTTGCGGATTTCTCTTTGTCGTCTCATCAGACTCATTCTAGAAGTTAATTTATGAGTATGAAGCAGTTAAAACTTTTGGAAAAATTTAACAAAAGAGAAACGACGGAACATGGTGGGGATTTAAGTCAGGGGAAGAGGAAAACGGCTCGTCCGATTGCTGTGAAGAGAGCGATGCATGTCGTTTTTCGCTCAGACAATGCGAAAGGAAGCACTTCCTTTACGAGGAAAAATCAACCCATTCGCTCTATTCTTCAAAAAGAGTCGAAGAGATTCTACGTAAATCTCTACAAGGTCGCTATCTGCGGCAACCATATCCATATGTGCGTGAAAGCAAAGACCAAAGAAGGCTTTAAGAATTTCTTACGAGCCACCTCCGGTCAAATCGCAAAGCTCAGCAAGATAAAACTGTGGTCCACCATCCCATACACCCGCATCATCGATTGGGGAAAAGCATTTAAACAAGTCATTCAGTATGTTCACAAGAACGAACTCGAAACGCTTGGCCTCATCGCCTACACGCCACGAAAACGGAAAAGACCGCAAGTGAACTTCTGACCTCCTCCGTATCCTCACCGATAATTTAAGAGCTGGTTATTCGTAACCTCTCGTGAATTCTCTCACGCTAAATCGAGATTGCTTCGTCGCTTCGCTCCTCTCAACGACGGGTTTTGCGACTTTTGTTTAGAAAAGATCGTAGAGGGGAGAAAAATTAGAAATTGTGGGATTAAGCTGCGGCGGTCCTGGATTGCAAGATAGCAACGCTCTGATCCGCAGTGCCATGCCAAGACGTTTCGAAAAATCCTCTCTAACATAAGCGGATCCCACAATTTCTAATTTTTCTGCCCGAAGCGACACTCTACGCCCCACCGTCTAACAGTTTTACATCCCTAGTGAAGTCCTGGGGAATACGCGATCTTTCAATAAGTTGTTAGATCCACTTATCAAAGTTCATTCTTGGCGGCTTCGGCATCGTCCTTGCGATACGTGTCGCACGAGAGAGACGGCCTTTGTGCGTCTCCGCTTTAAGGAGAGTCTATGAGTAGTTTTTTATATAAGGTTCGCGAGTTTCTTCAGAATTTGATTCCGGTTGCGATTATTGCTGGGCTCGCGTTTGGGGGATATAGCCTTTACAAACAAGGGACTTTCCGTAACGGATTGAAACCTGCGATGCACACGATCGTCAAAAAGATCCCTTATTTTGGAACACGCTTTGGTCACTATAGCGCAGGTTCTAGCAGCTCCCGCAGTTATGGAGTTGCTAAACGGTATTCTAGTTTTAAAAAGCACGGGCGTGGTGGACGGAAACACAAGGTTTCACACCGTTCGCATCGCAAACACAGACGTCATCACCGCTAAGTTAAGCGGGCAGATTCTTCGTTGGCTTTGACATCATCAATCCTGCAACGCCGATACACAGGATAATCATTCCCCATGTGGGAAAACTTAAGGCTTCTAATTGATCATTTAACTGTTTTCCAACCACTCCTTGCGCTGTGAACGCTATGAGGATCACGGATAAAACAGTGACTGCTTTGACCCACAAAGTAGCGGTGTGTTCTCGAATGACTTCCAATAGAACTGCGAATGCAGGAATATAAAAAATAAAATAATGAGGTCGAGTGCTGGGGTTGAGAAGTGCCATCAGCGCCCAAGCTAGTGCCAAATAGCGCAGAGATGTTTTTCGATCCCACTGGTCTCGGCTCGCTTTGATACTTGCAAGAAAGAAAACTCCCGAGATCAGTAAGATTGCGCCCTTGTTGATGAGAGACGCCGTTTTTTCGCCTGAATCGATGAAAAGCCTTGCGATAAGGCTTGGCAAACAGAGAATGTCTTGGTTTTTGACGAAGGAGTTTTCTTCGTTGTTATAAGTGAATAGATGCTCAAAAAACCCTCGATAAAGAATTTGGGCATCGTGGATTCCAAAAACGATAAACGGTAAGATGAGTGAAATCAGCACTCCCGCGACAACACCCGCTTTTACCTTTGTAGGTTTTACCAAAAAATAATAAACCGCGATAAAGGCCGGGAAAACTTTGATCATGGCCGCGACGGAAACGAGGACGCCTCCCCAAAACGCTTTTTGATTTTTCTCCCAGCTCCAGGTTTCAGACAAGAGCAGAACTGCGGCAAGCATCAACTGAATATTATTGCTTTGAAAGTTATTATGAATCGGATTGATAGCGACAATGAGAATCACCACCCAAAACCAATGGGATTTTTTTTCGATTAGGAAAGGGTAGACTTTGTAGAGAAGTCTCCAAAACGCGACGAAGCAGATCGTTTGAAGCGCTATCCAAAGATACTTTACGACCGTCCAACTCATTAGTCCCAAAGGCTTGATTAAAACCAGCGAGATCGGACCATAAAAGTAACGTCCATACGGTTCGTTTTTCATGTAGACGCGGGCGACATCCGTATTGAGAAAAATCGAAGCATGGTAGAGGTTGACGAGGTCAATTTCGAAATGAACCGCTGTGACCCAGCAGGCCACAAGAAGTGCTAAAAGGAGGGTGTTTCGAAGCCACTTAAATTCGATTTTTTGCATTCTGAGGTAGTACCCTGACAAATCCGATTTGGAAAGCATTGCCGAATCGAAATTCCGTTTGTATATTAGCCCCGGATTCGAATCGGAAACCGTCTTTCAAAAGGATGTCTCATGCAATCATTACGCGCTAAGTTAGAAGAAAAAATTCACAGCAAACATATGCTCAATCACTCATTCTACACACGCTGGCAGGCGGGAAAACTTTCTAAAGAAGAGCTCCAAGGTTATGCCAAAGAATACTATCCGTTTGAAAAAGAGTTTCCTCGGTTTTTAAGCAGTATGCACGCGCGTTGCGAAAATCCAGAAATCCGTCAGGGGCTTCTCGAAAATTTAATTCATGAAGAGCAGGGCACAGAAAACCACCCTGAACTCTGGTTACGATTCGCTGAAGGAATGGGTGTCAGTCGTGAAGAAGTGAAATCGCATTTTCACTCCGACGAAACAGAACATCTTTTAAGAGTTTTGCGAAAGCATTCTTCGAGCGCGAATTTAGCCGATGGAGTGGCAGCACTCTATGCTTATGAAAAACAACAACCTGAAATCGCGGGACAAAAAATTGAAGGTCTAAAATCTTTCTACGGTGTTACTGAAGAATCGACGTTGCAGTTTTTTAAAGCACACCAACACTACGACATTCATCACGCTGAAACGGAAGCCAAAATTTTGCAAACCCTTTGTCCGAATCAAGAGTCAGAAGACCGAGCGGTTGCGGTGGTCGGCGAAGTTTTAGAATCGCTTTATGAATTTCTCGATGGCGTTGAAAAACGATATATGCCGAAAGAGGCGATGAGTTGTTAGTTAAAATCTGTAACGGCTTTTTAGTCGTTTTGTGTGTCCTTTCCTTTTCTGCTTGTGTCACGACTCCTGAATCGGGTCGCCAAGCGTTTATCATTACGAGTGAAAATGAAGAATCCCAAATGGGACTTCAGGCTTACTCGGAAGTTTTAAAAAAAGAAAAAGTCTCAAGCAATGCGCGTTGGAATGAAATCGTTCAGCGCGTCGGGGCGCGGATTGCAAAATCTGCCAACAAGCCCGAGTACCAGTGGGAATTTAAACTTCTCGAATCGAAAGAACAAAATGCGTTTTGTCTTCCGGGGGGAAAAGTCGCGATTTACACGGGTATCTTAAGCGTCTGTCAGAATGAGGCAGCGTTGGCAGCAGTGATGGGACATGAAGTGGCGCATGCGACGGCTCGTCACGGAGGTCAGCGTATGACGGTGGCTTTGGGAACTCAAATTGGACTCGTCGGTTTTTCTGCGATTCTGGGGCAAAATCAAAGTACTGAAAAAAATCTTTTATTAGCGGCTTTAGGTGTCGGAAGCCAGGTCGGTGTTATGCTTCCATTCAGCCGCTCAAATGAATCGGAAGCCGATGAAATCGGACTCACGTACATGGCGCGAGCCGGATATGATCCGAAAGAAGCGCCTCGTTTTTGGGACCGGTTTAGCGAAGTGACGAAAGGTTCGCCTCCTGAATTTCTTTCAACTCATCCTGCGAGCCAAAATCGTAAAGCTGCGTTAGAAGCGCAAGTTTCTAAGGCCAATGCGATTTATGCCGGCTCTCCGAAATACGGAATCGGCGAAACTTTTTAAACTTTACGCCTTAAGCGCGATTAACACGCTGACAAAATGAGACGCGCTTCCGCCTAAAACGAAAAGATGCCAAATCTCGTGGAAGCCAAAAACCGGTGGGTACGGATTGGGCCATTTGATGGCATAGATGATGGCACCCAATGAGTAAGAAAATCCTCCGATCCAAAGCCAGGTGAGCGCATTGGGATCTAAGAACTGTTTCAGAGTGGGGTAGATAAAGACAATCATCCATCCCATACTGAGATAAAGGGCTGTGGTAAGCCAGCGGGGCGCTTGAATCCAAAAGATGCTCAAGAGCAAACCGAAAACGGCCACACCCCAAATGACGATGAGAAGCTTCGGGCCCCAAGTCTCTTTCAGAGTGACTAAGCAATAAGGTGTGTAGCTTCCCGCGATTAAAGTGAAGATGAGTGCGTGATCGATTCGTCTTAAAACTAATCGTGTTTCAGGAGCGACATGCAGGAGATGATATGCGGCGCTCGAAAGGTAGAGAAGAATCATACTCACTCCAAAGACAACCGCTGCGGCGGTATGTCGAGTCGAGTGAAGAGGATTTGTTTCTTCCACTAAATAAAGCAGGCCTAACAGTCCTAAAGCCGCGCCGACAAGGTGAGTGAGTCCACTCACAGGATCTCGAAAAAGTGCATGAATGCGGGCCGAAAAAGACATCCCAGAAGATATATCCCGGAGTCAGCAAAATAGCTAATTGTGTCTGCTATTCGACGACAGTCAGCGCTTTGATGCAGAAATTTGCGCTTGAATCGTCTTTGGTCAGATCGATCCAATGGCTTTGATTTTGATAAAAACTTTCACCTGGGCTCGCTTTAGACGGAACGATGACTCTGGATTTCGAACCTAAGAGAACCGGCACGTCAGAGGTGCGGTCAAAAGCGTGTCCGCCTTGGGAGAGACTGACTTTAACGTAGAACTTTTCTTGATTCCCGAGATAGATTTTAGAATCGAGATCGACTGTATGAAACCCACGTTGCGAAATCGTTCCATCTTTTAAAGATACCAATTCTCCAAGCTCTCCGTTTTCAAATTTTTTGTAAATGCTGACCAGAAATCTCACGTTGTCGGCCGTCGTGTAAAAGCTCACCGCTTTTAAGACTTCTCGTTTTCCGTTTTGCGAACCCGTTGCGGCAAACGCATTGAAAGCATCTTGAACATTTGCTTTGGTATCCCGCCATCCGTGAGTATCGTGCGAGTAGATTTTGCTGAATTGCATACGCTCGGTATTTTTAAAAGCAACTGCTCCCATTTCGGGATGTTGTCCTGACACTTTATCGTAATAGGAGATCCAGAAATACCCTTTAGTTCCCCAATAAATTCCCCAACTATTTTTCACAAGCCACGCTCCATTTTTCGGGGCTTGAGTTTTTCGTGTGTCATCCCATCCGATGATGGCGACCGCATGATTTGGTTCGGATTTATCCGAAGGGGGCTGATAGAACTGATTCCCAGAATAAAGATGGTCTTCCCACGCGAGTGCGGTTCCGACCACTCCGTTTTCCATCAAGCTTTGTTTGATCGTGTTGATATTTTTGAGATCCGTTCCCGAGTCCATCCATTCGATGTCGCGGACGTAGTAATGGTGGTAGCTGGGTTTTGTCAGCTCAGGTGGCTTGGAAAAAGATTGACCGTCGACCTCACGAACAACACCCACACCTCGAGAGAGGTAGGCTGCCGCTACTCGGTAATCTCCACCTTCGTGAACCTCAAGGCCCGATGTTCCGGTCACATCGGGATTATTGTGTTGATTAAACCCATTCCACCAATCTAAGTGGTACTCCGCTAAATTGGGCTCACCGCTTTCACCGTTGTTTGCCCACGTTCCATTGAGCAAGAGATTCCCTTCGATCGCCGCCATTGTCGCGTGCGTCCAGCACGTTCCACCCGATTGATTTTTCACCGAGGAGACATAGTTTTTTCCATTCACATTTCTGAGGTCAAAAGATTCGGGAAAAGAGGTTGCGGCAGAAGATAAGAACGAGAAAATACAACATGACAAAAACAGAACGTTTTTCATGAGTCTCCTTGAATTTGGGGTGAGCTCTTATTTTCAGCTGAGCTTGGCTTTTTAGATATTCTTCGACGATAGATTCGTTAACAAACAATAAGATTAACGCATTGCACAGGCAGATGTTAACTGAGCTGGGTCAATTTCGATTTCGCGATCTTCATATCCTCCCAGACGATCTTTTTGGCGGAGGGATTTCGCAGAAGATACGAAGGATGATACGTCGGTAGAAGTGCGATATTAGAATCCCACGCAAGCGTCTGCATCTTGCCTCGCAGATTAGACATCGTGGTATCTTTCGTCGTCAAAAATTTTGCGGCCGTTAACCCGAGTGCAACGATGAGTTTTGGTTTCACAAAATCAATTTGCGCTTTTAAAAACGGTGTACAGTTTTCAATTTCATTGGGAAAAGGATTGCGATTTTGAGGGGGACGGCATTTGACGATATTGGCGATGTAAACGTCGTCTCTTTTTAAACCCATGGCTTCGATGATCTTTGTAAGAAGTTGCCCTGCGGGTCCTACGAAAGGAAGTCCTTGGCGATCTTCTTCTTCGCCGGGGCCTTCGCCGATAAACATGAGTTTCGCTTTGGCATTCCCCGCACCGAATACGATGGTTGTTCTTTCGCGACAAAGTCCGCAGCGTTTGCAGTTTCCAATCGATGCCTGGATAGATTCGAGCGAAAGAGAGTTGATGGAAACCGGTCCTTCAGTTTTTTCGAGAGGCATTTCGGGCGGAGTCGGAAGAATCGTTTTGGCCCGGACTGGAGCCGCGAACGGAATTTCTTCAATTCCGTACTCTTTCCAGAGTTCTAGATATTCTGTTTGTATTAAATTTGATGTCATAAATAACGCGTTGTGCCCTAGTCATTTTTAGCTTAGCGGAATCTAGCTTTATCCGGCAAGAATAGATTGCTAGGATGGTCGTTCATGAAAAAGATCGTGATTCTTTTTATTGTCGTCATTGCCGCTTGTGGCAGCCGGAGTACGCATGATGAGAGACTCACCGAGAGTGAGACATTGGCGGCGCCCGTGACCCAGATTTCAATCGCAAATCCCAATCAATTTACCTTCGCGATTGTCGGAGACACTCACGTGGGCGGACAAAATACGACGAGACTGACCGCGATTCTAAATCAAGCCAAGGCCGAGGGAGATAGTTTCGTTGCTCTTTTAGGGGATATCGTTGATACCGGCGAAAGGGACGATGTTTTGGCGGTGAAAGCTGCAATCACCGCGACGGGTTGGAATGGAAAAGTGATTCCTGTGATCGGAAATCACGATGTTTTTCACGACGGATGGAAATCCTACCGCGAACTCCAGGGAGCTTCTCGATTTACAGTGGATGCGGGAAATTCTCGGTTTATCGTGCTCGATACCGCGGATGGCGTCGTCGGAGACAAGCAAGAGGATTGGTTAAGAGGAGAACTGAATAAAGCGCTTCCCCAAAATGTTTTTATTTTAAGCCATTATCTCCCGATGATTCCGGGGCAGCGGACGTATTTAAAACTCTCGAACGAAGTCGAATCGATGCGACTGATGAAGCTTGCGGCCAACCACAGTGTGAAAGGGTGGCTCGGAGGCCACTATCACGGATTTGGAATCCAAGATGTTGAGGGTGTCGAATATGTCGTCGCGGGCGGCGGTGGTGGAAGAAAAATGAGACCGCTCAATCACCACTTTTTTGTTCAGGTTCAAGTCAATGAGGGTGAAATTAAGTACGAAGTTAAATTGATTGATTAACGTAACTTCAAAACGAGACCCCATTCTGAACCTGAATTTTTTCTAATTTAATAAGTTAGTATTTCACTACCTGCATAAGGGAACGCGTTTGTACATTTCGTTGCACGCGTCCTCTGCTTTAGCGGCAGAGAAATACTTCACATTGCAATTGGAAAAACCAACGCACTCAAAATCAAATGCTTCCTCTCGCTTAGTCATGGTTCCATCGGAAAGCACAGTGTTAATAAAAAATTTATACCCTCTGTAGTGTAAGGTGTTATGTGGGTGGTTGTCATACTCGGAGTACTCACAAGGAACACAATAAGAGGTCACGACAGAAGGCGGGAGCGGGACTACAGGAACAGCGTCACAAGTGATTTTTGTATGCCCGACTTGCGTCGAACCTCCGGAAGTCAAATTGATCTCATTGGCAAATGTTACTGCACCCGTTAGCGCCGCCACGATTAAAAGTTTATTTAGATTCATTGATAAGGACCTCCATGTCACTACAACAAATTTGATGGGAAACCGACCCCAAAGGATATTTAAAAACAAAGCCGAGTGGAGTCAATCGATGGCGGCAAGGTGTGACGACACCCGTTACCGACTTAGTAATCTTGGTACTTAAGCTTATCGACTTGCGAGAAGTCCGATTGTCTTCTGCATATCCTGAAGTTCAAGCTCGATACGATTTTGGTGTTCGTTGACAGTTATCAGCCCGTCCAATACGACACGATTTTCGCTGCGTTGTTCTTCCATCAACGTTTGGGTGCGGTGAACGGAACTTAGCACTTTCTGAATATCGCTTTTTACTTCGTTAATCTTTGCTTTCAACTCGTGGCGAACAGAGTTTACTTCATGGCGCACGGAGTTCACTTCATGGCGAACAGAGTTCACCTCTTCACGAACGGATACGATGTCTGCCTTTAGTTCATCCCTCACTTCACAGACCAATTGCACGGTGGCGGGCATTCTGGCGTGAGTCAGTTTTTGAAGTTTCATGGGATCATTGGGTTTCTTAGGCATCGTCCTGCTCCTTAATCAACAACCATAGAGACATAAATAACCAAAAGCAACGATCGGAGGGGAGCACGCTTTTAGGTAGTGAATTTAGTGCGTTGTGAGGCTGCTATCCAAGATGAAAGTGACACTTTCACCTGCACATCCCTTTTCCCTAAGCCTTTCCCAAAGTTTTGATGTTTTTAATTCTAACAAAGAGAAAAAGTTTTTCAGCTCATTGTAAACCATTCCAGAGTCAATTTTTGTATTTGCTTTAACGTCCTTACAATACAGGCTCATGAGATACGGGGGGAGGTGTTTGATAGCAGACCTTGCCGGGCCAATAGCGATATTTTTTCGTGCTGAATTTTTTTCGCCAAACAGGTTTTTCCACTCAGAACCGTCTATAAAAATTTCATCCGGGGTTGGGGAATGAAAATAAAACTGATCGTAGGGATCATCTCCGTGACTTAAGAAAATGTCTTCAGAAGGAAAATACAGCAATGCATGGTTAGCAACTTGCCTAATTTCGACAGGGATATTTACCGCTCGTAAAACATTTTTAAATAAACCCGCTGTTCCCCAGCATCCCGCCGTCCAGTGAGTGGGCTTCGTTTCAAATGACAAACTTACAGTTTGTTGAGTTCCTTTTAAAACGGATAACACGGGAGGGAACCCCCTAAAATGCCAAAATCCGTCGAGAAAACGCGTCGACTCTCGAGGAAACTTTTTCCACTCTTCATCTAGAGGTCGAAAGTCATGTGTTAACTGGCCTGCCCACTGGATAAAACTTAAAATTGTTTTTCTGCGCGATGCCTGAACAATATTGTGCGATCTCAGAAAATTGTAGACCAAATCTGGCGGTGATGGAGAGCTTAATCCTCCTTTATCTTCATTCACCACGTAACCATTTTCTGGCGACTGCCACTCGAAAAAGGTGCGACTGTCGAGCAGCTCTTGGAGTTGTTCGCGCGAACTGGCAGAAAACGTCCAAGGAAGCATTTTTCCCAGTTCATGTGAGAAAGTCAGTGCCAACGATGAAAGATAATATTTTTTCGCAGTTTCATAAGAAAAAACGGTCTTACCAAAATCGTTATCTTCAAGGTTTTTCTGATTTGCCAAAATTTCAGGAAGGCCGAAAATTGAGCTTTTATGATTGAGAGATCTATTTTTTCTGCAAGCGCTATCGTAAAAATGTTTCAGAAGTTTTCGATCTGACGGCTTCCAGTCTTTCCATTTCTTGATATTTCCTGCATCTTGCCAAGTAACGTAATCACTTATTTCGGGATGTTGTTTGAGCCAAACATCTAAATCAAAGCACGCCCCCCACAGCTGAGAATAAAAAACAACGAGAAAAAGTAAACTAATTTTCTTACTGGGGAATCGAATAATTAACAATAAGCCCTTGCTTTTCTCCCGAAGATTTGATCGGAAAAGTTTGCGGTCGTTTCAAAAGTTTTTGAAAACGGGGACGTTCGGCAAAGATAGCTCCCGCCGAATCCCATGCCGCCTCAAAAATCATATTTTCAGGCGCGTCACCTCGATTAATTCCGTATTTATCCGAAAAGAAAATTGGAGTGCCATCCTTTGTAAATGTTTCTCCCGTGCCCCAATAGTCTGCTTTCACCATGCGCGTGCAAGCTTGGTGAAGTTCTTCTAATGAATGTGACTGATATTTTGACCAAGGGACGTACCCCCACATGGCGCATTTGCCAATTGCGCCACTCGTGCACCCCACCGTAAACAATTCATTCTTGTCTATTTTACTGCCCTTAGAATCCCAAAAACCCGATATCAAAACGGCGCTTTCTGCGCCACGGTAATCGGGCTTACAAATACTTTTCCATTCTTTTGTCTTTTTTGAAAAGTAAGAAAATTGATAGGTAGGAAGTCCATTAAGAGTGCCTTTCGAGTCGTAAGATTCAATCCTCAAAATGACATCCCGGCCTTCGCTGTCATAGCCTTTGAACTGGCCTTTGATAAGTTCTTTGCCAGAAATTACTTTTTTACTATCGTCGGAGGCAGCGATTACCCCCTCTCTCAACCAAACTCTCGAAAACTTCTGATCTGCAAGCTGAAAACTTTTCAGTTCCACGGCTATTAGCTGAGTGATTTTTTTTTCGGAACGTAAAAAGCTTGATAGGAAGAAAAAACACACTACTAAGAGCAAAACCGAGATAAAAAGTTTTTCTCTTTTAAAGCCGTTCATTTTTTTATTCGCTATCAAGCTTGATGACACAATTTATTCCACTACTGTTCCAGTTAGTGAGGTGCCGTTACCGCAATAACCTTCTACACGGCCATCCCAATAGCAAAAGCTATATCTAGGACATTGTGTATTGCTAGTACATCCTGCTTTGGTACTTGCTACATCCACATTAGCTGTTTTGTTCGCAGAGAAAGATCCAAAAGAAACGACTGCGACGGCTCCAAGACATAATGTTAACGCAGCTAATTTTAATTTATTCATATTACTCCTTATTATTTTTTAATTAAGGAGGACGTGCCCAACCAATGTGCATATCCCCCAAATCAGCTTTTAATCCGATGAGTTTTTAAGTCAAACTTAATACCTTAACTTTTTCGAAACTGTTTTCTTTTGTTCAGCTCACTATCGACTCAGTTATTTTTTATACAGATCGACCGAGGAAAAAATAGTTTGTATGAGCCGACACCGATACATAAGTGTGAATTTATTTAATCAGATCTCTTTTTTCATTCAGGAATATTTATCCGACTTGGATATATTTGTAATAATGTCCGATGCTTTCTTAAGCGAAAGGAAAAAGGTGACACCTTTTATTCTCCTATTACTTGGAACACATACTAATCAAATATTCTGGCAACCAACCTGGTCTTGAGGGTGCAACATACGCTACACATTCTGCTGTATTGCCAATGCAGGCTGCATTAACATACTGAGGCGCCCAATTTGGATTTGTTTTAGCAACTATCTGTACGCAATGCGGATGGGCATTATTATTACAAGTTTCTACTAAGGATTGTGGAGCCCAGGTTGACCTAAATGGCACTAATCTACCTACACAATTAGGATTAGAATTATTGCAGGCTGCTTTAATGGATTCTACAGACCAATTCTTATGAGTCTCGGCAACTTTTCCTATGCAGAAACTATATGCATCCGCTTTTGTCCTCTGTAAGATTGGGAAACTATCGACCTTCGCAAGATAGATTCTTGAAATTTGGTACCTATCATCCTTTAATCCCATGAGTGATACAACTTCGTGAAAGACGAGATTCATCTTCCTTTGAATGTCATCTCCATATAACGCCCAACGAGTTCGGTTGAGGTCGATTTTTGATTCAGATGGATAGTTAATAGCATCCACTTCCGCATTGTTTAGAAGAGTTCTGTCTTGAGTAACCACCTTTAAGTCCGCTACGCGAGATGAAAACAGGGCAGGATCTACATTATTAATTACTACTTGACGGCTAGTCAGTTGTTCGGAAATTGCATGGGCCAGCGACGTAAATTCCAATGAATAGGAATCCCCACCACCGCCTTCTTTTCCTGCAAAGACACTCGATAAACTAAGCAAAACACCGAACATAACAGTGATAACTTTCATTTTTATTCTCCTACATGTTTTAAAGTTTGGGTAACTGGAAACAAAGCAACTCCAAGTTCGTAAACCGCATCTTTATTCTTGCTCTCTTGTAAAATTGCGCAAAGCTCTCTTCTAAATTTGACTATGCAATCATTTGCTTTTGGGAGAAGTTGACTGTCTATAGCCATGGTCATACTTGTGTGATTACGTTTTGAAAACGGAACTTCATCGATAGCAATCAAAGCCTTCTCTAAAATTTGTTTTTGCAATGACTTTTTAGCTGCGTTAGTAAAATCGCCGCTAATATTTGTAATGTTTTGAGATTTATCCACCCATTTATTATTTTTTATTTCTAACATTTTAAGTCTTTGCAACCTCTCCAATGCAATGCTTACTTCCGACAAACTTAGATTAAGTTTTTTTGCTATCCACTTAGGATCTGGACGAAATCCCTTAAGGGCAATTAATTCCAAAATTGCGTAGTGGTACCAATCTGCAATAATTTGGAAGGCATCCTCAGTAAGCTGCTGATAAGAAGGCAGCAATATAAGCGCCTTCTTTTGCCCAGTGCTGCGTCCCCTGCATTCTTGTATATTTTTGGAATACATTTCAGTTTGAGAGGGGGAGAGAGAAAGTTTGTGAGCAAGCTTACGGAATTGGCTCCGACTAATACTGCGCTTGCCACCAATGATTTTGGACAGCGCTGAGGGCTCGATTCCAAGCGTTTTTGCAAACGCCCTTAATGAATACTTGGGATTTCTCTTCGTTCTTCTAAGGAATTCTGTCTGAAGATAAATCCTGAAATCTCCAGCTTCTTGGCTGTAATTTGTGAGTACCGTCCTTAACATGGATAGTCAGATAACAGTTCTCAATATGGCGCGCAATGTAAAAGGACTCAATGTGTGTCTCTTTAAAAGAGACATATAAAACGTTAACTATACAATGGCATTACTTCTATTAAAGAACGGTCTTTGCGCCGATTGCGAAAAGGAAGGTGTCCATTCTTCCGAATCCGAGTAGACCTTGGTATCTTGCAAAGGAATAAATCTGCCAATTGTCCCATCCGGTTTTGTAACTTCCACCGACTTCTCCAAAAGGATGGTCCATATTGTAAACTTCGAGTTCTTCGAACTTCGCCGCTTTCAAGTAAAAACGAATGACACTTTCACTTCTCCCCTGCGATTGCAGAAAGAGGCTATGACTGTGTTTTTGTATTCACAATGAATACTCGCTAGACCTAGCGGTTGCCCTAGATTCAGAAATGGCCTTTCCATTGCAGGTTTCTCTGGTGTGCATAGCTCTCCGATACATTACCGTCCTAACTTCGTACAAGGTTCGATCAATCGACACGAACTTCAACATGCGCATTGTATACTTGGTCTTACACTGAGGCGGGGTTAATACGGTGAGAATTTATTTTTCAGTGCTTTTTCTCTTCTTAATTTTCTTAGGAAGAATGGCGATCCCCGGGACATTTAGGTGCGGAGATGCTTTAGCGGTCTTAGTCGAAGATGGTCAGAAAGTCCGTGCGGTCCGAAGGATAGAAGGAAAATCTCGAGTAACCGAATACGATCGTACTAACCGCGGCCTAGCTCATTTTCGTGGAGAGCCTACTCTGGCACCATTTCTTACGATCGACCGTCTAAAAGGGAAATCCTTTTTAGATCTCGGGACCGGCGATGGGCAGTTAGTAGTAGATTTGTCTTTAGAAAAAAAGAAACAGGGGGATAGTTCCACAGTCATCGGCGTAGACCTAGTTCTCAAATCTTGGCAACGCGATCAAAAAGATAATTTTGTTGAAGCGGATCTAACCAGGCTCCCTTTCAATGACAAGAGTTTTGACGTGATATTCTCGTGGCAGTCCGTTTTTGCTTATGACCATCTCGACTTAATAGGGGATGGGGCCACCGCCAAATTTGTTCCTCAAGAGAACTTGGTCGTATGGATACAAGGGTTGAATGAAATATACCGAGTATCAAAACCTGGAGCGACCATAATCTTGAATACCGGATCTGATTGTTTCAGAGAACAGACTTACAGGTCTTTGATTGAAGCATTGGGCTTTGAAGTAAAAGCTGTAGTAGATCACGGTACTTTTATTTTGACGATAAAATGAACTTAATGGCCACAATCTCGGTACCAAGTTCCTTTTCAGGATTTTTAATTCCTGGAAAGGAACTCGGTACTTAAGCTTTCGACCTTCCCACTCCAAAAGGGTCTGAGGATTTAATCCGGCGAGGGCTGAGGCGCTTTGAGTTTCAATTTCCGACATCCCGGAATCCTCAAAGCAGGCTTAGAGAACTCAAACTTTATTACGGGATCGAAAAATGACCGCTACCTTTCGTCTGACGAAAGTTGAGTGACACTTTCCCGCTAAAGGGGCTAAAGACGTTTTCCCCCATATCAGCTCCGTTTGAATCCTTATCTCCGAACTTAGAGACGACGGCAGGAATTAGCATGGCACGAGTTTCCGCAATCACCACACTGCCGTTTGGAAAACTTCCTATGGTGCCGGGAAATCCAAAAATAAATGGTTGAAGAATTCGGCTTCTTTGTGAATTCATCGGGGCCGAATCAAGCGAAAGAAAGGGCAGGTTTTTGTTATGAAGTTTATCTTTAGGAACTATTTTTACGATTACCCAATCATCCATTGGATTATTCTTTTCTTTCTGCGCCGAATGAGGAGGGGTCGCGATCACGTATATCTCACGGGAAAATCGCTCCCTATCCATCCCATTCTGGTTTTTCATCTCGCTAGCGGGTTCTCCGAATAATGAATCTCCGATTTTGATTCCATTTGGAAAAGACTTAGGATCTACTCCTTCTTCACTAATTTTTTTCATTTCGGGCCTGCCATTAAGTGAACTGAACACCACATGCCAATTTGTGATGGCATACCCATGAGAACTAATTAGAAACGCCGTTCCTCCAGCTGGAGACGGAAGCAAGACCACCGTATCCAGAAGTTTCGACACGGCATTGCTATTTGGCGATTGTTCAAAGAGCGGGATCTGTTTTTGTCCTGCTTTCGATTCTGAACAGTGCAATTGTAGAGTTTGATGATCGATGCATCCAAAATACTTCAACTGGTCTTTAAATTCTTGTGGGAACCCACTTTTTTTAAACTGGTCCACAGAGGAAGTCTTCGATAATCTTTCTGAAAGAGAAAATCGCATCTCGACGGCCTTTAACGATGAATCAAAAATCGCCTCGCTGAATAGAAATCCTTTAGCTTGGTTCTGAGGATTTGACGTTCCGTTTCTCGAGGGGGAAGGGACATGATTTTCAGCACGAAGAAGACACGCGTTAAATAGACAAATGAAAACTATGCTGAATCTCATTTCATCCCCCAAAATTGACTTATACAATTGGAATTATCTTACCCTTGGCCTTGATTTTATTAAAGAACGGTCTTTGCGCCGATTGCGAAAAGGAAGGTGTCCATTCTGCCGAATCCGAGGAGGCC
Organism: uncultured Bdellovibrionales bacterium; assembly: GCA_937903155.1. Lineage (GTDB taxonomy): Bacteria > Bdellovibrionota > FAC87 > UBA2466 > UBA2466 > CALCZU01. The sequence goes on from CALCZU010000125.1 coordinate 32,197, forward strand.
TTGGTATCTTGCAAATGAATAAATCTGCCAATTGTCCCATCCTGTTTTGTAACTTCCGCCGATTTCTCCAAAAGGATGATTCATATTGTAAACTTCGAGTTCTTCGAACGTCGCCGCTTTCAAGTAAAAACGAATGCTGTCGGTGATTTTGAATTTGAGTCCGAGTTCGAAAGCAAAATCATGTTCGGTAAACGACGAGCGGAAACTGGGGACGATGGTCGCTCGACTGAGGAGAATCAGTCTTTGATACCAGCCGACGGAGGCAAAAATTTGGACGAATTCGAAGGGAAGGGGGGAGAGTGTGACCCAATAAAGTCCGTTGTTGACGGTGGCTGTCGTCGTTAAAAGCGTTTCGTGAGTGAGTCTGACCGATGCTTCGATAAAATAAAAAGGTTGGTACGAAATCTCAGCTTTGTAACGAAAACTATCGGGTGAAAATGTGGGATAAAATCCTAGTTTTGCGCCTGAGCGAAAACTTAAAGTCGGCGTTAATTTCCACTCCGGATAAAATGCCCACGTGGAACTTCGGAGAGAGTCTTGAGTCGATGAGATAAGAGGTGTTTCATACCTCATGCTCAGATTTGCGGCGAAGACGAGATTTGAAAAAAAGAGGGTCAGGAAAAAGGGTTTAATCCACACGATTCACCTTGAACCCGCGCTTTGTCAGCTCTTGGATAATTTCGCCGGTGTGGTCGTGTCCCTTGGATTCAATATCAACTTCAATATTGGCTTCGCCAATCTTCGTGTGAAGTGTCGCTCTTTGATGGAAAATCTGAATGATGTTTGCGCCGACTTGTCCTAGGACTTCCGTAACTTTATTGAGTCCGCCGGGTCGGTCGGTAATCGTAATTAGAAGTCGGACGAGTCTTCCTTGATGGGCAAGGCCGTGTTGAAGCACGTGTCCGAGTGCGGGAAGATCAATATTTCCTCCCGAAATGAGTGCCGTCACATTTTTTTCGGGAACTGAGCCTTCTAAAATGGCTGCTACCGAAAGGGCTGCCGATCCTTCAGCTAAGATTTTTCCATGTTCTGCTAAGAGCGCAATCGCATGAGCAATCGAATTTTCGGAGATGGAAAAAACATCGTCGACGGAGTCTTGAATGCGTTTAAGCATCGTTTCATCTGTCGTTTTTGTCGCGACCCCTTCCGCCAGTGTGAAAGAAGGCGCTTGAGAGAGAATTTGTCCGCTCTTATAAGATTTGTAAGTCGCAGGCGCACTTTCGGCGGTGACTCCGTAAACTTTTAAGTTTTTCTTCTTCGCTTTTAAAACTTTTGAAATTCCTGAGATGAGGCCGCCGCCTCCTATAGGAATTATGATCGCTTCACAGGACTCGAATAAGGGATCTTCTAAAAGCTCGAGGCCGATGGTTCCCTGTCCCGCAATGACTTGCTCGTCTCGGTACGGATGCACGAAGAGATAGCCTTTGGCTTCAGCCAGTTTCATCGCATGATCGAAAGACTCATTATAAACACTGCCTTCTAAAACGGTTTCGGCTCCCCAACGTTTGGTGTTTTGGATTTTAATGACGGGGGTCATGGTCGGCATGACGATGGTGGCTCGAATTCCCAACATACTGCAAATCGCCGCTACACCCTGTGCATGGTTGCCGGCAGAGGCCGCGATGACGCCTGCCTTTTTTGCTTTAGCCATATTTTCAACGACGCAATTTGTGGCCCCTCGGATCTTAAAAGATCCCGTCACCTGCATGTTCTCGCATTTTAAAAGAACATTTCTTCCATTTTCGCGATTCAAAAAATCGAAAGGGATGAGAGGGGTTTTCCTCACGTAGGAGGAAATATTTTTCCGTGCTTTGAGAAAAAGTTCAGGCGTTAGATTTGAAACGGTCATGGTTTATTTCTAGCATCCAAAGCATCAACAACCGCAGAGTAACTCCAACTCAAGTCGTTTGCCCCTTGCATATAACCTGAGTTGCGGTTGAACTGCTCACTGAGCGATCCATTAGATAACCCATGATGCATCACTCTCCAAAGATAATCGTCTCCCGTTTCGCGGATTTTCGCCAAAATGAGCTGGAAAGTCTTATCCGATTTGGGAAAAACATCGCCTTGGGTAAATCTTCCAACGTTCAAAGACTGGAAAAAGTCGAGGTTTCTGGAGTTAACCGAGATTCGTCCTTCGGCTCGGAATATTTTTGCGACTTTGTAATAGTATTCGGCAAAAGCAACCGTTGTTAAAAACCAGGGGCTTCCTTGGGTATCGCCTGAAATTCCATCGTAACGATCTTCTGGATAACGTCCAATGGCAATGCCGCGAAGATTTTTTTGATTAATGCCGTAAAGCTGACGAAAGGTCTGACCGAGTTTCGAAACCGTCGATAAAACTTTTGAATCGGTGAGTGAGTAGAATCCATCTTGCAATGAATTGTACAGAACCCCTAGAAGGACTGAGGTATCGAGTTGACTCGTTTTATATTGAATTCCGCCATCCACGTTTAAAGAGCCCAAAAGATAGCCTTTATTTTCGTTCCAGTAATTCAGCATTTGATTTTGGAGCAGATCGGCTTGCTTGAGATACCAACCTCCGGCGTCGTAGTCGTGAAGCACGAGAGCGAGTTTGCCACCTTCTATGAGAGCCCGTCTTTGAGCGATTCGAGTAAAGAAATGGTGTCCATGCAGTTCTTCCCAAAGATCATACGAGGTTCTTTGCCAAGAGTGGGACGTAAATTCTAAATCGGACTTGATGAGGGATTGAGTTTGTGAGTTGTAGAGTTTTTCTTTCACCCAGTCGCTATGTCCCTCGGCGATCCAAATCTGCGCAAGGCGGATGAAGAAAACTGCCCGCAGAGCCGGACCGTCGTCCTGAGGTGAGGGCCATTTATCAGAGGGAATTGTACCGTCAACATTGAAGCGTGCGACTGCATAAGCGGTCACTTGAGAGGCCGCCGCTTGGTTCGCTTTGCTCAATCGAATAAAGTCTTCAATCTTTTGTAAATATTTATTTTTGAGTGTTGGGTTCGATGCCTTTTGGTATTCATTGAGTATCGTTTGCATGACGAGACTCGAATCCCGAACCCAGTGAAAATAATAATTTGGATTTTCGCGCGAGGGAGATGCAATCACTGTTCCTCGAACAGTCCCTTCAGGAGAAATATTCTTTAAAAGGTTTTCTAAAAAGAGGGGGCGAGAGTGTTGCGCCCAAGTCGATAACTCATCCGCAAATGATGGGGCAGTCAAGATTATCAGGAATATCAAATAGAGAAAGGCCGAGTTTTGGCGTAGTGTTTTACCGAGTTGCATTCTTTTTTCCCCCAGATATTGAAAATTAATCGATAAAAATTCAAATGAAAATCGAAAAGGGTTACGCGTAGCATAAACGTGTTGTGATCTTTGTGAGCCTTTCCGGCCTCGTTTTACGCGTTAGAGAGAGACGATAGGATCTCTGAAAGGACAATGTGTGAAAACAAACTATTCTATTCTGATTTGCATTTTGGGATGGGGACTCACGTTTCAAGAACTCAAAGCTTCATCCTACGATTCAACGGTTCTCAATGATAAGCCGGTTCTCTATTTTGCGATGAAAGGCCCCAATTCCAATGGCAAAGAAAAGGATCTTTCGGGAAATAAAAATCACGGAGTGTACTTTCTGCAGGGAAGTTCGGTTTTGAAAAGTTCGCTTCCCAATGGAGATACTGCCGTCGTTTTCAACGGACAAAACGAATATCTTGAAGTGCCTTCTCACTGGAGTCTTTCTGTCCCTAAGAACGGAGCTTTGACTTTCGAAGCTTGGATTCGGCCCTATACACTGAATTTTCCGCAAAGTGAGAGCGATGGGTATGTTTACTGGGCCGGGAAGGGAGAAATGGGAGATTTCGAATATGCAGGTCGAATGTACTCGTACCAAAATTCAGCATCGAGACCGAATCGAATTTCTGGATATGCTTTTAATCGACAAGGGGGTTTGGGATCGGGATCGTATTTTCAAGATGTAGTGAAAGTGAAAGAATGGATCCATGTGGCGGTCGTGATTGATACGCACGCTCAAGTGAACGCACCGACAGGAACGGTGAGTATTTTTAAAAATGGAATGCTTCGAAAAACCACTCCGCTAAACCAGTTCAATGTGATTCCAGAGCCCGGCAATGCACCTTTGAGAATCGCGACTCGAGATTTTCATTCGTTTTTCAAAGGTTCCGTCGCTAAATTTG
>CALCZU010000126.1 GCA_937903155.1 uncultured Bdellovibrionales bacterium
TGTGTGCTGAACTGGGAAGGTTGCCGCGGGTGCTGCGCACCCTCGCAATGACAGATCTAATCTCGTTGCAAAAGGGTGCTTTTGTTATCGGTGAGGAGCGTAACAACGCGTCGCTTTTGGTTCTTCCGGGTAACAAGGGTAAACTACTCGCATGAAACAAAAGAAAATTTTGATCACCGGTGGGGCGGGTTTTATCGGCAGTCATCTCGTAGATGCTTGCCTGAAACAAGGATATGAAGTCGTTGTCCTCGACGATTTCTCCCATGGGCGACTCGAGAATCTCGAAGCTCATAAAAACAATCCCCGGCTTGCGATTGTCAAAGTCGATATCTCGCAATTTGACTTGATTAAACATTCTTTCAACGGAGTGAATTGGGTTTTCCATCTGGCGTCTCGAGCCGATGCGAATTTTTCTCTCCAGAATCCTCTGATTTATCACAAGGTAAATGTCGAAGGGACGGCAGCCGTCTTAGAAGCTTCGAGAGCAAAAGGCGTTCAACGCATTATTTATGCTGCCTCGTCGTCCTGCTACGGGATACCCGAGCGAGTTCCGACCTCTGAACTGACAGCGATTCTTCCCGAATCGCCGGACGCACTGACTCAGTATCAAGCAGAACAAAATATTCTTCACTGGGAGAGGATCTACGGAATCCCGGCTCTGTCTTTGAGAATTTTTAATGTCTATGGTCCCCGTGCGCGGAGCCGCAAAACCTTCGGAGAAGTCTTCCAAGTGTTTCTGACTCAAAAACTCAATCACGAACCTTTTACGATTGCGGGTGATGGAACCCAGTCTCGTGACTTCATCTACGTCGCAGATGTGGTAGATGCGCTCATGATGGCGGCCGAATCCGAACTTTCGGGCGAAGTTTTAAATGTCGGCAGCGGGCAATCGACCAGCATCAACACTTTGGTCAAACTTTTAGGCGGAGGAGCGACGACCCCAATCGCTCGCCACGCGAACGAAGCCGATAAAACTTGCGCCGATATTACAAAGATCAAACAGCTCTTGGGTTGGAAACCCTCGACGAGTCTAGAAGACGGGGTGCAGAAGGTTCTGACGTCCATTTCAGACTGGAAATACTCGCCTCTGTGGACCCGTGAAAAAATCGAGCAAAGTCTTAAAAAACCGGAAGAATAATCACGAGTAAGCTGTTTTTGAAGGACAACTTGCCGTGGTACAGCATTCGACTTAGGATGGGCCCAAATGACTAGTGTCGATAAGTGCCTTTCTCAAATTACTAATGCAGTGCATTATGATAATCCTTTTTGGATCACAGGTCCTTGTGTCATTGAAAACCGCGAGACCCTTGCGAAGATTGCTGAAACGGTAAAAAAGATTTCCGAAAAACATTCTATCTCGATCGTTTTTAAAGCGAGTTTTGATAAAGCCAATCGCACTTCGTTTGAAAGTTTTAGGGGACCTGGGGTTTACGAAGGCCTCAAAGAATTGGCTTGGGTTCGCGATACCTTTGAACTTCCCATTGTGACCGACGTCCACGAAACCTCTCAAGTGAAGGCAGTCGCTGAGGTCGTCGATATTTTGCAGATTCCTGCTTTTCTTTGCAGGCAGACGGATCTCATCGAAGCCTGCTGCAAAACCGGGAAGTTGGTCAATTTGAAAAAAGGGCAATTTGTCGCTCCTTCGAATGTCGGCCAACTCGTTTCTAAGTTGAAAAATTTTGGTGCAAAACACCACTGGATTACCGAACGTGGAGTGACCTTCGGCTATCAACGTCTCGTGGTGGATTTCGCGGGTTTCCCCGAAATGATTTCTAAAGGCGCAAATTTAATTTTAGATGTGACCCATTCAGTTCAGCTTCCGGGTGGCGAAGGCAATCGGACTGGGGGAATTCGAGAGGCAATTCCTTTTTTAACCCGCGCGGGAGCGGCCGTCGGAGTTGCAGGATTTTTCGCGGAGACCCATCCCGATCCGTCTCAAGCTAAATCGGATGGGCCCAATGCTTGGCCACTTGCGGATCTTGAAAATTTAATCGTGAAGGCAAAACAAATTGCTGAGGTTACTCATGGAAAGTGATCTCGTTTTAATCGGACGAAATACGTTACGAAAAGAAGCCGAAGCGCTTGCGGCTTACGTAAACTATCTCGACGAAAATTTTTCAAAAGCATGCGAGATGATTTTTGCCTGCCAAGGCACGGTTGTTTTAACCGGCATGGGAAAATCAGGGCTCGTCGCTCGCAAATGGTTTTCGACTTTCTTAAGCACCGGTACAAAAAGTTATTTTATTAATCCCGCCGAAGCGTCTCACGGAGATTTAGGAATCATTCGCCAAGGCGATATTTTAATTGCTCTCAGCTACAGCGGAGAAACCGCCGAACTCAGTTACGTATTAAGACATGCGAAAGAAATTGGCATTCCCGTGATCGCCGTCACCGGAAATTTAACGAGTAGCCTTTCTAAACAAGCAGCCTTAACACTCTCCGTTTATCTTTCGGAAGAAGCTTGTCCTTTGGGACTCGCTCCGACAACGTCCACTACTTTGATGATGGCGTTAGGGGATGCGGTTGCGACGGTCTTAATGCAACTGAGAGGATTTACAGAAAAAGATTTTGGACGCTTACACCCAGGAGGAAGCTTAGGACGACGTCTCTACTTGCGAGTCGGAGAGCTCATGCATAAAGATGATGCGCTTCCCATGGTGTCTCCGGATGAGTCATTTGAAAAAGTATTACTCGTCATGACTCAAAAGCGACTGGGAGTGGCAGTCGTTGTAAAAGACGAAAAAGTTTTGGGAATTATCACGGACGGAGATTTAAGACGCTATTTTCAATCTCAGAAATTTGGCAAAGATGCTAAGGCCATCGACTTGATGACCAAAAAACCAAAACATATTGCAGAAACTTCGCTCGCGGTTGAAGCGCGAGAAATGATGGAAGTAAATCGCGTTCATCATCTTTTGGTTCAAAACGATCAGGGGAAACTCCTCGGAATTTTGCACCAAGATGATCTTCTCAAGAATAAGGTCGTGTGATGAAGGCGGTATTCTTAGACAGAGACGGAACCTTAGTCGAAGATCTCCACTACCCACGCGATCCCGAACAGATTCGCCTTTTGCCTGAAGTCATCGATGGTCTTAAACTCATGCAAAAAAAAGGCTACACGCTTTTTGTGGTGAGCAATCAGTCTGGAGTAGGGCGGGGAATTATCCATGACTCCGAATTTAAAGCGGTTCACAATAAAATTTGCGAACTCTTAAAAGAAAATGAAGTCGAGATTGCGGAATTTTCTTATTGTTTCCACCATCCCGATGATCACTGCAAATGCCGAAAACCTGAAATTGGCCTAGTCCCCAGAGAGTTTTCGGGACAGACCGTTAATTTTGCAGAAAGTTTCGTTGTCGGAGACAAAGAGTGCGACGTTCGATTGGGTGAGAACTTAGGCGTCAAAGAAAGCTTTTTGGTTTTGACCGGCAAGGGTGAAGCCGAAAGTAAAAAATTAAAAGATGAAAATATTAAGATCGTAACGACGCTTCTTCAGATGGCGAGGGAACTGCCTTGATGGTGTTCCAACTCAAAAATACGTTTTTGGAAGTTTACCGCTACCGCGAAGTGCTTTCGAATATTCTCTCGCAAGAACTCAAAGTGAAATACAAAAGGACATTCCTTGGGTATTTTTGGTCGCTTTTAAATCCTTTGATGCAGCTTTCGGTTTTGGCGTTAGTTTTTTCTCATATCGTGAACCGCGGGATCAAAGACTACAGCCTTTATCTTTTTTCGGGCCTCTTAGCGTGGAATTTTTTCCAAAGTTCGACCGTTTTGAGTGCGACTTGTCTTTTAGAAAACGAAAATTTTATTAAAAAGATTTACCTGCCGAAAATCATTTTCCCTTTAAGCAAACTTTTGGTTCGAGCCGTCGATTTTGCATTTTCGTTTTTAGCTCTGGCGATTCTCGCAGCGGTGTTTGGCTATCAGTTTTCTTGGGTGATTGTGGCTTTGCCGTTGGCTACCCTTATCCTTTTTGCGTTTTCTTTAGGCGTCTCGCTGCTGGTGAGTGTAATGACCGTATATTTTAGAGACGTTCAATATCTGATGGGAGTGTTCTTACAACTTTTGTATTTTGCGACTCCCATCATGTATCCCGTCAACTTGCTTCCCGCGAAGTACGCGTACTACTTGGGACTTAATCCGATTTATCGAATTATTATTCTCTTTCAAAAACTCCTTCACGAAGGAGTTCTGCCAAGCCCAACGGATTGGTGGGTCGCAACCGTCGTCTCTGCGGGCACTTTGCTCGTGGGCCTTCTCTTTTTGGGCTCGAAGGACGAGGATTTGGTTTTTAGGATGTGAACTGTGGATGCGCTGATTGAACTCAACAATGTGTCAGTAAAGTTCAGAAAATACCACGGGCACGCCAGTGGTCTGAAAGAAGCGGCGATGCGGATGTTCAGACCTCCGTCGTGGTACAAAAACCGTCCTCCCTCAAAATCGGATTTCTGGGGGTTAAAACACGTCAATTTAAATATCAAAGAAGGCGACCGACTTGGAATTATCGGACGCAATGGCGCGGGCAAAAGTACGCTTCTCAAAGTCATCAGTAAGATTTACAGACCGACTGAAGGAAGTGTTACCGTTCAGGGAAGAATTGCGCCGCTCATCGAAATCGGTGCAGGTTTTAATCCTGAGCTCACAGGCCGTGAGAACGCGTACTTAAATGGCTCGATTTTAGGGATTTCGAAGAAGAGTATTCGCAGCCGCTTAGATTCGATTGTTCAATTCTCGGAGCTTGAAGAATTTATCGACATGCCCGTGAAATATTATTCGACTGGGATGCATTTACGATTGGCGTTTACCATCGCGACTGAAGTTCCGCCCGATATTCTCATCTTAGATGAACTTTATGCGGGAGGAGACGCGGTCTTTATTTCTAAGGCGAATCGTAGACTCGAGAACTTTGTCGAAAATTCGAAGATCCTTATCCTCGTCGCCCATGATTTGGGTTACATCAAGCGTTTCTGCAATCGAGTGATCGTACTCGATCACGGAAAGATCAAAGCCGAGGGAACTCCCGATCAAATGGTCGAGCAGTACCTAGACTTTTGCAAAGGCAATCCTAATGCATTCGCTCCCGTAACTGAGGCGTCTCTGTGAATTCATTTTTCACAGACTATTCGTGGGCGACCTACGGCCGTAAAGAGTCTTCGAAAGAAATTTGGAAAAAATGCCAAGACGAAACGTCTCGCATCCGACTTTTTAAAGAGGAAATTGTTTTCTCATGGGTCATGCCTGTCGCGGAAGAAACCGGTCCCGAATCTTTTTTAAAAACGTATGAGAGTTTAAAGAATCAATCTTATCCGTTTTGGGAGTTGGTCGTTGTTTTTGATGAGGTCGACTTTGTCGATTCTCCTCTCATTTCGGAAATCACTCAGGTAAAAGACAAAAAAGTACGGATTATAAAATCCGAATCTCTTTTTTCGGATGCGGCTAAGAAAAATTTTGGCTTTATCAAAGCGGTTGGAAATTACGTCGGAGTTTTAAATTCTGGAGAAATCCTCAATCCGTCGCTTTTGTTTCATTTTGCGGTCGAGATTCAAAAAACGGCTTCAGATCTTCTTTATTGCAATGAAGTCATCGAGGAAGAGAAATCAGAAAAGCTCTTTTCAAAACTCGAATACAGTTACTTAAGTCTTCTCAATCAGAATTACGTAGGGCGCTTGTGGGTATTAAGAAAAGAACTCATCCATTCTTTTGATGAGTCCTGTCCCGCGCTCCACGAGCATCTTTTTTTAATCCATTTGGCTCGGTTAAATTCGAATTGGCGTTTAGTTCCGATTTATGGCGTTCGGCGAATAGCGAATGAGAGTCCGAAAGTCTCGGATCATGAATACGGAAAACTTCTAGAGGGACTCAATGCGAGCGGGCTGACCTGCCACGTCCTCAAAAATGAGACGGACTGGAATGTCCTTCCCGATGCGTCTGTCGCGGTCCAAGCAAAAGTCTCTGTTTTAGTTTGCTTTAAAGACAAAGCGGATTGGACTCAAAAAGCGCTTGAGAATTTCAAAAGATTTGCGGGAAATGTTCCTTTCGAAGCGATTCTGATTAATAACCAATCTAAGCCAAGCGAATTGCAAAAGCTAAAGGATTTTCTTTCTACTGCAGAAATTGCTCATACGTTAGTGGATTACACGCATCCTTTTAATTTCGGTCATATGCACAATTGGGCGATTGAAAATTACGCTAAGGGTGAATTTTTGTTTCTTCTCAACAACGATGTCTTTTTAAAAGACGAGGATCGTTTGAAAGAAATGTTGGGCTGGGTGGCGCTACCTTATGTAGGAACCGTCGGCTGTCTTCTCCGTTATCAGGACGGTCGAATTCAACATGCGGGACTCACGGCACATTTAGGAGGCGAAAGCCGTCTGGTGAGAATCGGAAATGAGCAAAACGCTGAAGGCTTTTCTCATTGCACTCGTGAGGTTTTTGGAAATACGTTTGCGGCTTGTTTAATGAAGCGTTCGACCTATGAAAACTTAGGTGGGTTTCGCGAATTGGATTTGGCCAATGGTTTTGGAGACGTTGCTTTTAACTTAGAATGTCAAAAAGCAGGACTAAAAAATATCCACTTGGGCTATTTGGAAGGCGTGCATCTTGAAAGCGCGTCGCGGGGCATGAATTATGAGTATTGGGAAGAATGTATTTTGGAGCGGGAGTACCCGGAACTGCTTCAGAAAATGGCCCGCTACGATTTAGGTTTTAATCGAATGCCGCTGACTTCGAGTGCATTGCGTGATCTGAAAACTTACGCGAAAGGCAAAGCACGCAAGAGTCTGCCGTGGCTAAAGGACTTGAAAAGTTCTTACATTCAATTCAAAATGGGAATGAGGCACTCCCAGAAGACAGCCGACCGTTAAACACCGTAGAGCTTTACTCTTATGATGGAAAAATACACAGAAATCTTAAAGAAAAATTTAGAAGGTTCGATTTCCGCAAAGCAAAAAATGCTTTTAAATGCCGAGCAATTGCGAAATTTCGGAGAAGTGGTTGAACTCGTAGTGAACGCCTATAAAAACGGCGGACGACTTTATATTGCGGGCAATGGCGGATCTGCGGCCGATGCTCAGCACTTAGCTGCAGAATTTGTGAGTAAGCTTGCAAAACCGAGGAAGGCGCTTCCTGCGGAAGCACTGACGGTCGACACTTCGATTCTCACAGCGATTGGAAATGATTTTAGCTACGACGAAATTTTTGCGAGGCAAATCGAAGGGAAGATGAGGACCGGAGATGTTTTCTTAGGAATTACGACTTCAGGCAAATCAAAAAACATTGTGCGCGCTTTAGAACAATGTCGAGCGATGAAATTACCTTCGATTGTCTTCACAGGATTTACCGGTGGCGTCGTAAAAGATTTGGCAGATTTTTGCGTGATTGCAGACGGCAAAGAAACGAGCCAAATACAAGAAGTCCATATGGTTTTATACCATTCTCTATGCGGTGCAGTAGAGGGGGCGTTCTTCCCCTAGTGGCTTTCAGCGGACTCGTCTTCGAAGAAAGCTGATAACATTTGTCCCGACAGAGTTCTCAAATCACCCGTCCTCAGCTACAGCCTTGCTACACTAAGACCGACACCTAGTTTAAGCATTACACAATCATTCACACCTAGCGCTTCAAGTCATAAACCTGTTTTTTAAGGAGTGCCTATGCGTGCTGCCCTTTTTCTCTTTGTCTTTTCTTGTCTGAGTTTTGCGAATGATTCGCTCACCACTGTGACAGAAGTTCCACTCAATTTCTTTCAGCGTATTTCAGGACGATACGCGATTGATCTCATTGACGGCGAAAAGCCGCATAACTTTACCGTCGGAACTGTAGTGTTGGATGACGATATCTGGCTCATGTCTTTTTCGACATGCTTTCCGGAAGGTTGCGATCCGAACGACCAATATTTTCCGTTAGAGAATGTTACTATCACTAAGACAACGGTCTCCGATTCTGCAATCAGTTACGAACTTCGCGTGACGGATAATGGAAATATTCGCAGATTCACTTGGGATGAAGTGAGTGGCCAAGTCATTCTGAAAAACTATCAATACCTTCACAAAGGCCAACTAAAAACGCTTGAACATCAGTTCCATCGTTTGACCGAAGAATGAATTAAAAACCCATTCCGAGTTGGAGTGTGATTTCGTGATTCAATCCGGATTGATGGTAGGTCGACGTGTATCCCAAGGATAGGGATTCTATCCAACCTAACCAATTTCTTTCGGCCCAGGGTTTGAGCGAAAGTTTTTCCAAAGACGTCCCAAAGACGACGTGTGCGACGGGCGACAGTCCACCATTCGCAAACCAGGTCTGAGCACCGAGTCCTAGCTCGACTAGGAAATACCGAAGCTCATAGCCCCCGTAGGCCGAGAGATCTCCGAGATACAAGAGATTCGTCGCATTGTATCTTAAAATGGACCCCATGAGTGCCGCTCGGAATGAGTAGGTTTGACTGATTTTCCACATCGGACTCCAAGCAAAGAGAAGAGAACTCGATGAGCCGCCGCTCTTCGTATAAGCCGCGATAAATCCCGCGCGCACATGTCGTGCCCAATCGGGATTCGTGGGCTTTTCGTAAAATTTAGGTTCTTTCCAAGTAAAACTCACCCACTCATCGGCGATGAAGGTATCGCTCACTTTTTTAATGACAAAAATTTCTTCGCCATTTTCGCGCACTTTCATTCGAAGAAAGGGAAGAGTCTTTTCTTTCTTCCATCGATAAGTGAAGTGGTAAGTCGATTGATGTTGCTGAGGATCAATAATGGTTAAGGAAAATTCTCGTTCGTCGTATCTCAAACCCACTTTGATTTCGAACTTTCGATTCTCTCTCACTTGAATCGGCGAATTATTCACGAGGATTTGGTAGCCGTCTCTGAGAGTTCCGTTGAGTAGAGTGAAGGGAATTTCGCCCTTTTCGTACTGAATTGCTTTGAGACTACTTTCTTCATCCCAAGTAATAATCAGCGGATTGTAGGGAACACTTAAAAAGAATGAGACAATTTCAGGCTGTGCGACTTCTGCGGAAGTTGAAAATACCGACCATACTAGAAACAAAAAAATTATTTTAACGGGTTTTGGCAAGCCCATAAATAATAACATACGTCGAAACGAGTCGTCACTCTCGCGCGTGGATATTCACCAGCGATGGTAAGCGGGATGCCCGGGTTGAACGGCGACAAAGGTTCCCTTGCAAGTTGCGCACGCCTTGCCGTTTGCAGTGAGAACGCCCTCGATGACACAACGATCTGCTTTTGTTTCAACCGATTTTGCTTCAAGGTGTAGCACGACGTTGGTGGGCGTCGGTCTAAGAAGTTTAATGCTGTACTCTGCAGTCACAGTACAGGGCGGGTGGTTTTCACTCGAATTTTTCATGAGCGTGTACGCAGCCGTCCAGTTGCAGTGGCAGTCTAAAAGCGAACCGATAATCCCGCCGTTGAGAACTCCAGGGAAAGCCTCATGATGTGGTTCTGGTTTCCAATCGGCGATCACAACGTCGTTTTGGGGGAAGCTGCGGACGTGCAGGCCTTTTGGATTGGCGGGACCACATCCAAAGCAGGCATTTCTAGGAGCGAATTTTTCTTGAAGACAGAGTTCTGACATAGCAAGGATTTTCGCTGAAGAGAGGATGCCGGTAAAGATTAATGATTAATCTTAAGATTAATATTAAGGATTCAAATCGCTAAGCGATTTGAATATGGGCGGTAAGGGATTCGAACCCCTGACCCCATGGTTCGAAGCCATGTGCTCTATCCAGCTGAGCTAACCGCCCCGATACAGAGGTAGCTCTTTTAACAAGGAATCCTGCCTAAAAGCAAGCCTTAGCCTAATAGGTCTCGGACAACCGCTTTTTCTTCTTCTAATTCTTTGACCGTTAAAGCGATTTTCTGCTTTGTCCAATCCGAAAGCTTTAATCCCGAGACGACTTCGACACCACCATTGCCGTTCGAACGCAGGGGGAACGAGAACATCAATCCACTGGGGATACCGTAGGGATTGCCATCACTTAAAATCGCGCCCGAGAACCATTCTCCATCCGGAGTTTTATGGGTAATTCTTTTGACGTGATCAATACAGGCCGATGCAGCGGAAGCGGCGGAGGATTTTCCTCGAGCATCGATGATCGCGGCACCTCTTTTTTGCACAATTTTCAAGAAATCGTCTTCGAGCCATTTCTTGTCTGTGATTTTTTGGGTGCAAGCTTGTCCTGCAATTTTTGAATTTTCAAAATCAGGAACCATGGTGGAGGAATGATTTCCCCAGATGGCTAAGTTTTTCACTTCGCCGACATTGCAACCGGCTTTAATGGCTAATTGAGTTTTTGCACGGTTTTCATCGAGCATCGTCATTGCGAAAAATGAAGAAGAGGGAACACTCTTGCTATTTTTAAGAGCAATCAGCGCGTTTGTGTTGCAAGGATTTCCAACGACTAAAACGCGGACGTTTTTGTCTGCCTTTTCAAGCGCTCTTCCTTGAGACACGAAGATAGGTCCGTTGTCTTTAATGAGATCATTTCTTTCCATTCCGGGTCCACGCGGTTTGGATCCGACGAAGAGTCCCCAATGGATTCCTTCAAAAGCTTTTTCTGGCGAGTCGCAAATATTGATTTTTTTGAGCGTTGGGAAGGCGCAGTCATCTATTTCCATGGCGGTCCCTTCGGCGGCTTTAATGGCGACAGGGAGTTCAAGCAGACTTAATTCTACTTGCGTGTCTGGGCCAAAAACTTCTCCCGAAGCCAGTCTAAAAAGAAGGCTGTATCCGATTTGTCCGCCGGCACCTGTGACGGCCACTTTAACTGTGTTTTTGAATCCCATAAAGTTCCCTTCGTTGTAAAAATTTGTAACGACATTCTAGCCTAAGAAGTGTCGTAGTCACTTCTTTTTTAAGAATCGACGGCATATCCGGCGAATCCGAGGAAGATCCGATTTTTTGGTAAAATCTCCTTAACGCACTCATTTTAAGGCTCCGCAACGGCGTTCGTTTTTAGAGCGATTCGAACGGAGGGTCGGAGAGCCTTGGTATTAGGCGTCTGAGGGCGGAGCGTTTAAATTTTCACTCATGGCACAGCCCTTGCTGATGTACTGGTTCGCGACAATAGATTCGTATTTTTTAAAATGTATTTTAAGGAGCAAGTATGCAACAAAGTTCAACATCAAATAATTCTAATAAACAAAACAGAGGTTTTCAGGGCGCCCAACCGAAACAAGGATATTCTGAGAACGGCAATCCAAAATCAGCCGATGTTTCCTCGGAAAAAGAGTCCACTTCTTCCGCGACTCAGCCGAAAACCGTTTCCGGAAATAACGCCCAAGCAAGTTCTCAGCAAGGGGTCGAGAAACAAAATGAAAAGGAGCAAACCGATTCAGGGAAGCAAATGAGTCCGGTGGAATCAAAGGACTCCTCAAAATCCCAGAACGCAGACAAAGAGTCGGATGAAACGCCGATGGCTCACCTTGATTCCGCGCGAACCGTTTTTGTTGAACAAATTAAAGATCTCACTAAACGGATCGAAGCCCTTACACCCAAAAGAGGCGCATTAAGTGATGCGAGCAAATATGTGACGGCTCGCTTAACAAAAACCTCTGAGTTTTTTGAACAGCGAACGGCAGCGGAGATGGGATCCCAGGCGATCGATTTAGTTCGTAAAAACTATATTCCTATCGCATTGTCTGTCGTAGGCGCGGGAGTAGGCGTTTTCCTCGTTAAAAAGATGGGCAGTAAAAGCGAAGAAGCTAAATCCAGTGATGCTTCTGAGGCTGGTAAGGATTCCAAGCAAACCAAAACATCCTCACCCGTAACGACAAATGCAAAAAATGAGACGCACGTCGCGACGCATTAAGAATCATTTTACCAAAAATAAGAGGGTCAGTCTTGCTGGCCCTTTTTTACGTCTACTCTCGCGAGAGAATTCAACGAGGGTGTAAAAAAGGATAAAGAAATGGGGGATCAGTCCAATCGAATAATTTCGATTGCTCGGTGATTCCGTCTTTATGAATTTTGGGATCGTTGTACCAAAGTCCTCCCCGAGCGTAGAGGCCGATGCATTGAATGGTGCAGCTTAAGATCATCAGAGAGATTAAAACAGGTTTCAGATTTTTTTGACTCCAAGCATAGGCGAGGGTTGGGCAAAGGAGTAAAGCGAGAAGAGGAATCACTTCGGTTAGATGTCGGGTTCCGTACACTCCACTCCACCACTCCTGCCAGTGGCAAAAAATAAATAAGTGAAGCGCAATGGCGGAAAGAAGCATGAGAGAAAATCCTTTTGGAAAACGATTCGTTCTTTGTTTTGCATTCAAAGAAAGCGCTCCCATCAAAAGCCAGGGCTGATAAACCAACAACCCGCAGACGGGGCTGATTAAAATACCGATAAAGGGCGCCCAATAAAGGCGGCCCAATTGAGCGGAGAGCCCGGTTGCCATCATCATCTGCGGTCCCATCGGATTCGAATAAGTTTTCCAGTAATAAAAATGAAGGGGAGCAATGAGGATAAGTGAGAGGAGCGGAAGTAGAATTCCCCGCTGCCAGGATCGTGAAAGAACCCAGAGCCCAAAAGGAATAATCAAAGCGCCGGCCGTCAGTCGGCAACTCAGCATCCAGGCGATCGAAACTGCTGTGATAAGTAGTAAAGGAAAGTTTGTTTTCTCTTTCTGTCTCAACTCACAAAAGAGGGCCATCAAAAAGCCTAGCATGACGCCCCCTTGAGTCCATAAACCCTGACCTACAATGGTCAACATCGTCGAACCGGTGATGAGACAAAGAGCCGCTAAGAATGCCGGCAAAGGCTGAGTGACCAGACAAGCGAGAAGAAAAAACACCGTCATCGAGACTGCTGCCACACAAGCGCTCGTCCATTTTGCGAGTCTCCATTGATGGTATCCACTCCGGATATCCGTGCCAATGATTTTGGAAACGAACGTAAAAGGGATTGCGAATAAAAGCATTCCGGCGGGATAGGCCGAATAAAGTTTTTGTCCGATGCAGCGATAGTAATAGGGCATGGGCAGTTGCTGAGTGCACATTTTTTCTGCGGTTTGTTCTGGCGTCGGAGGAAATTCTGAGATTTCCGTATTCCCTTCTAAGACGATGCTTGCGGCGACGAGACTCGTCGGAAAATTATCCATCGAAGAAATATTGACCCCGTTCGAGAGAGAAAGAATTAAAATCGGGAGTCCCACCAGCATAAACGCCGATTTAAAAGGAACAAACGGGAGTTGTTTTTGTGAAAAATAGGTCAGTTCGTCCCAACAAGCACGAAAACGAGTCTTCACGGCTTTTCGGTAAGCGTCGCTAAAAGCAAAACGTAAAATCGGGATGAGTGCCACGATTAAAACAAAAACAGCGTGACTTCCTTTGCCGCGAAAGAGTGCAAAAAGGACACACACGACGACGAGCCACTGTAAATTGTCTAAGAAAGAACGCTTGTGCACCCGGAGAACTTTATGTCGAAGAGAGCAGGGGGTCAACTAGTCGATAATTTGATTGCTCTCAAGTCTCAATTCAGTTTAAATCTTTCGCCATGAGAGCGTTAGTGACAGGCGGTGCGGGATTTATTGGATCCAATCTTTGCTTTGAATTGGAAAGTCAGGGAATGGATGTCATTGCAGTCGATAATTTCCATTCTTCGAAGATGGATAATCTTCGCGGTTTTAAAGGACGTTGTCTGACCCAAGACGTCGCTTCCGAATTTGAAGTCAAAGACAAACTCGATGTCATTTTCCATCAAGCAGCGATTACCGATCCTCGCTATCATAACGACCAAGAAGTTTTCGAAAAAAACGTCGAAGGCTTTGAGAGAATGTTAAAGCTTTCAGAAAAGCACCAAGCGAAACTGGTCTATGCTTCGACTGCAGGACTTTACGGCAACGGTCCGATTCCCATGAAAGAAGACCAGCCAAAAGAAATTCTTTCTCCGTACGGAAAGTCGAAATTAGTGGCCGATGAAATGGCAGAAAAATTATTTGCGCGTCGTCATATTGTAGGGCTTCGTTATTTCAATGTTTTTGGTCTGAGAGAAGCGACAAAAGGCCGTCCCGCTTCGATGATTTACCATCTCGCTTGCCAGATGAAAGCGGGTAAAGCTCCGCGGATTTTTAAATGGGGCGAACAAGTTCGGGATTTTGTGTATGTGAAAGATGTCGTTGCGGCAAATCTTTGCGCGATGAATGGAAAGTCGGGAATTTACAATGTCGGAACCGGAGTCGGAACGACTTTCAATGAACTTATCAAAGTTTTAAATGAAGTTTTAAAAACCTCTTTTGAACCCGAATTTTTTGACATGCCTTATGATCCAAAAACCTACCAAAACAACACGGTCGCAGATGTTGAGCACGCGAAAAAAGGAATCGGCTTTACCGCAGCGTGGGATTTTAAGAACGCGGTTGCGGATTACTTAAGCCTTCTACAGCCCTGAAAACACCGTCTTTCCGAGCACTTCGAAGTCCTTTGTTTTTAAATAGATTTAGGATTTTCGTTTTGCTATGGGTTACGAATGGTCTTTAAGCACGGGTTGATGAAACGCTCCTTTTTGTTCCTGTTTTTAGTTTTTTTGCCTCTCGGTTTAGAAGCAAAAAAACT
>CALCZU010000127.1 GCA_937903155.1 uncultured Bdellovibrionales bacterium
ACACGGGCGCCATGTACCGAAGTGTCGCCTATTTCTCCGTTAAGAAAAAAGTGGACGACGAGGAGGCGGTTGCTCAGATTGCACGAGCCCTAAAGTTTTCTGTCGATCCTAAAACGCAAGTGCTCCTAGTGAATGACAAAGACCTCGGGCAAAAAATCCGTACCCAAAAAATCGGTGCGATGGCTTCCAAAGTCAGTCAGTTTAAAAAAGTCAGGGCGCTCTTAACTTCAAAACAAAGGCGACTCGGAAAACAGCTATCCCGGAAGTTTCCAGTCGTCGTCGAAGGCCGCGACATAGGAACGATTGTTTTTCCAAAGGTCGATTTCAAATTCTTTGTCACAGCGGATCCCAAAGTGAGAGCTGAAAGACGCTATCACCAACTCAAAGCGCACGGGAATACAAAGATTACCCTAAAAGAAATTTTAAAGCAGAATGCCGCCCGGGACAGAGCCGATTCGTCTCGAAAACTCGCGCCTTTAAAGTGCGCTGAAGACGCGATCGTCGTAGATACATCCCACATGGGAATGACCCAAGTCGTAAATTTCATGTGCGACCACATCAACGGAAAAAGAAAACTTCTCTGAGAACGTGACGAGCGTCGTTGCGAGGAGCCGAAGGCGACGACTTGTCCGGCGCAGCTTTAGCGGAGACGAAAGCAATCTCGCCGCGTAAGAGTGCTCTTGTTTTCATTTAATCGTTGATATCTTTAACTTGAGTTGCAGAACGGAAATCGATTCTAAAACCAAAAGTAGCACCCGTAAAACTCGGCGCATTCGTCATGTAAGTGTAACCGAATTCAAATTTCAAACGACAACCACCGCCTAAAGCAAACCCAATTCCCGCAGACGGCTCGATGACATAGTAACTCGTTTGGTTCTGATTCAGGCGAGTGATTTTCCCAGCGCCATATCCGCCCATAATCGCTAAATCGTAGATAAAGACTTTGCTCATCCGGCCATCAAATCCAAGATTCACTCCGCCATAGTAAAGATTCTCATCGGAGGGCGAATCTCCGGTAGGAGCGCCATACTTCGCACCAATCCCGTAATACACGTTAGAAGTCCCAAGGTAGCGTCCCAATTCCATCCCTGACACCCAACCGACCCCGTTCTGTTGGAGAAGCTTCACACCTCTAAAATCGAACCCAATACGCGAGCGGTAATTCGAATCTGCAAACACAGTCATCCCCATCGAGAGGACGAGTACGAGTAAGATATGATTTAGACGCATTTGTAGCATAGAGAAGAGTTCGTAACTTTGTCGGCCATTTCACAATCAACCTGAACCGCAGCGCATTACACCCGCCCAACACCGCAGGAAAATTGCCGAAAATCAATTACGTCTTTTTCACCCGTCAACTTCTTAGACAGCTGTCGAACAAAAAGAGGGTCTCTTCCCTCGTTTTGTATCCTGCGAGTGGGTAGGCGCTCGTGGAATACGTGTTGCACTGGACACTCAATCGGGAAGGAGTCAGTGGAACGTATGAGCATCCTAAATTTTCAAAAAATAAAAATTACAAAGTTTACGAGCAACCTGCTTGTCATCGCTCTCCTTTTGACATCGTTCTCGCGCCATTCGAAAGCGGAAGATGATCTGATTAGTGCCGCTGCGGGCGGTCCTGACAAAACGATCGGCATTCTCCAACTGCTCTCAGGAAGCGTGTCCGACCCGATGGCAGGCTACACGATTTTAGCTTTTCTCGCGGCGACCCAACTCCCAAAGATTATGAGCTCGCTCGGATCCGCAATTATTAACACTCGCGTTGTAAGGGAATATCTTACCACTCGGGGTTCTGACCGTGCACGGACCGAAGAGTTAAAAATCGATTTAGCGGCGTTAGCGGAACTAGCCAAGACCGAGCCTGAGCGAGTAGCGAGATTGATGAAGGCGGCGGAAGAATACGGGAGACGTTTACGACGAGTTCATAGTTACATTGCTTTTTTAAGAAACTCGCCGGAGTTCGCTCCAAAAACTACTAATTCAGTTCTTTTAGAGGCTGCATTTCGCGATTGGACGGAGCGAGGCAGCTCCGAGGCGTTAATTGGATTAGTGACCGAGCATGCAGAACAATTAATGAAACCTCAAGAGATAGAATTTACTCAAAAGTGGGCCCCTCACAAAACGAATCCGAAGGTTTGGAACCACCAAGAGGTTTCAAAACGGTTTTTGACTCGTTTCATTCATGACATGCGGTCAGAGGAAAGAGAACATCAAAACCTGGTTGAAGAACGGAATCGAGTTTCGCTGCTGCATCCTCATAAATATCGGCAAGGGGCGGTCAGTCACAGTATTCATGGGCAAGAACGCCAACCCGGTCTGACTTTAGAATTGGGAACGAACAAACTCGTGGTTTGGTCAGAAATTCCCAACCATTATAAGGAGAGTTGCGCTACGACAATGGCGAGCGTCTCTAAATCCTATCAAGAGAGTCGAAAAGAACGCGGAAAAAAGCGAAGTGCGACGCTTCTTCTATTGTCGCCGTATGCGATTGCGGGCGGTTCCGCTCTCGGCGCTTGGGCTTTTTATGAAAAAGCGCAAGATAAATACGGCCCCAACCCTGTCACAGGAAAAAAAGAAGAAGATAGAAAAACGAAAAACCAAGACGATGAGAGAAACCGCGCCGAGATGACCTTCGGCGCTTACCTTGCAACGGAAGAAGGTAAGCAGGCGGTGGAACCGTTTGTTAAAATAGTTTCTTCACACTTCGTCGAAAAAGCATTTGCAAAGGACTCAAACTTTTTCTCGAAGATTCAAGAGCAATGGGCGCTCGACCCGAAGCAAACGAAAATCAATTTTTCGGAGAAAACAAAACTCCTGAATAACGAAGCAGAAATGCACGACTTGTTTAGACGTTCCCTTGAGCTTGCGATTTCCGAAAGCTACAAGGACTTAAGTCGTCCGCAAGTCGTCGAGTTTCTCTCCACGGCTGCGCACAATAAAGAAATGCCGCAATTCATGGAAGAACTCTATGCTCAAGCAATCGATAATTTCTTCAAAGAAATTAGCTTCCGATTCCAAGTGAAAGGCCGTCACGCAGTTCAGTTGGGCGCAAGCTCTGCTGTGGACATTGAGTTAAAGGCGCTTGTCACATCCTCGATTCCTAAATTTAAATCTGCAGGATTTGAGGAGGCAATGAAGACCAGCCTCGCGCTCGTCACCCAAGGTGGCAAGATTGTGATTCCACCCCATCGAGCGATCCCGCGCGGCAAAGGCGTAGAAACCTCTGAAAATGTCCCTACGCCGGAAAAGAAAAAAACTGAGCCGGAAAAGGCCGCAGCAGATGTGGGCTTCAACGAAAAAATCGGTCAGATTTTAAGACCTTTCAGAATATTCCAGGCCAGTCCTTCCGTATCGGGAGCTCCGGCCGAGTCAAACTCCCTTGTGCGTAAGGCTCCGTAATTACTGAATTTTTTACTGGTGACAGTTCTTGCTTCTTGATCCCATTCTTTAAAACCGCTAAGATGCGTTTCCCTCTAAACCATATTCCTGGAGTCAGACACGCATGCAGCAAAAACGCTTTGCCTTGGGTCGAAACGTATTCTTTCTTTTTGGGTTTACGCAATTCATTATCATAAGCTCTGCTCTCTGTTTAGAACCAAAAGTCAGTTGCGAGAGCACCTACGTTTTCAAAGGTCTTTCGAAGCAAACGAATAAAGAAGATGTTTCCTGCAATAAGGCATCGATTGCGGGTCCCGAACTTTTCTTTTCCAATAGAGAAGAATCGACCTTCTCAGGTGTCGATCAATCGGTAGTCATCAAAGTAACGTATGAAGAGGCCGAAAAAACCGATGCCTCAACCCAGCTTCCCGCTAAGGTTAAAATCGATCGCAGAAGTTCCAATCCGACACAAAACGATTTAATCATGACCACAGTCATTACCTCAAATCGATTCCGAACAATGGATGTCTATTTTAAATTAGACTCAGCGGAAGAGAAAAATACTCCAGATTGCATCTTAAGCCGTTACGTGCGGGTGACCTGCCAGATTAATGCCTCGAAGTAATTTATTCTGCGTCGGGATCGCGACGTTTAAGATTGGCTAAACTTTTATTGGCTGAATCTGACATCTGTTTCAGCTCATTTTCGTAATGATTTAAAATTTTCTTTTCAATCGCGTTTCGCATGTCGCTATTAAGAGGATGGGCGATATCGCGGAAGGTTCCATCTTTTCGCTTCTTGCTGGGCATTGCAACGAAGAGGCCCGTGTTGCCGTTGATGATTTTCAAATCTCTGACCACAAAGCAAGCGTCGAAAATAATGGTGACGTAAGCTTTGAGCTTGTCTTCATTCACTGGGAAGATTTTGATTTCTGTAATTTCCATGTTGCTCTCCTTCTGTAGACCAAGGTGACCACACTAGAAAACGTGCAAGATTTTTGTGTTTACAGTCCTACAACCTAACTTTCGGAGAGAAATCGAAAGTTCTTTAAAGTTTTCTTCACAATCTTCCTGATAAGGTGAGAGGAGAAAACAACTGGACCCACTCCCAGATAAACCGCAGAAATTATTGGAACTGCTGCGGAGCAGCTTGAGCACTCCTGAGATCTTCGGAGAATGCGCACAGACTGAATCTTCCAAATCATTTGTCGCAATCTTTAAATAATCCAAGGTCTCTGACGCTGACTGCGGAGAAATCCTTGATGAAGAAAACGGCTGGTTAAGATCTCGATAGTTCTTAAAAATCGTCTGCGTGGGACAGGATTCAGGAACCAGTACAAGTAAAACGCTTCCATGAAGAGGCGCTTTCACAGGGCTGCAGTGTTCTCCGATTCCAGTGACCCAACAGCTTTGCGATTCCAAAAAGAAAGCAACATCGGCTCCGAGTTTTTTAGCGATGCCCAAGGCATCTGTTTTGGAGATCAAATCAAGTGAAACAAAATATTTTAAAAGTGTCCCCACATTCGAAGACCCTCCCCCTAGACCGCCTCCGATGGGAATCTGTTTTTTAATCTGAATTTTCCATTGAGAGGGAATTTCGCTTAGAAGGCGAGTTACGAGATTGTTTTCTACCGAAGGAAGATCGGACGTTACCAACGCTGACTCTGCCCATTCCAAACCCACAGTGGTTTTTGGAGCCGCTTCGATAAAAATTTCATCTCCAAAGTCGATAGCCGCGAAGAGACTTTGCAAAAGATGGTACCCGTCCGAACGTCTTCCGACGATCCCAAGACCCAAGTTTATTTTAGCGGGAGAAAAAAGTTTAGCCACGAAACTTTTCTACAACTGTAAATTAGTTTTTCATACCGGATTCTGATTTTAAAGAATTGAATTGTGATGTTATTTCGAAGAATACACCACAACGATTCTCTACTTCGCACTTAACTTGTTAAACGACGAAAAAACCGGCTTATTATTCATCTTGAATTTCAGACGTTTAGCCTTCTCCCCCGGGGCATGCTTCTTGTAGTTAACTGCTATGAATCTGGGGGGATTTTCCCTCTGCATTCTCAAAAAAATGCGAAACTCATTACAAAATTTTTACACGATTTCGGTCTGCTTCGGAGTATTGGCTACGTTTTATTTTATGCTGAGCCAAGACGGCGGTTCCCGGTTTCCACTAAGGGCTTTGCAAGCTCCGGATGAAATTCGAACCGAAGCCATGATCGATCCCGCAATTGGACAACTTTTGCAAATTGAAAAAGAGCTCGCAAGACTTCCCAAAGAACGAACAATTCTCGAGCGCCGCCTCCCAACCGAAGTTTCAATCGATTCCGATTATCGTAACAGTGATTCCACGATTCCAAACCGTTGAGTTTGTTCAAACTGGCCTTGTAGGCTTTCCCATGTTAAATCTAATGAATGAAAGCGATCTTCGTTTCTGACGTGCATTTAAGAGACAGTCACAGCGTAAAGACTCGCCTCTTCTGCCGCTTTCTCCAAGACAAAGCCTCGCAGTACGAAAAAATTTACATTCTAGGGGATCTCTTTGATGTTTGGCCGGGAACAACGGATTTTCTAAAGACGACGTATCAGAGCGTCCTTGATGTTTTAAAGTCTCTCGCAGAAAACGGCCACGAGTTGCATTATGTCGAAGGAAATCACGATTTCAAACTCGGCTCTTTTTTTTCCGAAACTCTCGGCATCTCAGTGCACCCCGATGAGCTCGTTGAAAACTGGAATGGTAAAAAAATCTTTATGACCCATGGAGATCGCGGAAACTCGAAAGACTACGGGACACGTCTGCTCCGCTATGTTTTAAGACGAGACCTCTTTCACTGGGTGCTTTCTGCAGTACCCTCACACTGGATTTATAAAGTGGGTCTGAGAGGATCTCAATTTTCACGAAAATACCAAGTCGCAATGCCCCTCAAAACGGAAGCACAGATTCGACAAACCTATCGTCAAGCGGCCGAAGAAATTTTTGATAAAGGTTATGATGTCGTCATCATGGGGCATACACATTTACCCGATGATGTGACGACGGTAATTCAGGGGCGCAATTGCCGATATATTAATACCGGCGACTGGGTAAAGAATTTTACCTACCTTGAGTTTGACGGAAAAGAATTCTATACTAGGACCCATCCTGTCAAAGCGACTTGAAAAAAAATGAGAGAACACCCGAAAACGGCGCATTTCGATTTTGCACTGGAGTTCCCACAATACTGGCAGTCGTGTCTTCAGAAGATCAAAAACGAAGGTTTCGATTGCGTCGCTTCAAATATTTACTGGGGATTGCATGAATCCAGTCCCGGCATTCGGGACTTCTCCAAATCTTCTAAACTCAAACTCGAAAAATTTTTGCAAGTAGCCTCGTCGGTGGGATTGAAAGTGGAATTGGTTTTTGGATTTACCCCCTCGCAATACGCTTTTCCAGAATGGGTTAAGAATCTAAACGGGCAAAAGGCTCTGGTTCCTGCCCGAGAGTGGGACGGGATTTCAGGGCCCTATTTTTTAACCGAAATCCCTTCGTATGAAGAGACCGCTGTAAAAGAATCGTTTCTGTCTTTTTGCGAAGAGGCACTTTCCTACCTTCCACTTTATCTCGAGCCCGAGGGTCCAATCCGAGGTGTTTTTTTTGATATGGGCATCTACGCGCATGTACAATCCATCGCAGATAACGGTAGTTTTTCAAAAGGCCTCGAACGTGAATATAAATTGATCGATAATCTTAATCAAAAATACCAAACTGCCTTTAACAGCTTTGCGAACGCCGGGTCAAAGACAGGTTTTAAAGTCCTTTTAAACCGAAGGCCCTGGCTTGCTTCTTATGACTATAAGGTGGCACGAAACATCTCCTTGAAAAGCTTTGCGAAAGAGATTGAAAAACTTTCGAGTCAGATTCCTAAGAAAGTCATTCTTGGCAGGCAAAAACAAGTTTCTGCAGAAGTTGAAGTGAATTATGACGGAGTTTTTATTGATGGCGCAGAAACCTTTTACCCTTTTATTCCCGAAAGTTTTGCACTCCCTCAAAGTGTCATCGGATTTAAGTTTCTCCAAAACTTCCAAGAGCAGTTTCGCTTTTGGAATTTCTCGTCGCTTCCTCTGTGGGAATCACAAGAAATTTCAAACATCAAAACGCATGTCTTGATTTGTGGAAAGTACCTCTCAGCGATTTCCATTCAATGGATTCAACAGAACCTAGAACAGGGTAAAAATATGATTTTTCCCTTCGGCCTTCCTCAATTCGATCAAACGATGGCCCTCGTGCGGTTTGGCTCACCCGAACAGACTAAAACCTTACAGCTTTCTCAAAATCACAGAGTTCAAGTTCAAAAAGTTGGAAAGGGAAAAGTTTTGCTTCCCTCACCAGTTTTCACACCCATTCATTTCAAAGAAGATTTGGAAGCCCTCGTAGGAAACCTCAAAGAAATAGAGGATACCTTATGAAATTGCCTTATTTTCCCAGTCAAATCCTCTCCTTGGAAAATCAAGAGTTGGCGGCTGAGTCCTTAGGGTTGAAACATATCTCCCACGATTTTCTTGAATGGCAGAAAGATCATCTCCTCACCCGAGTCCATTATCGGACAGGGAAATCTATTTATGATTTAAATCCCGCTGAGGCGGGTCAAAATCAGCCAACGCTCTTTTATAAACACCCCGGTGAATCTCTCTCTCATATCGAATTGCACAAAGAGTTTTCGTTATGGGAGCGGATTCTTCCTTACCCCTGGGGTTTTTTGAAGGGGCTCTCTCGTAATTCGCCAGAGCTCGACGTTGCTATGCCTCTCAGTTTTCAGAATGAAGTGAGAGAATTTTTTACGCTCTTAGATGAAATGGAATGGCTTTTATCCGACTCTGAAATTTCAGCTTTCTCAATCGAAGGATTTGGATGTGCGGTGCCGTTGGTATTAAGGTTCGTCAGAAAAAAATGTGTGGGAATTCTCGTCGATTCCGAACCTTTTGAGTGGCTCAATCAAAAAACTCAAGTAACGGCCGACACCCTCAAAGACCTATGGGGAACCCATTCAACCTATTTAAAATTGTCACTTCCAGAGTCCACGTCACAGGAAATGACTTTTAGAGAGCTGACTCGACTCATTAAGAACACACTCTCTGAACCCAACAAACTGGTTCGCTATCGAGTTCCTACCTTAGAAGACGGCGAATTCGAAATTATGGATGCTGAGAGGTAGAATTCGGCTCTGAGCTTAGTGTTTTGATTAATTCCACAAAGTTGATGGGCTTCGGAATAAATTTCAATCCAAATTCTTCCGCCGTCGCTTGAGCGTCGGCCGCAGCCGAGACGACAATCACAGGAGTTGAGGCGACTTTCCCTCTTTTTCTAAGCTCTTCTAAAAGTTCATAGCCATTCATGACGGGCATCATCAAATCGAGAAGAACCCAAGTCGGCTTCACAGATGATGTGAGAATTTCCAAAGCTTCCAACCCATTGTAGGCTGAGAAAATTCTATAGCCTTGCATTTCCAGTAAATGTTTCAGACTCGAGTGAAGATCAAAATCATCTTCAGCAAGTAGAATGAGTTTAGGGTCAGACACTTTTTGTTTCCTTCTGTTGAAGAGGCAAAACCACCGTAAAACGGGCTCCTTCACCCAATGTACTTTTAACCTCAATATGTCCTTCGTGCGCTTCGACTATTTGTTTGCAAATAAATAGACCCAGTCCCATTCCGCTAATTCTTTTAGAAGAAACCGCCCGCTCAAAGCGTTTGAAAATCCGTTCTTGATCTTCAAGTGCGATTCCAATTCCTTGATCCTCGACAGTGAGAGTTACGTTGGAAGAATCAGTGGAAAGTGAAACGAGGATAGGTTTTCCTTGAGAGTATTTTAGGGAGTTTGAAAGCAGGTTTAAAAGCAACTGCTCTATTCTATTTAAATCGGCTTCGATAAAAATCTCATTTTCGCTTCTAAAAGAAACATCGCACCGAGCTTGCCTAAAAGACGTCGAAAGGCTTTGAATCGTTTTCTGTGTAAGATCCGAAAGGTTGAAACGCTCCGAAGCGAGAATTACTTTTCCAAAAGAAAGCTTCGAGCTATACAGCATATCCTCAACTAAGTGAGTCAGTCTATCTGCTTGACGGCTCACCGTCTCAACAAACGACCTCAACTCGCCTTTTTCCTGAAATACGGAATCTTCTTTTTGCAACTTCAGCTGCGCCATTTCAGTTTGAATCTTAATAGTCGTGAGGGGAGTTTTTAACTCATGCGAAGCGATAGAAATGAACTCATCGCTCATCTTCAAAGCCTCTCGGCTTGCTTCTAAAAGCAGACGATTGCGTTCGATTTTCTTCGAATCCGTAATATCCCGAATCGCCGTAATTCGAAGCGTTTTGCCTTCGAAAAGATGGTGCTTAGCGTAAACCTCGATAGGAAAAACAGAACCGTTTTTCCTTAATCCCGTGACTTCGTAAGGCGACTCGATTTGCCCATCAATATGCGCCTGGACAGTTTCACGATGTTCAACTACCACAAAATCCTTCACAGATTTTGAAAGAGTTTCCTCACGCGTGTAACCAAACATCGCCAAAAAGGACCCGTTTAAGTCGACGATTTCTCCTCGCTCCGAAACAACCAAACCCTCAAAAAGCGCATCAAAAAGGACCTGCAATCTTTTCGCATTGTCTTTCAATTCTTTTCCAAGTTGCAAACGGGTACGGAGGGCAAAATATGCAAAAGCTAAAATCGTTCCCATGCCGGATAGAAAGACCGTTTTTAAAAGGTTGGGATCCAACGTCGTCAATAAAAGAGAGAGCCCCGCAACGTAAAGGGCATAATAAAGAAGTGCCTTCTGACTTTCCAGACATGCGCAAAATGCAACGACCGTCACATACGCGCCAACCACCCAATTTGAATCCGAAGGGTTGTGGTGAAACAGATAAAAATAATGGAACGTTGTAAGCCAGGCGCAAGCGTAGAAAAGCAGTGAAAGGTGGCGTACGACTGGCTTAAAAAGGTAGCTCAGAATCAAAACCAGTCCAAAACTAGATGTGGCTAGGAGACGGCTCGGAAGCGGATTATACGATCCAGGAAGAAAAAGTTCGACCAAACCCCACCAAATTAGATAAGCCATTCCACCAGTTAGTAGCAGCAATCTCTGCTGCTTAACCCATTGGGGCTTGGGATTCTGAACGATACTACTCACAAGCCTAGCTTATCCCACTTCTTCGAAGATGGCGAAGAAGGTTGTAAACACGCCACTTCCCTGTTAAACAAGCTCTACTAAATTTCCTTGCTCTACCATAGGGGTAGAGCCTTCAGTCTTAAAGACTATGACCGAAAGGAGCTCATAATGTCTGTTGTTACGCTGAATAACTATGAAACTGTCTATATTCTAAAGGCTAGCCTTTCTGAATCCGACGCCAATACTATCCACACCAAAATCGATAACGTCATCACGAAGTTTGAAGGCAAACTTCTAGGACGCGACGATTGGGGTGTCCGCGAAATGGCCTACGAGATCGATGACGAGCGATCCGGCCGCTATCTTGTCTTGGGTTACACCGGAAAATCAGGAGTTGTTGAAGAAATCGAAAGACACTTCAAAATTTCTCCAGATGTTCTTCGGTATCTGACCATCGCTGTCGATGCAAATTACAGCTATGACATGGTCAAAAAACAAATTGCCCTGGCAGAAGAAGAAATCAAAAAGAATCGCGAAGCTCGCGATCAACGCAAAAAATTCCAGGGAGGCGGACACGGTGGCGGAAGAGATTTCCAAAGTCGCGATTCCTTCCAGGGACATGGCCGCGACTCGTAAGTGAAAAAGGAAGTGAGCGCGAAAGCGCCCGATGAGAACTTTGCTAAAAACTTTGTTAGTTTAAAAGGCAAAGTCACTAAAGTCGGTGCCTTCGCCTACACTGCCTCCGGAAAAGCCGTGGTTGAAGTAACCCTGGCAATTCCTCAAGAGCTTTTTGGTGAGAGCTCCGTTGGATATATCGCTCTTCAGTTCGAAGGGGATATGGCGGAGTTCGAAGCAAAAAAGCTAAAAATCGGCCACAAGCTTGAAGTAACTGGGATCCTCTGGTCCCGGAAATTTAAAAACCGGCGTAATGACCCGGTGATTGAAACAAAAGTGATTGTTAAAAATATTGGAGGAAAAAATGAGAAAAACATCTGAAGATAAAGGTAGATTCGATAAAGATGATTTCGATAAGGGTGGCGGCGGAGAAAAAAGATCTTTCTCAAAGCGCCGGGGTTGCCGTTTCTGTGGAGATAGCCCTCAGCTTCTAGATTATAAAGACAAGTACCTCTTGTCTAATTTCACGTCGGAAAGATTCAAAATCACTCCACGTCGAATTTCTGGAATCTGCGCAAAACACCAAAGAACGCTCACGACCGCAATTAAGCGCTCGAGACATTTAGCGATCTTGGCGTACACAACTGCGCAAAACTAGTTTTTAGGATTTCTTAAATGCGCTTAGTGAATGACAAAGAAGAACGAAGAGAGCCTATCGAGGTCGATCTGCTTGCAGTGATCTCGCAGGGTTTTCTTTGCTCTCTTGGAATGATGACATTTTTCTTGTCACCATTGCCCATTATTCACGCGCATTTAAAACTAGTGAATCCATGGGCGAAGGTTGCGACTTTGTTAGGCGCAATCCTCGCCATTGTGATGCTTGAGTTGCCGGTCGTTGCGGTCGTTCTCTGCTTTGTGATCGGAATTTATATCGCAGATAACTACCAAAATGAGATGCCTTTCTGGAAAAATCTCTCGACAACGGTAGTGATTGCTACCGCAATTGGTTTTGGTGCCCTCTTATTGAACGCCTCGTTAGAAAAACTAACGATTCTCGAATATGGAACACGCGCAATCGACAGCTTTCTAAAAGTTGCGGAACAGTCCATCAAATTAAACGACGGCTCTGTGCAATGGTCGGATATCCGGTCGGTCCTGATTTATCAGGGGCCGTATTTCTTTGTTTCGAGCAGTATTCTTTTGTTCTGGTTTAGTGTGGGAATGGCAGCTCATCTCGAATGGGTCAAAGATACACACCCTTATTCCGCCCGTGCTTTGAGACAACTTCGAGTTCCCAACACAATCATCCTCGCATTTATTGCGGTCTTCGCACTCAATGCCACTGTGACTGGCCCGTTTCATCACTTGGTTTCCGGGGTTTTTAGAGTTTTAGGAACAATTATTTTTATTCAAGGGATCGTCACTCTTTCGAATGCGATGGCTCTCAAAGGAGCAGGTCGCGGAGCGAGGGCTATCGTGTACGTATTTTCTTGTACCGTCGCTTTCTACGCGGTGATAGGACTTGGGGTTCTTTCACCTTGGTTTTTCAGAAAAAATCGTGATCGTCTCGCCGAAAAGCAAGACGTGAAACTAGAGGAGGTCAGTGTATGAAGGTCATTTTAAGACAAGACGTCAAAAATCTGGGCGTGATCGGAGCAATCGTCGATGTCCGTGATGGATATGGGCGTAATTACTTGATTCCAAGAAGCTTCGCAGTTCCTGCGACCGTCAATAATATGAAGGCGTTCGAACACGAACAGAAAGTCATGGAATCCCGTAAAAACAAACGGAAAAAAGAAGCCGAAGGTTTAAAAGCAAAGCTTGAAAAAACTTCCTGCTCGATTTCCAAAAAAGTCGGCGAAAACGACAAACTTTTCGGTTCCGTCACCACTCAAGATATCGAACAAGCGTTCACAAACGAAGGCTTCACGATCGATAAAAAAGATATTCTTCTCACCGAGAGCATCAAAGCCTTGGGAGTTTACACGGTACCTATCCGAGTATTCGAAGACGTCATTGCGAGTACAAAAGTTTGGGTAGTTAAAGAGTAATTGCAAGTTTAACGGTCATCGGGGTTCTCTGAATAGGGAACCCCGGGTACCCTTCTCCCGTCTTCGCCTTCGGCTATGCCGGGCGAGCGGCAAAACAAACAGGCTTGTCCGGCGTAGCCCAAAGGGCGTAGACGGAACGCCCTTCATTCTTTCTCATTTTTTAATTCCGTAACAGTTTGACTCAGAATCTGCTCATTTAGATTTTATTGGGATAGTTTTGTGATTTTGGTGTGATAGTTCTTAGCTATTCTTTGAAGGAGTAGGTGATGAGAATCGTTTTTTTGAGTGTTTTGGGATTGTTTCTAAATTTAAACCCAGTGTTAGCCGGAGATGAGGTTATCGAGGGGTTTGAGAAGGCGTCTAATACCCTCGAGTCGATGCTCATTCCCGTGGGAAGCTATTTTGTTGTAAAGAAGCATCTTCAATTCGATGCGGGGGCACACTACATGTTTGTGAACGGATTTTTATACGCGTCTATTTATAGCGATGTGTTTAAGTCGGATGTAGAAAGAGTCATCAAACCCGGTAAAAGATTTTTGCTTACCAATGTTTTTGGCGGCGGGAGAATCAAACTAGAAAGTGTTGATAAAAAATTAAGATTAGAAATCTCTCAAGGTTCAACGGCTGGAACACCAGTCACCCGGCTTGCAGAGCCTTATTTCGATGTTTATGTTCCTAGTAAGCAAAAAGAGGGTGCCTCTGATCCGGCTTTTAAATTACCCGAAGGCTACGTAAAAGCTCCTGAAGATTTCCTTTTAGAGAAGTTACCGAAGTCGAGCGTCTTCATTTTCAAAAGACCTTTTCAATTTGATTCAGAATTCGAACGAGTTCGCTTTCCCATTTCTGTCGCGGCGAATGCTTCCAGTGAGTTAAGGATCGTATATCAGAACAAATCTCCTTCAAACCAAGCTCGTATGATTCCGGCAGGAACGATAGTAATTCTCAAAAAAGTAAGCGGTCCCTATCCAACCCACGAAGAGAGTTCTCGTACTTGGGAATACAAACTTGAAGTCGCAAGTACGGATAAGTCTTATTCGTTTTCAATTACGTTGGAGGGAGAATACATAAAAAATCCTACCGTTTTCGAAAAAGATCTGATCAAGGCGACGATGAGAAATCTATTCTCAAAGGTTTTGGATATCTACATGCCACCTGCTGTAGAGATTGATTAAATTTCTTTCTCTGCTTTCTATAGATTACTTAGCAGGATGAGTTTTTACCGGCTCATTGCGTAGCGATTCGGAAAAGGTATGACTTAAGCGTTGGCTTCGCCACGACCGGTGATCGGGTACATGTAGAGGCCGACGAAGTAGACTTCGTCTCCGTGTTTGTCGGTACCGTACTTGCGGTTTACCTTTTTACGGAATTCTTTGATCTCTTCTTTGATTTCCTTCAGTCGGTGGTGCGGAATCGCAAGCATGAGGCCTGACATTTCCCTTTTATCCATTGGGACTGAGAAAATCGAATTTACGGCCTTACGCAAGTAAGTTCGGTGCAAAGTTCTTAAGACGTGAGAAGGAACTTCATCCGTCGTTGTGAGAAGCGGTTCAGACTGCTCATACTTCCCATCGATATTCTTGCGGATCATTCCAAGCTTTGCGATGAGATCGATACTTTCCTTCGCTTGCGCTTCGGTGATCTTGTTTCCTAATCGCTTTGCAATCCAGCTTGGAGCTTCCTGAAAATCTTTGGTTGCGACAAGCTCGCGAATCACAGCGTGGTGCCAGTCCAAAAGAAATTTCATTCTCTCAGCTTTGAGAGGCACTGGTGCTCTTTGTTTCTCTTGGTATTTTAAAAGTGCGCGAAGGTGGAGTTCCTTGCTATCGGGATCAGAAACTTCTTGATACATCACGAGCTCACGGAAATATTTTTCCTCGTCTCGTCCTAATCCTAATCCTCGAGCAAATTGATAAAGTGTTCTATCGGTGATGCGTCTTTTTCCATCAACGACTAATTTTAAATAGTTAGGAGACCCTAATTTCGCTTTTCTCGCGAAGAGTCTGTAACTGTATGCGGAATTTCTTCGTTTATGAAAGTGATAGTAGTCTTGCAAAAACTCGCGATAATCGAAGTAATCAAAAAGATTGGGAGTCCCGATATCTCTATGTCGATCCGCCATTAGACCTCACTTTTAACGCGGGTAGTTGGTCCACCACGCACGCCAACGTATACCAATAATCGCTAGCAAGTTCAAACGGTTTGCAGGTCCAACGCAAGGCGATAACCGCACCGCAAAAAAAGTAATTAAATTCAATACTTAATTTACTTCTGGATCTGAATTCTTCCTTCAGTTTTTGGATTGATCTGAGGGTGGGCTTTAAAATAGCGGATCATTGCCTCGTCGACAGCGATTCCCGTCTCATGCAAATCTTTGGCTTGGGTCAGGATCCCGAAGTAATCTCCACCACTCATGACGAACGAATTAGTCGCTAAAACGTAAGTACGATCCTCTTCAATTGCTTTACCCGCAATTTTGATTTCCGTGATTTTCCCACCTTGCCCCTTGTAACTGCCTCCAGAGATATGGAGAAAACTTCCAATCGTTTCCAGATTTCTCAGGCCCTGTTCCAAAAGAACTCTGATTTGCTTGCCCGTCACTTTTGCAGTTTGAATCGTATTTTTGAATGGAAACGCGATCAAGATGTCACGCAGAGTAATTTTCCCTTTGCGAATACTCGCACGAATGCCTCCTCCATTATAGACGGCGAGATCGGCATGTGTCGTTTCTCTCAAGATGTCGCAAACCAAATTCCCTAAATTACTTTCCGAATACCGGACGGTGTGGCGGTCGCCCTCTAAAAGAACGTTCGTATTCCCTACGACATTATCGAGTGCAGCTCCAACCCTCGTTTTAAATGCATTCATTTGCTTTTCCACTACTGGGTCTTGCCCATCCTCTGGGTGAAGAGGAATCACGGTCGCTTTTGACTCGACGACTTTGCCTTTCGTCTTATCCCAGTAAATATCGACCCGCCCCAAATGCTCAACTTTTTCTCCAGCTTGCACAATTAATGTGTTCTGGACTCGAACACCGTTCTCTAGAAGAGTATGAGAATGTCCGCCGACAATCAGAGCAATTTCGGGTTCACTTTGAGCAAGCGCTTCATCAAGTGTTCCAATTTTCTTCTCGTGCCCCGCCGACCCGTGTCCGATCCCGATATGAGTTAAAGCGATTACCAAATCCGCTTTCTTGTCCTTAAGAGCGAGAAATTCTCTATGCGCCGCTTTCAACACGGGCTCAATTTCCAACTTCTCAACGTGTTTAGGCAGGACAAGGGTTGCGAGCGTATCTGTCGTGAGACCAATCACTCCGAGCTTAAATCCGTTTTTTTCAAGGAGAATGGAAGCAGGGGCGAGAGGATACCTGCTTTTTGCTTTAGGGCTTAAACGAACATTCGCTGACAAAATCGGAAACTTTGCCCACTTCTTCTGTTTTTGAATTTTTTCAATTCCGCCATCAAATTCATGGTTTCCCAAAACCATTACATCGTAGCCCATTTCGTTCATCGCGAAGAAGTCAGGTTCCGCATCTAATAAGTCGGACTCTGGAACGCCAGTGTTCACATCTCCCGCCGACATTAGATACAAAACGCCATTTTCCTTCTCAATTTGTTCTCTAATGTCTTTGACGACTTTTGCCTGGCTCGCAAAGCCTCCCCAAAGTTTCCCGTCAGACCTCAAATGAGGCCAACCGTATCCGTGAGTATCATTGGTGTGTAAGACAACAAGATGGAGAATATCAGGATTTCCTGCGAACTGGCTCCCCTTGTGAGCGCAAGAAACGAACACAAATAGAAAGAGAGCGAACGAAAGATTTTGTATCTTCATAGAGAGACTAGTTTTGAGCCGTATTTAAAGACGTTTGAAAACTCTTACAATTGACGAGCGCTAGGTCGAGTCCCGACAACTCCTGTCCAGAAGCGTCCTCTGTCTCTTCAGACTTCACCGAAAGGTTCGGCCCTAAGTAGAGAACTCCTTCGAATACCTCGAGACTTTTTGCAGGAATATGTAAGTCATCTGTCGTAGTAGGGTTGAAAACAATCTTCTCTTTCGTAATTTTCTGCGGTCCTTCAGGGAACTCTTTATAGAGTTCTCTTTTGAGAGTTCTCACACATTTTGCGATCTCTTCGCGATCCTCCGCAAGTTCTCTTTCAATCGGAAGCACCCAATGCAAGTGTTGCTGTTGGGAATGATCTAAGGGATCTGCCAGTCCAATCGCTTTCAATTTATAGTCTTTGTAGCGAAACGAGACCGTGACCGAATTCTTGTTGGTAATCAAAGGTTCCGTTTCCCAAAATAGATTAATCACACCTTTGGAGTCTTCAAATTTCTTCGAGGTCTTTAAAGTACTCTTTCCTTGCTTACAGATTCTCAAAAGAGAGGAAAGATCCGCACACCAATATAGATTGTCATAAACGTATTCACTTCCATCTTGGCAAATCACCTTCTTTTCACTCGCCAAAATTTCAGTCACGTTTTTCGACGTCAAAAAGTTTTCTTCAACGGGATCCGCAATTTTCTGAACAAGTTCTAAGAAAGAAACTTTTGGATAAAAGAAGTGTTCCTTTAAATAAATCTTCTCGTGACCTTCTAAAGATCCCGCACTGAGCTTCGAATACTCTCCTTTTTTGATTTCACAAGGAGCTTCATCAATTCTCTCCCAATCGACGATAGGAGCGAACTGTTGAATAAATTTCACAGCATTTTCCGTGAGCAATCTTTGTTGCCCAGTTTCGATAGAAGAGAACAGCGACGTTTCTCTCTCTAGCCCGATAAACGGGATCTGATTCTGATTTAAAATTCGGGCTGCAATGAGTCCAGAGATGCTACTGCCAATGATGATATTCTTCTTTTCCATGCCCTATAGTTTATCCTTTTCAGACGAAAAGATTCAACTTTCATAAAAAAGATAAAAAAAAATGAAAAATCCTCTTGCCATAATCAAAACACGTGGGTACTTTCGCCAAACCTCAAAAGGTCGCCGTAAATACCTGAGGTTGCTCGAAGTTTTAGAGCAAAACCAGGGAAGTTTTTTTAGTAAAATAAACGGTTGACAGTAAGTGGGCAAACCCACTACATAGTGGAGTTTCGCAGAACGGTCTTTGAAAACTAGGTAGTAGTGACGCTAAATTCAATCGGGCCAACATAAATTTCTTAAGTCGGATCTCTTCGGAGGTTCGCACTTCAGTAAAAATCTTAGAGATTAGGAACTTCGGTTCCTAATCCAAACTTTAACTGAAGAGTTTGATCCTGGCTCAGAACGAACGCTGGCGGCGTGCCTAATACATGCAAGTCGAACGAGAAAGTGTAGCAATACATTAGTAAAGTGGCAGACGGGTGAGTAATACATAGATAATCTTCCTCCAAGATGGGGATAACCTTCCGAAAGGAGGGCTAATACCGAATGAGACCACACTGACTTCGGTCAGAGCGGTCAAAGGTGACCTCTATTTATAAGTTATCGCTTGGAGATGAGTTTATGCACCATCAGGTAGTTGGTAAGGTAATGGCTTACCAAGCCTTTGACGGTTAGCTGATCTGAGAGGTTGATCAGCCACACTGGAACTGAGACACGGTCCAGACTCCTACGGGAGGCAGCAGTAGGGAATATTGCGCAATGGAGGAAACTCTGACGCAGCGACGCCGCGTGGGTGATGAAGGTCTTCGGATCGTAAAGCCCTGTCGGAAGGGACGAATAACGAGATGGCTAATATCCATTTCGATTGACGGTACCTTTAAAGGAAGCACCGGCTAACTTCGTGCCAGCAGCCGCGGTAATACGAAGGGTGCTAGCGTTGTTCGGAATCATTGGGCGTAAAGCGAGTGTAGGTGGTTAATTAAGTCAGATGTGAAATCCCTTGGCTCAACCAAGGAAGTGCATTTGAAACTAATTAGCTAGAAGATGGTAGAGGAAGGTGGAATTCCAAGTGTAGAGGTGAAATTCGTAGATATTTGGAGGAATACCTGTGGCGAAGGCGGCCTTCTGGGCCACTCTTGACACTGAGACTCGAAAGCGTGGGTAGCAAACAGGATTAGATACCCTGGTAGTCCACGCCGTAAACG
>CALCZU010000128.1 GCA_937903155.1 uncultured Bdellovibrionales bacterium
TCAATTGAGAAAGGCCCATCCTTCCTTATCGGAAGTTTTTGACGCGTGCTTAATTTAAATCGACGATTGGGGGGTAAGTCTTCCGTGCTGAAGTTTTAGAATTCGGTGACAAAAATATTTTACGGTTTCTTCGTCGTGACTGATAAAGAGGTAGGCTATTTTCGTTTCTTTTTGGAGTTGAATCAAAAGTTTTAAGATGTCGGCTTGGATGGACATATCGAGTTGGCTTAAGGGTTCATCTAAAATCAGTAACTGAGGTTCGCTTGCAAGTGCACGAGCTAAACTCACTCGCTGTTTTTGACCGCCACTGAGCTCATCCGCAGCGCGAAAGGCATGTTCCCACTCAAGTCCTACTCGTTTAAGCAAGCTTTCGACGCGTAATCTTCGCTCGGCTCGCGTTAATAACGGAAAATGGATTTTCAAGCCCTCTTCCACCAAATAATAAACAATCAAATTCGGATTCAAGGTGCTTGAAGCATCTTGAAAAACGATTTGTACTTTTTTTCGAAACTCTAATGTATTTTGAACAGCCCTGTTCTGAAAAAAAATTGTTCCGCTATCTGCATTTTGCAATTGAAGAAGAATTCGTGCGAGCGAAGACTTCCCTGCTCCCGAATCTCCCATCAGTCCGACGGCTTCATTTTCGTAAATTTCAAAACTTACTTCATTTAGAATGGAATACTTGCGGCGATAAGTGCAACTGACTTTTTCTACTTTTAAAAGAGGTTCAGTCACGGCGACTCCCACTCGGCAAACAACTTAAGAGAAACTGGCTATAGGAAGTTTGAGGACTTAAGAAGAGTGGCTCGGGAGCGCTCGACTCCACGATTTTTCCCTCTCTCATTACGATAATCTTGTCCGCAAATTGGCGAGCCAGTCTTAAGTCATGAGTAACCCATAGTAGCGCGAGTCCGGAACTTCGGACTTGGTCCAATAAAAGATTCATCGTTTGAATTTGCAGTTTTGAGTCCAAGGCATTTATCAGCTCATCGGCCAAAACGATATCTGGCTTTCCCGATAAAGCTTGTGCAACCGCAACCCTTTGAATCATTCCTCCACTCAGTTCATGAGGAAAAAGCGATGAAACATTGGAATCCTGAAGGCCGACGGTTGCCAAAAGCTTTTGTCTCTCAACCAAACGGTCGGCTTTTCTCATTTTTGGGAAATAATGCCGCAAACATTCATCCATTTGACTCCCGACCGTAAAAATCGGATCGAACGAATTTAAACAGTTTTGAAAAACAAAACTAATCTGACGCCCTCGGACGAGTTGCATTTGTTTTTCACTGAAAGCGAGAAGATTGCTATTTTCAAAAGAAATTTCACCGCGAGCGCTAAAAGTTTTCGGTAGTAATTTGAGAATCGAATGTAAGACACTGCTTTTTCCTGCTCCAGACTCCCCAACAATCGCGATCGATTGTCCTGGCCTGAGCTCAAACGAAACCTGATTTAAAACCCGCTTCATGGGTCGCGTTGCGATCTCAACCGTCAGGTCTTTGATGTAGAGCATGGATCTATCGTACCCACGCCTTTAAGGTTTGAGAAGAACCTTCTCCGTGTCTTTAGGAAGCTGAACGTCAATTGGCTGGGTAGGCTTGGGATTCACTTGAATATCATCCCATTCTACTTCGACGCGGGTGTGTTCATTCAACCCTTCGAACTTTGCCGAATAAGCGAGAGACAATCCGCTCGAGTTTTTCTTGTCATTACAACAAGGCCCCAGATCGTCGTAAACGATTTCAAAAGGATGTGATGAATCCTTCCATTCTAATTTTTTTAAAACGCCTAAATCTCCATCGACATGGCAGGTAATCTTTTCTTTACCCGTATCAATCGTCCCGACATAGGTTGCATCTGAATCATCCCACTCCCAGTCTTTAAATTTCGCTTTTTGAATATGGGCCGGAAGTTTTCCGAGCCAGAGTCCTAAAACTTCATCAAAGGGAAGCGCGATTCCCATTTTCTGTTTCAAGTACTCTCGCCCGTTTTCATTCTCCAGAAATGCGATTTTTTGGTAAACAAAATACGAAGTAAACGCTCGATTTTTTTTCGTCGCCGCGAAATGCAAGCGACCGAACGGATCTTTAATTTCAAGACGAATGGTGTCTGGAGTTAAGAAAAGAATTTTGCCTTTTCCCGAAACACTCTTGCCCTTCTCTTCAAACAG
This sequence comes from uncultured Bdellovibrionales bacterium, assembly GCA_937903155.1. Lineage (GTDB taxonomy): Bacteria > Bdellovibrionota > FAC87 > UBA2466 > UBA2466 > CALCZU01. Next base: position 2,168 of record CALCZU010000128.1, read on the forward strand.
AAGATGCGCCTTTGCCTCCCAAGAGCTCAGCTCCTTTGTGCGATTAGACTGTTCTTCCCAAAAATCTTCGACTCCTAAACCCGTTGGCTTTTTCAACGGTTTCGAAACGCAACCCAAAACTAAAAACGGGAGAAGCCATCCAAATACTTTCATCATTTTCCCAAGCCTTTCAAAAACTTTTCAACTGCCTCATTTACCTTATCCGGAAAATCCGTGTGAGCATTGTGGCTTCCTTCCGGAACAATCAACAGTTCCGAATGCGACATCAGTTCCGCGATTTCCTTCTGAAGATTCACGGGCGTCACCATATCGTTTCCACCGGCTACGACCAAGGTTTTCGTCGATATTTTTTTTAGGATTTTTTTCCCATCGAACTGCGTGTAGTCCTTCATCAGTGAATTAAAAATTTTAAATGGAGTGCGATTCACCCCTTCCATATAATTTAAGACATCCTGTTCTTCGCTCTTACTCGCATTGAAGCCGAGCCTTGACGTCAAAAGATAATTCATCCGATTTTTTTCGCTCAATTTTTTCCACAGAAGGTTCATCAGATAAGGAGAAATTTCGTGCAACGCGCTCGCCGCGTAAAAAACTTTATCCACTTGGTGAGTGTAGAACATGTCTTTGAATGGATTGGTTACCGCGCCACAGATAAAGACCATTGCCTTAATCACATCGGGATTCTTTTTCGCATACTGGGTCAAAACCGGAACGCCCATGCTGTGTCCGAGAAAAACCGCCTTTTCGATACCCAAGTGAGCAACCAAATCCTCAATGTCATTTGCACACCACTCAAGTGTCATATGCTGATCATTTTGGGGAAAGCTTGAATTCTGATGGCCTCGGTAATCAAACGCAATGACCCTGTAGGATTTCGAAAAATGCTGAATCTGATGCCGCCAGTGTTCTCGCCGGCACAAGAGCCCGTAACAAAAAACGAGAGGTTCTCCCTTTCCGAAAGTTTCGTAATAAAGACTTGTTCCGTCTCGGGCGTTGAAGATACCCTTCTCAATTGGAGACGCTAAAGACATCTGTTCAGGTTCAGTGTAACTAATTGATTTTAATGTACTTTTCTGTCGATTCAATTTAACTCCAGATGCACATGCAAAATGCTTTAAAACGTGCTAAACCGTTCTCCTCTTAAGTCATTCAAGAGACTGCCCCAATTATAGAGGGGTAATTCGCTTTGGGCGAGAACTCTCTTTTGCATCCGACTTAAACATTTTGGAGGATAAAACATGACCCGTACGCAGATAAAAGTTGAAAAGCCCGTTGGAAAATTAGGCGTCCTAATGCCTGGAATGGGAGCCGTCGCAACGACTTTCATCGCGGGTGTTGAAGCCGTTAAAAAAGGAATTGCAGAGCCTGTCGGATCGCTTACCCAAATGGGTCATTTAAGACTCGGAAAGCGAAGTGAAAACCGAACTTCGATGATCAAAGATTTTATTCCTCTCGCGGATTTAAATTCCCTCGTTTTCGGCGGCTGGGATATTTTTCCGGATAACGCTTTCGAATCTGCTTCCAAAGCAAAAGTTCTCGAAAAAGAATTGATCGAACAAATCCGTCCCGAGCTCGAAGCGATTAAACCGATGCCGGCCGTTTTCGATCCGAAGTTCATCACTTTGATTAAGGGTCCCCACGTTAAAAAAGGGCCTACGAAAATGGATCTCGCCAATCAATTGCGCGAAGACATCCGAAATTTTAAAAATGCGAATAAATGCGAAAGACTCGTTGTAGTCTGGTGTGCGAGCACTGAAGTTTACACAGAACTCAGCCCTTACCACGATTCGATTGCAGGATTTGAAAAGGCGCTCGAAGACAACGAACCCAATATTGCGCCGTCTCAGATTTACGCTTACGCGGCGATCAAAGAACGCGTTCCGTTTGCAAACGGATCTCCTAATCGTTGCGTAGACATCAAAGCCCTTCAAGATCTCGCTCGCGAAATGAAAGTCGCAATTGCAGGCTCCGATTACAAAACGGGTCAAACTTTGATGAAAACGATCCTCGCTCCTGGATTAAAATCCAGACTCCTTGGAATGAGCGGCTGGTTTTCGACGAATATTCTTGGAAACCGAGACGGTGAAGTTTTGGCCGATCCAGGTTCTTTCAAATCCAAAGAAGTTTCGAAGCTTTCGGTACTCGAACAGATTTTGGATCCCGAAACTTATCCAACTCTTTACGGGGATGTTCACCATCAAGTGCACATCAACTATTATCCACCTCGCGGCGATAATAAAGAAGGCTGGGATAACATCGACATCTTCGGCTGGCTCGGTTATCCGATGCAGATCAAAGTCAACTTCCTCTGCCGCGACAGTATCCTTGCCGCTCCGATCGTTTTAGATCTCGCGATCTTTATGGACTTAGCTCAGAGAAGTAATCTTTACGGGATTCAAGAATGGCTTTCATGCTATTTCAAAAGTCCTCTCACAGCTCCTGAGTTAAAGCCCGAGCACGACCTGCAAGTGCAGATGCTGAAGCTTCACAATACGTTGAGATTCTTGGGGGGTGAAGAACTCATCAACCATCTCGGTTTAACGTATTACGGAATCGTTGAAGAGTAAGACCACTTCAAAAAATCTTTAAATTTGCGGACTGCGAAAGCAGTCCGTTTTTTTTTGTTTAACCCGACACAATCTCTACAATTTATCCTTTTTTTATCCCTTTTGAGGCTATTTTTGCGCCTTTTTCACACCTAAAACGGCATTCTGAAGTTGGAGGATACTTTATGGAACTCGGAATCGGAGCCTTCCTTTCAATTCTTATTCTAGGCTACGTGCTTTATTCACTGGTCTATCCGGAGAGGTTTTAGTTATGAAGTCTTTTGATTTCATTCAAATCGTCCTCATTCTAGGTTTTCTTGTTTGTGTCTCGCCTGTTTTAGGGGGATGGATCGCAAAAATAGTAGAAGGAGAAAAACATCTTTTAAGTTTCCTGTCTCCTCTAGAGAATTTTATTTATCTGATTTCGGGGATTCGTGAAAAAGAAGAAATGAATTGGAAGCAGTATGCGCTTTCAATTGTCGGTTTTAGCTTTCTCAGCTTTTCTGCCGTTTTTTTGATTTTAGTTTTTCAGGGATCGCTTCCACTGAACCCTCAAAATCTTCCGGGAGTTTCGTGGCATCTCGCCTTGAATACCGCCATGAGTTTTATGACCAATACCAATTGGCAATCTTATGGGGGTGAATCGACCCTCAGCTACTTTAGTCAAATGGTTGCGCTCACCGTTCAAAACTTTGTGAGTGCGGCTGTTGGGATGACGGTCCTTTTGGCACTCGCGCGCAGCATTCGAAATAAAGAATCTCAAAATCTAGGAAATTTCTGGGTAGATCTCACCCGAACCACTTTATACCTCTTGCTTCCTCTTTCTTTGGTGCTCGCGATTCTTTTAGTGGGTCAAGGAGTCATTCAAAATTTCGCACCCTACCTGACGCTAAAAACAATAGAAGGAGCTTCCCAGATTCTACCGATGGGGCCTGCCGCTTCGCAAATTGCGATTAAACAATTGGGAACTAACGGAGGCGGTTTCTTCAATGCAAATAGCGCTCATCCGTTTGAAAATCCGACGGCCTTTTCTAACGTGTTACAGCTGATTTCAATTCTTCTGATTCCTGCGGCGCTTCCCTTTACGTTTGGAAAACTGATTCGATCTCAAAAGCATGGCTTCATTCTATTTGTCACGATGTTGACTTTGCTGGTCGTCGGACTCGGATTGTCCCTCTTTTCAGAGTATCTGCCTCATCCCTCGATTTCTGGAACTGTGATGGAAGGAAAAGAGACTCGTTTTGGAGTGACTCATTCTGTTCTTTGGTCCGTATTCACCACCGCCGCTTCGAATGGATCGGTGAACAGCATGCACTCTTCGCTCTCTCCATTGTCAGGTGGAATTGCCCTACTCAATATGCTTTTAGGAGAGATTATTTTCGGCGGAGTCGGGGCGGGTCTTTATGGAATGGTGATCTTTGTCATTCTTACCGTTTTTATCGCAGGTCTAATGGTTGGAAGAACCCCAGAATATCTTGGCAAGAAAATCGAAGCCCAAGAAGTTAAAATGGCGATTCTTGCGGTACTTGCACCCAACTTCATCATCCTTGCGGGAACCGCTTTGTCCGTCGTTCTTCCCATCGCACTGTCGAGTGTTTCTGCGAAGGGACCTCATGGATTTACGGAAATTTTCTACGCGGTTGCTTCGGGCGCCGCCAATAATGGAAGCGCTTTCGCGGGACTCAATGCAAACACCCTCTACTGGAATTTACTTCTCGCTTTCGCAATCTGCTTAGGAAGATTTGGAGTGATTTTCCCAGTGCTTGCCATCGCGGGAAATCTCGCGAAGAAAAAAATCACACCGCCCTCTCCTGGCACCTTTAGTACGGAAACAATGATTTTTGTCGTCTTACTGATTTCAGTCATCTTGATTGTGGGAGCCTTGACATTCTTCCCCGCACTTTCTTTAGGACCCATCATCGAACACTTTTTATGGTTAGAAGGGAAAGGTTTTTAAGTATGTCGCAGAACTTACTCAATTCAAAAATTATCAAATCCTCGATTCCAGAAGCGTTTAGGAAGTTACACCCTAAAGTTCAGTATAAAAACCCGGTCATGATGATTACGCTGATTGGAGCGATATTTACGACAGGTATTGTGCTTTTTCATTATTCGGCTTTCGAAGCGCAAATCGCACTCTGGTTATGGTTTACGGTCCTTTTCGCAAACTTTTCAGAAAGTATTGCAGAAGGCCGAGGAAAAGCCCAAGCCGAATCCCTTAAAAAAACTCGCACCCAAACGATTGCAAGGAAACTTAACGCAAACGGCGAAGAAAAGATTGTCGCCGACCAATTAAAAAAAGGCGATCGGGTCATTTGCGAAGTCGGTGACATCATCCCTTTGGATGGTGAAGTCGTCGAGGGAATTGCGACGGTCGACGAGTCTGCGATTACTGGAGAATCCGCTCCGGTCATTCGAGAAAGCGGAGGAGATAGAAGTGCGGTGACTGGCGGAACTCGCGTCTTGAGCGACAGGATAATTATCCAGATTACCGTAGAACCAGGCCATTCCTTTTTAGATAGAATGATTACTCTTGTCGAAGGTGCAAAACGCCAAAAGACACCCAATGAAATCGCGCTCAGTATTCTCCTCTCAGGTCTTACGATTGTTTTTCTCCTCGCGGTTATTAGTTTGAAGTTCTTTGCAGACTATTCTGGAACTGCCTCGGGCCAAGACCTCTCGAAGATCGTAACCGTTCCTATTTTGATTTCGCTTCTTGTGTGTCTCATTCCCACGACCATTGGCGGGCTTTTAAGTGCCATCGGCATTAGCGGAATGGATAGGCTCATCCAGAAAAATGTCATCGCGACAAGTGGCAGAGCGGTTGAGGCGGCAGGAGATATCGATGTGCTTCTCCTCGATAAAACCGGGACTATCACATTGGGAAATCGGATGGCGAGTGAATTCGTTCCCGCCCCTGGGGTAAAGCCAGAAGAACTGGCTCGCGTCGCTCAGCTAGCTTCATTAAGCGATGAGACACCCGAAGGGCGTTCGATTGTCGTGCTCGCAAAAGAAAAATTCCAGTTACGAGCGCAAAACTACCAACCCACTCAATGTCATTTCGTTCCTTTTTCGGCACAAACAAGAATGAGTGGTGTGGACATCACCGCCGATAGCATCGTGCATCTCATCCGAAAGGGCGCGCGAGATGCTCTCATCAAACACATCCAATCAGTTGGAGGAAGATTTCCCGACGAGGTTAATCAATCTGTCGAAATCATCGCAAGAAGTGGAGGAACACCTCTCGTCGTCTCAATGGACACACAAATTTTAGGAGTGGTTCATTTGAAAGACGTCGTCAAAGGAGGAATTCGAGAAAGGTTTAATGAGCTTCGGAAGATGGGAATTAAAACCGTCATGATCACAGGCGACAATCCGCTCACCGCCGCCGCCATAGCCGCAGAAGCCGGCGTCGATGACTTTATGGCCGAAGCCACACCAGAATCAAAACTCCAACGGATTCGTGACGAACAAGAAAAAGGACACTTAGTCGCGATGACCGGCGACGGAACAAACGACGCACCTGCACTCGCGCAGGCCGATGTTGGAGTGGCCATGAATACAGGAACTCAAGCGGCTCGAGAAGCCGGTAACATGGTGGATCTCGATAGCAACCCGACAAAACTCATCGAAATCGTCGAAACCGGAAAACAACTCCTAATGACTCGAGGATCACTGACGACCTTTAGTGTCGCGAATGATGTCGCAAAATACTTTGCGATTATTCCGGCAATGTTCGGCGGCTTATACGCAGTGGGCGGCGAAGGGCCACTCTCTCGACTCAATGTCATGCACCTCCATTCTCCGCAAAGTGCGGTATTGAGTGCGGTGATCTTTAACGCGCTCATCATCGTCGCTCTCATTCCTCTCGCTCTTAAAGGGGTAAAGTACCGACCGATGGGCGCTTCGTCAGTGCTTCTCCGAAATTTATTAGTCTACGGATTGGGAGGACTCATCATCCCTTTCCTTGGAATTAAAATCATCGATGTCTTCATCGTTTTTGTGAGGTTAGTATGAAATCTCTTCTGACAAACCTAAGAGTATTCCTTGTTCTGACTCTATTAACGGGCGTGATTTACCCTCTGGTCGTCACCGCAATCGGCCACCTTTTCTTTTTAGAAAAAGCTCAGGGAAGCCTTGTTCGAAAAGGAAATGAAACCGTGGGTTCAGAACTGCTCGCACAAGGCTTTTCAAACCCTAAATATTTCTGGCCCCGCCCTTCCGCAAACAAATATGACGGATTAAGTTCGGGCGCGACGAATCAAAGCATTTCTTCGACGGAATGGATTAAGACCGTTAAAGAACGCGAAGCTCAAGGTCTCGTGTCTGAAATGCGATTCGCCTCCGCAAGCGGGTTAGATCCCGACATCAGTTTGGAAGCCGCCCAAGCTCAAATCCAAAGAATTTCTACCGCTCGAGAGCTCAATTCAAATGACAAAGCGCGCCTAGAGATACTCGTTCACAACTCTCTTCAACTGCGACAAGCAGGCATTTTCGGGGAAGAACGCATTAATGTTCTGAAGTTGAATTTGGCTTTGGATGAAGCCATCAAAGGAACCCCATGACCGAGCGAAAAAGCAATCCAGACGAACTTCTTAAGTCGATCAAACGGGACGAAAAAAAGAATCTGCGTGGAAGACTTCGCATTTTTTTGGGGATGTGCCCCGGCGTTGGAAAAACTTATTCGATGCTTGAGGCCGCGCAAGAGCAAGTCCGGAGCGGGACGAAAGTAATCGTTGGCATCGTAGAGACTCATTCTCGAAAAGAGACCGAGAAAGCCCTTGTGGGCCTTCCCGTTCTCTCCAGAAAAACGATCAAGTATCGAGAAAAAGAATTTGAAGAACTCGACTTTGAAGAAGTTATCCGGCAAAAGCCGGATCTCGTTCTGATTGATGAGTTAGCCCATACGAATATCCCCGGCAGTCTCCACCCAAAACGCTATCAAGATGTCCAAGAGATTTTAGAATCAGGAATCAATGTCTACACTACGATTAACGTTCAGCACATCGAAAGCCACGTCGATCTCATCAAACAAATTACCGGTGTGACGATTCATGAGACGGTACCGGATTCCTTTTTCGAAGCGGCCGATCAAATCGAACTGGTCGATCTACCGCCTCAAGAGCTTTTGAAACGTCTCAAAGAAGGAAAAGTTTACCTGGGCGATATGGCCGAACGAGCCAAGGAGAACTTTTTTAAAGAAGAACACTTGCTCGCTCTCAGAGAACTTTCTCTCCGCTTCACCGCCGAAGTCGTCGACGGAGAGCTCCACGACCAAATGGTGCGAAAGAAAATATCGGGCCCCTGGCAGACTCGAGAGAAGTTACTCGTTGCGATTAGCCATAGCCCCTATTCGAAAAGATTGATTCGTACAGCCCGAAGAAAAGCCTTTAACCTCGAAGCGAGTTGGATTGCGCTTTATATCGACAACGGAGAAACGTTATCGGATTCGGACAAAGAAATGCTTCGAAAAAATATCGACATGGCGATGGAACTGGGAGCCGAAGTTTACACCGTTAGAGATAACAGCATCGCTGCCGCCGTTCGACGGATGGCGGAAGAAAAAAATGTCACCCAGATCATTATGGGAAGACCCGATCGAAGATTGTTTCGAGATTTTCTCCATGGAGGAACGCTCTTAGACCAACTGGTGAGAGAAACAAGCGAAATTGACATTCACGTTCTGAGACAGCAAAGGCGCCCGAAAATCCGTGGGTTGAATTTCAGATTCCCTTCGTTAGGAGGGGCCTTTCTACAATACAACTATACGTTTTGGTTTCTGGTTTTCGTGGCAGTCGCAGGCACTCTTTTGGATTCCGTCATTGGCTATCAAGCCGTAGGGTATCTCTTCCTCGCCGCGGTTCTTCTCATAGCTGCAGTAGCTGACGGAGGACCCGTCCTTTTCAGCGCGATTTTAAGTACCTGTATTTGGAATTTTGGATTCATTCCGCCTCGATTTACGTTCTACATTCGCGAAACCACCGATATCATGATGTGTCTTGCCTATTTTGCGGTAGCGATTACAGGAAGTCTTTTGACCACAAAAATACGCAGACA
>CALCZU010000129.1 GCA_937903155.1 uncultured Bdellovibrionales bacterium
GATCTGGCTTTGCGATAATTCCCCGCTTTTAGTTCAAGACGAAAAGAAAAAAACAGATCCTCGCGATTTTCCTCAGCCCGAATCGTATTTAAGAGCCACAAACGCCTTAGCAAAAACGGGGCAACTCCAGCTCTTTAAGAATTCTCCCGTCTATTTATCTGAAAGATTCTACGACAAGTTTAGTCATCTTTCTCCACCCGCTAAAGAAAGATTTTTGAAACTTCTTGAGTCGAATGTGGCTTGTTTAAACTCTCACGCTTCCGAAAGTTTAAAGAAAGATTGGCTCAATCATTTCGAAAACGATTTCGCTAAAGCTGAACGTACACAAGCGGAACTTCTTTGGTTCTCGGAAGCAGATCGATTGGCTTCTGCCTGCGGACTTTTTCAAGCGGCCAAAGAACGGGGTATTTCGTTGACGGCTCAAGAAAGCGAGAGCATCCGGAAAGCACGCTCTACGACCTTATCGGAAATCAATTCTATCCTGGCAGCAGCTTCCAAAAGCACTTCCGTGAATCCAAAGTTGAAGCTGGCTGTGAATTCTGAAGGCCAGCCAGAGCTGATGTACCAAGACGAGAAAGAAACTTTACCTCTTAAGAGTGTTGTCAAAAACGCCTTTGGAATTGTCGAGTCGAGTGCGGAAGGAATGACCGCGTTTCTTTATTTGGAAGATTTGAAAAACGACAAGGCTCTCCACGAACTTCTGAACGATAAAGATCTTAAACATGAGAAAGTTTTGTCATTATTAAACCGAACGGCCAGCGGCTTCCAGGCTTTAAATACTTTTTTGGCGAATAGGGCAATTTCCATTGATTGGAAAAACGCTCTTAACTTGGTCAACAAGCGAGCGGAAAGTCTGCAGGATTTGAGCTTGAAAAAATTTCATCAGGGGGATGAGAAGACTCAAGGTTTAAACAAAGCTCTCCAAAAAGTTTGGGGATTAAACGATCAATTCACGGCTCAGGCTGCAAAACACATTACTCCAGGGACGGAATATACGGAATCGCCCAGTGTCAGAGCTGGAAGTAAAATACGTGTGAAGTTCCCCAAAGAGTATACTTGGATGTCCGCTGGCGCGAACAGCGGAGGGGTGTTTTTCGAACAGTCCACACGCGTATTGCGTCAAACAGAATTTGTAATCGACAAGATAAAACCTGGGCAGCATTTCGTAGATGCCCTTCTGGATGCCCATCTCCAAGACTGCAAGTTGAGCGATGCGTTTAAGAAATCGGGTTGGAGCGGGGTCGACGGTTTTAACAACACATTCTTAACTGCTCGTGAATTCGAACGCCCTGATTTTCGCGACGATTGGCTTTGTTTAGTGATGCATTGTCGGGATTCGAAGCCGTTTGCGAATGAAAACGCGGTTGAGCTTGCGGACGCCTGTCGAAAAAAAGCGACAGATAAAGTCTACACACACATGAAAGAAGCCATTTTTAGGGACAAGCGTAGCACCTTCGAAGTTTTGGACGAGTCGAATGGGAATATTCCCTATGAAAATCGGACAGTCGATAAACTTAACCCCAACAAAGATCACGATGTCTTGTCTTTTTTGGGGGCGACTCTGGGAGAATTCGATCCCGCAAAGAAAAAATGGATTCAGAAATCCTACGAGACACAAGCTGCTTCGGCCGAAAGTGCTAAAAAGCGCAAAACTGCTCTCAGAGACTATCTGATTCACGAAATGCAGAATTTAAGATGGGGAGACCCCGGAATCGATTCTGAAACGTGGTGGAAAAATTTCGACGAGAAAAAGCGCATTTTAAGTGCGCTCCAGGCAAAAACGGAGCCTCCTGAGCTTGTGGAAGCGGTTCGCGAAGCAACGGGTTTTCTCTTGTTGGCGCTCCCAAATGAGCACCCGTCAAACGTTTTGGCACGTGAAGCCAGCCGACCGACGCATTTGGATAAAATTTACGACCCCTCCAAGTTGAACGATCAAGACAAGAAATTAGCGGCGGAAATTATCAAGATGCTTCCCCATGCTTCACCCAAATGGCAGTTGGAACAGAAAGCGATTGGAAATAGTTTAAAACCTGGGCAAGCCCACCCTTCGCTGCATGAGGTTTTAATTTCTCTTCATGACGATGCTTCCAAAAATAAAATGAAGGTTCATGGAGTCATAGACTCGGACCTTTTGGCATCGAAGCGACTTCCTGTGGATACGAAAGATATGAGCTTGACTCATCAAAAGTTTTTGAAAAAAGAAATGGAAGCGCTTTCAAAAGCGATGGCCAGCGAAAATCCTCGTCGCGAGTTTCAAAAGCATTCTCCAGATTGCGAAGAAATCGAGAAAGAGTTTTGGGGACAGGAAGAAATCGCCGGCTCTGCATTGACCTTACAACGAATGCATCTCACTTTGAATCGTCAGGCGGCAATTCTTTCGGATTTTTTAGATGCCAAAGAAAACCCGCCTAAGGAAATTTTCTTATTCTCTTCCCTATCGAAAGCCCTTGCAACGGAAATTGTTCCGAGTGGTAAAGAGGGAATCGATAAAGTTTCCACAGCGAACATGAACAAACAGAAAGTAGAACTCATGTTGGAGGGGATTGGAACGCATCTTGAGAAATTGCGTGCATGTATTATTCACAGTGCTGGGAGGGATGTCGTTGCTTCAGATATCTCAGCTTTTGTGAAAGAATTAGCAGGAGCTGATTTTGAGTTGATTCGCGAAAAACAAAGTTTGAAAAAGCGCCCGGGGGCAGGAGCTTTGGCCTATCTAAATGAACCCTACCTAGCGTTCAATCGGAATACGGCTTGCTCGAAAATTCAGATGGATACCGTCACCACTGCGCCAGCACGATTCAGTAAATATCCCGAAAAGTCGGCTCAAGGGGTCGAAATGCCAGATGGCACGATGATGAGAAACTGGTTTATCGATCGAAGCGGTAACAAAAGAGAGACCGGTCCTCTAGTACGAAAAAGATGTGACGTGGAAGGCGATTTGAAAGAGATCGACTCAAAAACAGCAAGCGCTTATGGCAGTAAGGATCCCCTGGTGCTGCACGAAGAGAAATTGCAGATGCTTGAGCGACAAACGATGCACGATCTTTATCGTAAAAGTCAGGAGTGTGCGGAACTTCAGCTCAGAACTACCTATCCTTATCTAGCCGACACCATCTACTATCACGAACAGCCTGGAGTGAACCATGGTTCGGGCCTCAATTCAGATTGGGATGAAAAAGAAGCCAATGCGGGGAAGAAGGCGAAGGAATACGAGAAACTTGCAAAAGACTGTCAGCAGGAACTCGCTGTCATGAACCGCGAAGCGCAAAAGTACACTCCGTATGTCGGTATGATGAGCGCAAGTCGAGAGGCTCACCTCAATTTACCTCCCTATCTGCGAGATATCGGAGACCATCTCGCTTCGAATTTTGAGATCAAGCGCCCCTCTACGAATCCAGATGAAAAGCTGAAAGCTGCTGAAAACGCAAAATATGTAAAAGAGCGCGAGCAGTTAAAAGACATTATTCACAATCCGCGTCCCGGTGCGATGCTTAGCTTTTTAGCGTTTGCTCAAGAGGGAAAACTCTGTAACTCCTATCAAAAACAATTGAAAGATAATTCAAAACGATATCCCGATAGAAAATCAGCGACCGGAGCCGTGGCCGCGATTTTTGGTAAAGTCGAGGACCCAGCATTCAATTTCTGTGATGCTTTAAAAACGCGCGAGCAACGGCTCGCAATGAAAACGCAGTTTCAAAAAATGCTAGTCGATCTTTACGTGGATTCCCAAGATCCGATTCTTGCAAAAATGAAAAGCTGGCCCGCTTCTTATTGGAGTAAGTCGCCTCCCGATCCTGAGCTCCAAAACTTAAGAATCGAGCTGATGAAAAAAGTTGAGCAGGAACTTAAAGAAGCCAATAGCAAGGATTTTATCGCATTGTCCGCGACCGAAAGAGCCAAACAACTGGCGCTGATGATGATTAACGCAGCAGAAAGTGGTGGCGAATTTGGCGAAAATAATGAAAAGCTGACCGCCTTAGAGTCCGTTGAAAAAGAAAGTCAACGTGGTGGGATTTTAAGACTTTCGCCGACCTTTACTGCAGCGATGGCTGCATTGGAGGCGAGTAGCATGGTGAAAAAAGACCCAGCCGTGACTCCTCCTGCATTACAGCTTCTCGAAGAAGTGAAGAAACAAACGCCTTCCGTCGCTGGACTTTCGACTCATGAAACAAACCGAGTTTTAGAAACGGACCCCAAACTTGCCCAAGCCGCAGTAGCGCTTTTAAAAGAAATTGAAGCCGGTGGAAAAGGTGGGCCTAAGGGAGAACTACACCAAGTTTTAATAAAACATTTACCTCATCTAAATGAAAAACTTCCTCCTGAATTGACGACTGCGCTACTTGTTCACTACAAACAAGATGAAGATCCGATCAAACCCATCAAAGAAAAAGCAGAAAAAGAATACCAGGATTTGCTGACTAAAGTTGAAAATAGAAAAACGAACACTCTTACTCCCGAAGAAAAAAATATCCTGAAGCTTATTGCCAAAAAGCTATTTGATACGGATCAGGTAGATAGTGAAGGCTTTCAACGTGCGATGACTGCAGAAGAGTCGAAGAGATATGAGGCAAGAGCCCTTCTTTCTCTGAAAAAGCAAGCTGCGGACAGACTGCTAGAAACGGGACTTTTAAAACTTTCAGGGGAAAAACGTGAACAAGCTATTGGAAATGTGGCACGTGAAGCTGAACTCCGTTTTCTGCATACAAAACTCGCACAAATTGACGAGCTTTTGGAAAATCCCAAAGCGACTCCCCAAGACAAAAAACTTTTGGAAGGCGATAAAGCAAATCTGACGAAGCGATTGAAAATCGCGGTTCTTGACAGTGTCGATGCTAAAACAGCCGTTGATGCCGCCATTGCGACTTTTCGTTCTGCCAAAAGTGGTTTAGCGAGCCGTGATTTAAGCCAGCTTGAAATCCTGCAAAAACTTTCGATCGCTTTAGGTGAAAGTCAGAGCCCTGCAGGCCAAAAACAAGATGATGCCACTCTCGCACTGATTAGAGATATCATTGACCGGCAAATTGGAATTGGTGGCGAACAGTTTTCATTCCCTTCGGAACACCTTGAAAAAATGCCTTTTACGAAGCTCACTGACTTGAGTATTGAAAATGAACTGCGTGAGCTTAACGAAAAAAGTCCTTTAAGAGGAACTCCTTACTATAACAATCACTCTGCGGTGCGCGTGAGAAGCGCGCTTTTCGGCAATCTCTCTCATATTGAAGCGACGCTCCACGGGGGATTTGATAAAAATAAAGCCCGAGTGGAAGTTAAACCAGCTTCCTCCGACCCATTAGGAGCCATCGTTGGATCCGGGGCAACGACTAAAGACGTGGCTGCCAATGCAAAGGAAGCAGAGGACGAAAATAAAATTATTCGTAAGGCATTTGATCTCTCGGCCTTAGGCGAGGAGTGTGAAAAATGGATCCTCGCAAGAAACGCTGAGGAAGTGCATGCTTTGATCAATCCCAAACAAAGTGAAGAAGATTTAAAGGCGGCCGCGGAGTTGATCCAGTCTCAGAAAGAGTTGAGCGAACTGAATACCGAAGTTGACTCTACGATTCAAGAACTGAATGTTACTCTCCATAAACAAAATTCGCTCCTTTTAAGTCTGGAGCGTTCGAAGCGGGTGACGGATAAAAATGATCAGTTTCATTTGGACAAGAAAGTGAAGGCAGATCTAGAGGCGAGCCTAGCTGAAATGAACCGGGAAATTGCGGGACTTCGAGAAAGAATAGAAAAAGGAAAACAAACTTACAATTCCAAAAAGAATGATCTAAAAAATCTATCCGAACTTGCTCTGAAGAAGAAGGCGGCAAGAGATGAAAGTGCCTTGAAGCCTGGTTCAGGCGGAATAGCGGGTCTTTTAGACGGTAAAAAGAAGAAGCCTGCCGACGAAATGTGTTTGGATAACTCTCTCATCCGTGATTTCGGATTTGCGGGAATGGAATCGTCGAGAGATTATAAAAACGAAACTTTCCAAACACTAGAACGGCAAAGACGGGCAAAATATTTAAGCTGGTTGAATGCTCTCAAGTTGCATCCACCCGAAACGGATAAAGAGCGGAAAGACGCCTTTGATTATGCCAGAGATCCGAAAAACAGGTTTGCAGTCTCAGACGATAAGCTTTTAAGAACAATCGAAGAAATGGCTCAAATTGGTAAAAGACAGAAAAACTTGTTAGTGAACGACAAAGCACTTCTTGCGAAATTCGGACTGAAACCGGTTGATCCTTCTGAACGACCTGATCTCACGCAAATTAAACTGAAAATAGAAGGAAATGACCTCTTAAAAGATTGTTTCCATGTGAGTCCGGAAGGGCATGAAAAAGGTTGCTCGGAAAAAGACATGGCAAAGCGGTTAGAAGTTTTAGCACCCGCGCTCCTTTCTTTGAGCGAGAGCGAACGGGCGAATCCGAAACCTTATGCTGGTTTCCCGTTTAAGATTCTTAAACAGCAGATTATCGATATGTGGTCTGCGGGCGGAATGCGTAAATTTGTCAAAGTGAACGACAATTTGATTGCGAAAGTTATTTTGGATAAAAACAACAAAGACTATGTCCTTGAGTTTTTCGATGCTAAAGGACTCGAGTCGCACGCCAATGCTCTCGCAAAAGAAGCTAAAGAGATTCAAGAAAAGGAGAAAGATCTTTTCTTAGATATTCGATCGGCGAATAACCACAGTCTGGCTTATGAAGGTTACGAGTGGATTCGAAAACAGTTCGGTGACCCGAGCCATGTCCAAAAAGCGAGACAAGCGGCGGGCGAAAGCCTTGCGAATTTGGATAGACTTGCTCTCCGATTGCAAGCACTCGATGGAGTCGATGTCGAACTCGAAGGTTCTCCCGAGGACGCTCGCGCCAAGGGTCTAGAACTTGCGCTTGATAGAAAAATGGGAATCCGAACCGATCTGACCGAGACTCTGAAACTTTCTGAAGAACAACAGGATGCGAAAACACGCGATGCGGTGATTCTCGTCGGCTCGACTGTCGCCGGTTGTGTGCTGACGGGCGGTATCGGTTGCTTGACAGCAGGAGTGTTATTCCGAGGCGCGATGGTGAAAACGCTTGGAAGAGTGGTTGGAAAAGAGGCCGCGCTCTCGGTGGCGAACGCCATGACCGCTGGAGTGGCAGTGAAGTTAGGAAAGGTAGGAGCTCAGATTGGACATGCGGCTGGTACGTTCAAAATGATGTACTATCTCGAACAAGGCCGTTTTCTTGTGAATGATATTTTTTATGAAGGGGGTTACGGTTTTTACGACAAAAACCAAGACTGGAAAACTTCCGCTGAGCAGACATTAACTACATCGACGTTATTTTCTGGCGGTCACCTCGCCGCAACGGGTGCATTAAAACTTGCAAATCTTAGAGTCTTTGCAACTCAAGTTTCAAACGCTGGTTTGAAATTGAAAGATGTCGGCAGCGCGCTCAATGAGTACAAACTTTTAGTCAATTCGGGTGCGAAAACCGTCGGAACAAATGCGGAAAGAGTTCTTTTACAAGCTACGGGAGCTGGAAAATCTGCCGGAGTTTTAAAGCCTGTAGATTTGATCGCTAAAGTTGAAGGCAACCTAAGTCTGGTACCTCTAAAATTTTGGCAGGCGCCAATTTCTCAATTAATGACGGCTTTGCCTAAACTCACTACTTCAATGACTCAGTATGTGGGAAATGTGGGTGGCCATTTGCTTCTGGACTATCAGAAAAAGACAGAGCTCGACCAAGCTTTCAATTTTGAAAAGGATCTTGCGCATACTATGGCGTCTGAAATCTCTACCAGCTTATTTCTTCTGGGGGGAGATGCCTTTGTCGCTGGACTTGTGAGAAGTTTTCTCGGGAAAGTTGCGTTAACGGGGGCCGTGAATTTTTCAATTGGCAGGATTGGAAAAAGAATTGAGGACTATTTTGTAGAAAAAGATTATCAAGAGGCTTTGAAAAGAGCCAACGCGTTGCCAGATGGTAAAGAAAAAACCGACGCTTTTAACTCGCTCATTGAGGGATATCGACATGGCCTCGAAGAGAAAGAGAAACTTGCGACCGGCGAGCTCATTCAAAGTTTATTTACAGACGTCGCCGTCTTCGGGGGAATGTCTTCAAAAGCTAGCTGGACAAGTGAAGCAAATCTTCGTGCTTCCTCAAGTTTAAAAAGAGGCGTGCCTGTGAGTAAAGTTTTAGAACGATTTACGACCTTTGCTCGGAGTAATTTGCCCACCCCTCCTGCTCACGTGCCGATGCCTGCAGGACTGGAGCATATTGTTAGTAAACCGGGCGGCGATTTATTAAGAGACATGAAAGTCGTCAAGGATGCAAAAGGTGCTTCGTCCCAAGAAGCCGCACAAGGATTAAAAATCATTTTTGATCAGATGGCTCACGAATACTTGAAGAACAAAGGGGTTAAGCTCCACCCCGAAACGATCGAAAGATTCTTGGACTCCTATTTGAAAGACTTTCCTCCAGGTTCGAAGGTCACTTTTGCAGAATATGTTGAACGCAGTGTCTTAAACTCTACTCCTCCAGAGTTTGAATATATTTCAAAACATCCTGGCGGCGGCGGACTTTTAAGCGAACTCAAAAAAATTCGAGACAAGCGAGGAGAAGGTTCAAAAGAGGCAAAAGAATTTTTGGACAAGATGCTCGCACACATGCGGACACAATACGCGACCGCGGGACACGAGTTTTCTCCACAAACTTTGGAAAAAATTTTAGAAGAGTACACTCACGAGCATTCTTCGAAGTCAAAAGCGACGTTTGCGGAATTTGTTGAGAAAACATACAATAAAGCCAGAGTCGACCTCGCAAATCAATCGATTGAAAGACTCAATGGCACCACCAGCAACTCGAGACTGGACAACGCAACGAGAGACAGACAACGCAATGAACTCTTATCTCACTGGAAAACGGTTCTCGAAAATTTAGACTACAATGACCCGGTGCAGTTAGCACGGCTCTCGGAGCTTCCTTCCGAACTTCTTGCGATGCCTTTAAGCCAAAATACGGCAAAAAACTCGGGCTTAAATACCCGGCAAGCCTTAGCGAAGATTATGTCCCAGCTCCACGGAACAGATATTACTGATGCTGAAAGATTTTTGGAAGTTTATCTGCCCCTCCACGAGTCTACTAAAACCAAAACGAAAAATGGTTCCGGAGTTCGTACGGCAAATGATCTTTTAACGCAATTTGCTTTATCCCGCCCTGAATCGCCTCTGGCCGCAGCGGAGTGGGTGGAAAAAAATATGCCTCTCGATAGATACCTGCAGATTTATGGAAAAGACAAAGCCGCTCAAGACGTTGTTGCAGCGATGGTCTATCCTTTGCTTTACGACAAAGGATATGCTCGCGATAAGGATCAATTAGAGACTTACATCAAAATGCATTGGAATCAGATTCGGCAGCCTGGAATGACGGCTAAGAGAATCGCTGAAGACGCGCTTAAGAGTCAGAAAGAACAAGCCAGAAGAGGAATTACCGTTGAGCAAGTTCGAGAAGCCAAACCAGACCTCGCTCAGCTCGAAACGATGGACATGAACAACGAAGCACAACGTGAAAATCTTTCGAAAATTCCTTCGGCACTTCTTGCGACGGCGAGCGTGGACAAAGCAAATTCCAACGGCAAAACGCCACGACAGGCTTTTGCGAAAGCCTTGGCGGATTATCACGGTGTGACGCCTTCTGTAACTGAAGCTTTCTTAGATGTTTATCTTCCTATCAATGGGGCCGCCAAAGCCAAACCGGGCGAAACCCATACTGCGGCTGACGTCCAAAAAGAGTTCGCTCGATCACTTCCGACGTCTCCGACAGCCCTTGAGTGGATAGAAACTAATAAAGTTCCTATCAATAAATATATCGAAATTCATGGACAGTATACTGGAGCGCCGAAGTTAGTTTTGGAAATGGTGCTTCCACTGCTACCGAAAAATATTACTCCTGAAAGAGCATCCATTTATATCTTTACTCATTGGGAAGAGTTTTTGAAGCCGGGAACCACGCCGAAGAGTATCGTCAACGCCATGATTAAGGGCGAGTCGAAAAGGTAATCCCGCACCTCTGAATTCATTCGTTATCAACGTCTTTTAGAAGCGTTTGAATGCGTTGACTCCTTGTGTTGGCTTTGAGAAAAGCCTTGATAAGGAGTAAATATGAAAAAAATTTATGGGTTGTTTCTTTTTTCTTTGCTTTTAGTGGGTGCGGTGGCTGAGGCTTTGCCTTGGGGTTATCCCGTTTTTCCGACGACACGGATCACTTATGATTGTGTTCCTGGACCGGGCTATTTGCGCTACACCATTGTCGATGATTACGGAACTCACCTGTCGCGAAATTTCTATGTCGGGACTGACAAAGAATACTGTAAAGCACAAGTTGCGCTTTTGAGAAAGACTCGCAGCGTTGTGATGCGTCCGTCAGTGATTGCGCTTTGTAGTGCAAAACCAGTTTATCAAGCGAAATTTCAGTTGGATGGCTACGAAAATGTCCAAAGCCTTCCTTATCAATACCTTGAAGATCCGAAAGAATGTCTCGCAAGCATGGAAGCTGTTTTAAGCGTTCCATCTGTGTTTCCGTAGTATTTGTTTTACCCGTCGTTGCGAGGAGCCGCAGGCGACGAAGCAATCTCGCCGGTAACAAGAGCGTTCATTTGCGGCGAGATTGCTTCGTCGCTTCGCTCCTCGCAACGACGTTGGCTGCGACATTGTTTCTGCAATGAGTATTTTTATAAAAACGATTGGATGAAATCGGGGCCGAAGGCGAGAGAAGGGGTGTAACAGCCCCCTTTCAGTTTCGATTCTAAAACTTTTTGGACGGATGTCACTGCGGTGAGAGCGGTTAGATAGTAGGGCTCGCAGACATCGAGGGTGGCTTCTTTAGTTTCGCCTTTGGCGTTTTTAACTCGGCCCCAAAGATGGATGCGTCCTGTTTTTTGATCTTCTTCTGTGGGACCTTTCACGAATTTATCGACGGCTTTTCCGAAAAGTTTTTGGACGAACGGATGCGTTGTTGTTTTCGCGAACTCTTTTAAAATACCTCGCGATTTTACGAGCCACTCGGGAGCCGCTGCATAGACCGTGATATTTTTAATTCCGGTCGAGTAGTAAGCCGTCGAAACATCTCCCCAGGCTGCGACGTAAATCTTCTTTGTTTTTGTACTGAAGTTTGCTTCGCACGAAAGCTCGAAAGGGGGAAGGTCGATGATTTTGCCTTCTTTTCGAATCCGGCTGCCTCGGGTGAGATTTTCTAAAATCGTTTTTGTGGTTCCGGGACTGAGTTTACTCCATCCGTAAAACCCTAATTCTAAATGGGTGGCATCAGGGAGAAGATTTTTTAGTTGAGCCGCTAAACAGTCAGAGGGAACGACGTCAAAACCTACGCCGGGAATGACGACGCAATTTTTCGCTTGGGCTTCTTGATTTCTTTGGAGTGCAGCTTCGAGAACATCGATTTCGCCGGTGATATCGAGATAATGAACTCCGAGCTTAAGGCACGCATCCAACATCGGTCGACTGGTTCTAGAAAAAGGGCCCGCACAATGAAGAACGGCTTTTACATTTTGAAGTCCTTTTTCTACTTCGGTAGCGTTTTCTAATGAGAAACACCGAGTCTCTACTTCATAGGTTTTTGAAAGTTCTCTGAGCTTCTCGGCATTTCTTCCCGCGATGATGGGCTTTTCTCCGCGTTTCACCGCTTCTTTTAAAATGAGAAGACCCGTATATCCAGTCACTCCATAAATCATCCAACTCATTCGCTCTCCCTTGCAGGATTTAAAAGACTTGCAAAAAATCGCTCAAGCATCTGAAACGAAAAAGGATCGAGCGCCAACGTAAAGTCTTTCGCGGTGGCGACTTCAAGCTTCAACGAAAAAAACTGTTGGCCCAAAGTGTGAAGATCCATCCCGGTCTCTAGGCCTTTTTCAAAATTTAAAAGCGTTTGATAGAGCGAAGTCAGAAACTCTTTTTCGGTTTCTGGCATTGGTCTTCTCAGGGTTTGCTCAAGAATGGTTTTCCACCATTCACACGAAACTTCTGTAAAAAAAATCGGAACCCGTCGCAGGCGAATAAAATGTTGATCCAATTTGTGATGCTGAAATTTCAGATTGCGAGGGGGCAAAAGCACTCCCCACTGCATGCCGGAGAAAAGAATAAACTTTTCGAATAAAAAGGCTTTATTCACCGTTAAATCCGTAGGGAGTTTCACTTTCAGATATTTTTGAAAGAGATCCGACACCAAGGCTTCTTTTTTCTCTCGGAGCGTCTCGAGGTAGCCCACCTCTTTTTGCGAAGCTTGCAATGACTGCCATTTCTTACGCATCAAGCTTCGAAACGTCGGAAGCTTGTCATCGGTACGGGGGTTTTCGCTTAAATGTTTGCGGATGATTCTTAAAAGATGGACCTGTCCCTGTTCTTCAATTGTTTTTTTGAGCTGAAGGACGGCATTGCGCTTGGACATCGACCGCAGATCTACCATTTTCCCCCAAAGAAGAGTACAAGGATTTCCATGAAGCGCGTCGGCATATTGCTTGTGAATATTGGTACCCCGGTAAGCCCAGAACCCCCTCAGGTCGGACGGTATCTCAAAGAATTTTTGATGGATCCTTTTGTCGTCGATATTCCCTTCATTTTTCGATGGATTCTTGTAAACGTCCTTATCGTGCCCAGGCGGCAAAAGGATTCGAGTCTTCTTTATCAAAAAGTTTGGACTGAAAAAGGTTCTCCGCTCCTCGTTTACAGCAAAAGTCTCGAGACGAAGCTCCAAGAAAAAATGGGAGACTCTGCTGTGGTTCGATTGGGAATGCGATACGGGGTTCCAAGTATTTCAAACGCGTTGCAGGAGATGGCAGAACTGCATGTGGAGAAACTGATTTTGGTCCCTTTATATCCTCAGTTTTCAGATGCCGCGACCACGACTTCGGTTTTAAAAACCCAAGAGCTCGTCAAAGATTTCCTCGGCGATGTCGAAGTCGACGTAGTTCCGCCTTTTTACGGAACAAAAGAATTCATCGAAAGTTTTACCGAAGTCGCAAAACCCTATATCGAAAAAAGAAATTGGGACAAAGTCTTATTCTCTTATCACGGACTCCCCGAGCGCCAAGTAAAACGAACCGATCCTACGGGCAAAGCTTGTCGCTGCGACACGACTTGCTGTGATGCAATCACACAGAATAATCAAAACTGCTACCGCGCGCAGTGCTATGAGACGACGCGACTTCTCGCGGAGAATTTAGGTTTAAAACCGGAAGAATATCTTGTGGGTTTTCAATCGAGACTCGGACGAACTCCGTGGATTAAACCGCATTCGGATGAATACTATCGAGCGCTTCCCAAAGAAGGCGTTAAAAACTTGCTCGTTCTTTCTCCCTCTTTTGTTTCGGATTGTCTAGAAACCCTTGAAGAGATTCGAATCCGAGGCAAAAAAGAATTTGTCGAAAACGGGGGAAAAGATCTGACTTTAATTCCATCCCTCAACGATTCGCCCATTTGGGTGGAAAATCTAAAAAACTTGATTCGCCTCTAAAGCCCGTTAAACTTTTTCAATGTCGAACCCGCAAGAGATTCATAATCAGCAGCGTCAATTTTTTCGTTCTTACTCGACCCTTTCCGAAGATTTCCGTCGCACTCAGCTCATCCGGTTAAGAGAATGGATTGCTTCTCACGAGCCTGAAATTCGAAAGGCGCTTTTTGAGGATTTGCACAAAAGTGAAGCGGAGACATTCATCACCGAAATTGCTTTTTGTTTTGATGAAATTGATTTCGCACTCAAAAATCTAAAGCGCTGGATGAAACCCAAGAAAGTGAAGACCTCTCTCACTTATCAGCCTTCAACGAGCTGGATTCACCCAGAACCTTTGGGCCTCGTCCTCATCCTAGGCCCGTGGAATTATCCTTTTCAACTCATTATTGCACCCCTTGTCGCCGCGATTGCTGCTGGTAATTGTGCCGTATTAAAGCCCAGCGAATTGGCGCCTGCGACATCAAATCTTTTGAAAAAACTTTGCGACGAAATCTTTGAGCCTCGTTTTGTGACAACCGTTGAAGGAGATGCGGCGCTCTCTACCTCTTTACTCGCATTAAAGTGGGACCATATTTTTTTCACCGGAGGAACCCAAATCGGAAGAATTATTTTAGAGGCCGCGGCAAAACACCTCACTCCTGTGACCTTAGAACTCGGAGGAAAAACGCCTTGCATCGTTGACGGTGAATGTGATTTCGAAGTCACGGTTCGAAGAATCATCTGGGGAAAATTTATGAATTCAGGACAAACCTGTGTGGCCCCCGATTACGTTCTATTGCCAGCAGGGATGCGAGGGCAGTTTGTCGAACAAGCGAAACTTGAAATCGAGAAATTTTTTGGATCCGATCCTGCAAAGAGTCCCGACTATTCGCGGATTGTTTCGCAGAAACATTTAGCAAGACTCAAAAGTCTGCTCGAAGGGGGCCCTCAAGTGGCTGTCGGCGGTGTGGTTCAGAGCGAAGAAAAGTATTTTTCGCCGACTCTTCTTGTGGACGTCGAATGGTCGCATCCCGTGATGCAGGGTGAAATTTTCGGGCCGGTGCTCCCGGTTTTAGAGTACGGGACGCTCAATGAAGTGATTGAACTCGTCAATTCTCAGCCCAAGCCACTGGCACTGTATTTCTTCTCTAAAAGCAAAGAAAGAACAGACGAAGTCTTAAAAAAATGCTCTTTCGGAGGGGGTTGCGTGAACGATGTCCTCATTCATCTTGGAAATCCTCGCCTGCCGTTTGGAGGCGTAGGCCCGAGTGGAATGGGCGCCTACCACGGAGAAACCGGGTTTCGAACCTTCTCGCACTACAAAAGTGTGGTTCGAAGAAACTTCATTTTTGACTTTGCTTTTCGCTATCCCCCTTACAAAGAAAAGCTAAAACTTCTCAGGAGACTTTTAGGTTGACCAACCGTCATTGCGAGCGGGCGCAGCCCGCGCGGCATCCTTTGTGTACAAAAATGGGAAGCTTGCCGCGCGGGCTGCGCCCGCTCGCAATGACATGCTTTTTACTTGTCAATCGTCTGTGAAACCGCTTCTATCGCCGCTGTGATTGAGAATCTTAAAGTTCTATCGAAAGAAGAGGGCCTGCATTTCCTCGGCATTTCTTCGCTCGATTTAGAAGAGGATTATTTAAGATTTAAACAGTGGCTTTCGGAATCGAAACAAGCCGGAATGCAGTTTCTCGAAAAGTATGAAGATATTCGCCGCGATCCGAGTCGGCTTTTGCCCGACGCAAAATGTGCGGTCATTCTTGGACTCTCTTATGATCAAGGGGATATTTGGCCCCCGCAGGAGAACGAATCCCCGCGGATTGCGCAGTATGCGCGATTCAAGGACTATCACAAACTTTTCAAAGAAAAGGCTGAGCGGATCTTTGCGCGTCTTAATGTCAAAACTCCGCAACTCAAATATCGAGTTTGTGTCGATACGGCGCCGCTTTTGGAAAGAGCGCTCGCTGCGAAAGCGCAACAGGGTTTTATCGGAAAAAATACCTGTTACATCCATGAATCTCATGGCAGTTTTCTCCTCTTGGCCGTTGTCCTTTGCAATCAAGAACCTGACTCTGCGAGCGTTTCGGTCTCCTCCGGTTGCGAAAGCTGTACACTTTGCCAAGTGAATTGTCCCACAGGAGCTCTCAATACCGATTATTCCATCGACTCTCGGAAATGTCTTTCATACTGGACCATCGAACATCGAGGCGAGATTCCTCTCGAGTTCTGGCCGCACTTAAGCAAATACTATTTCGGTTGCGATATTTGCCAGCTCGTTTGTCCTTACAATCAGCAAGCGCGAGAAAACTCACTCGATCAAAAAATTCCCACACGAACCTTTCCCGATCTCAAAACGACTGCATTGATGAACGAAGCGGATTATCAGAAGTTTTTTGGGGGAACTCCCTTAACGAGAGCGAAGCGAAATGGTTTGAGACGAAACGCCATTATTGCGCTTAGAGTTTCTAAACACTCGGGTTGGGAAGAGGTTGCAGCTGAACTCGCAAATGATCCCGATCCGATCATCCAATCGACTTTATCGACAGCCTCAAATTATTTTAATTGAGTGATGAGAATCTTTTTTAAGTAATCGGAGTCGTTTCCAAATCCATTCTGTTCGAGAAATCGAATTCCATCGACTAAATCTCGATAAGGTACATCTTCCGGCGTGAGAGTTTTCAGTTTCTCCTCTTCTGTGAATCCACTTTTCAAATGCCTTTTGACGACTTCGACTGTGAGTTGAGGATCTCTTTTACGCGCGTTTGCGATTCGGTCGGAAAGCTTTTCATACCCGGTCTCTAAAAGACAGTAGTAAGCAGTCAAAAGATGGGGGGAAACTTTCTTATCTAACGACATCTTAGAAACTTGTCTGAGTCGCTCTTTAAAATTTTCGGGGGAAATGTCGTTTCTTTCAATAAAATCTAGAATGACGGCGCCCCCTACCTGGTTTCTCAACTGGATTCGCTCTCGATTCGCCGGAGGCGTAGACGATTGGGTCGCTTCTCTCCGAAACTCGACCTCATCTAGAGTATATTTTGTGACATCATACTGACCGTTTTCATTTTTTCTGTGAATTTGAAGTGTTTCGAAACGGGTTCTGTCGTTGGGGCCAGGATCTTGACCAAAAATTATCGTGGTTTCGCGAGCGACTGGGGCGGCGCCCGGGGGAAGCGTGTCCACATGCTCCTTGGTAATTCCAAGAGAGTGGGTCAAAGAATAAGTCGTCTTTAAGTAGCCCGATTTATCGGGAGTGTAGACTTGCAAAATGGCCGAAAACGTCCCCTCAATCAGTTGGTATTGATCGGTTTTATTGAGATGAACGACATCCGTAAAACCCACCTTTGGATTACTGACCTTTCCAAAGTCGCAACTCTTCGGATTGGCTTTTTTGGGGGGTGTGGCAAAGGCATGACTCAAAACTAAGGTCAGCGCGAGAAATAGCCGTAGTGAGGGGGGCATCAGACCATTATACCGCTAAAAGTTCATGCGTAAGGGCGTTAAAACCAGTGTCTATTTTCTAGACACTTTGCTCGGGTTATACAGCGAAACCCTCGATTCTAGGCACGAAAGCCGTGGTATACGGCTTGCACTTCTAATAGACATGAAAATGACGACACATTTAATGATTTTAGGACTTCTGGTTTTATCAGCTTGTGGGAAAGACAGCACTTCAAAGAGCGTTCAAAACACTCCCAAATCCTCGATCGCAAATGCTTGTTCGGCACGCGCCAATGGCGAAAGTTTTCCTTCTTCCGATGGTTGCAATACTTGCAGCTGCAATAACGGAAAAATGCTCTGCACATTAATGGCCTGTGGGATGACCATGGAAGCCAGCGCTCTTCGCTAAACGTAGAACTTACACCCTAATTCAAGTATATTCTTTAGATGCAGAATCCGGCATCTTCGAAACGCACGCTCATCCTCGTTTTCTTTACGATTTTCATTGATCTGATTGGCTTTGGAATCATCATCCCCATTCAACCCTTTTTTGCTGAAAAATTAGGAGCCTCTCCGACCGTCGTCACGATGCTCGGGGCTTCGTTTTCGCTCATGCAATTTTTATTCGCCCATTTCTGGGGAAGGCTTTCAGACCGAATCGGAAGAAAACCGGTCATGCTTATCAGTATCGGAACGACTGCCGTGGGTTACGCAATTTTTGGTTTTGCCCATTCTCTTGAAGTTTTATTTTTCGCGCGAATGCTCGCAGGTTTCGGCTCTGCAAATATAGGCGCTGCTCAAGCCATCATTGCCGATTCCACCGATGAAAAAAATCGCGCCAAAGGAATGGGCCTCATCGGCGCCGCTTTCGGATTGGGTTTTATCTTTGGCCCTGCACTGGGAGGGCTCTTTGGTCAACTGTCTCTGTCAGCGCCTGCATTCGCCGCTGCGGCTCTTTCTTCTCTCAACTGGATCTTCGCACTTTTCTATCTTCCTGAAACCAATCCACCCGAAAAACGAGGCAAGGCGATTCGCCATGGGTTTTCGTTGAAAGAATTAAAATACGCGGCTCGACACCTCAATGTCCCCCAACTTTTTGCGGTGTATTTTATCTATTCTGTTTCATTTTCGATGATGGAACAAAGTATCGGACTTTTTATCGCAAAAAATTGGGTTCCTCCCGCATTTGAAATCGGAATCGATATTCATGCGAAAAAGGCCGCCGAACTGACAAGCTACATGCTCATCATGGTGGGAGTGACCGCGACGATTGTTCAAGGGGGACTCATCGGACACCTTGCAAAAAGATTCGCGGAACGTAAACTTTTAATCACGGGGCTTTTTCTCATTACTCTCACGCTGATAGCGATGCCATTTATTGGGATGACTCAGATTTTTAGTTTGCTTCTCGTCAATTCCGTCTTCATGGCGATGGGAACGGGTTTCACAAACCCCTCGCTTTCGAGCCTTTTATCGCAATCAGTGGAACGGGATGAACAGGGCGCCGCCCTGGGTTTAGGCCAATCACTTTCGGGATTAGGCAGGGTTATCGGTCCTGCGATGAGCGGGGCGCTTTTTGAGTTCCATTCCGGAACTCCCTTTTGGTTTGGGGCACTTATCATGGCTGCGGCGGTGTTCGTATCGCTGAGTCTAAAGCCTGCTGCGGCAAACTTAACCAAATCCTAACAAATTCCGCCCGTTTAAAGCTTATAAAGAGCTTGAAAATTCGAAAGGAATGACTCGATGAAATCTTTAATTCTACTTGCTTCGCTTTTAGCGAGCTCTCTCAATGCCCAAACGTTAATCAACGGAGCGGGCGCCACATTTCCATTTCCACTTTATTCAAAATGGTTTTCGGAATACCAAAAACAAAAACCCGAAGTTGCCATCAATTACCAATCCATCGGGAGCGGCGGAGGCATTCGACAATTTTCCGATAGTACGATCGACTTTGGAGCTACTGACGCTCCGATGAACGAAGAACAAATTGGAAAACTGAAAGGTCCCGCAATGCATTTTCCGACGACTCTAGGGGCGGTTGTCATTAGTTATAATCTTCCCGGAATCGGAAACGGTTTAAAGCTGACCGGTGACGTGATTGCACAGATTTATTTAGGAACGATCAAAAAGTGGGAAGATCCTAAAATTACGTCTTTAAACCCAGGAAAAAAATTGGCGGGCGACATTGTCGTTACACACCGTTCGGACGGCAGCGGAACTTCCGCGGTCTTTACGGACTACCTCGCAAAAGTCAGTCCGAGTTGGAAAGAAAAAGTCGGACAAGGCACGGCCGTCAATTGGCCTGTCGGATTAGGCGGTAAAGGGAATGAAGGCGTTGCAGGTTTGGTGAAACAAACTCCCGGAAGCATCGGTTACGTGGAATTTATTTACGCTGAGAGCAATAAACTTCCCTATGCCTCGTTAAAAAATCAGTCCGGAAACTACGTTCTTCCTTCGACGCAATCAGTGACTGCGGCGGCGGATGCAAATTTAAAATCGATTCCCGAAGATTTCAGAGTTTCCATTACGGACGCGAGCGGCAAAGATAGCTATCCGCTTTCGAGCTTTACCTACATCCTTGTTTATAAAACTCAATCGGACGCTACCAAAGGAAAAATCTTGGTGGATTTTTTACGTTGGGCTGTCAAAGACGGACAAAAATTCTGCGAGCCGCTTCATTATTCGAAGTTGCCAAAGAGTCTTGTGTCAAAAATTGAGGCAAAAATCGAAACCATTGAAACGAAAAAGCTGTAAGGCGATTTAAAATAGAACGGGAGCGGAATTCAATTTATGAACTTACTGCAGTACTCCCCTCGAACTCACACGCCCATTGCGATTCCACAGACGACATGGCGAATCGGAAATTTAGCAACCTTTATTCGGAAACACTTGCTACAATCCCCCGGAATGAGATTTGGGGATAAATTTTTCTTATTTTTAGCAAGACTTGCCGGTTTTTCGGTGATTTTGCTTTTAGCGTTGATCTTAGTTTATCTCGTGTACGCAAGTCTTCCCGCCATTCAAAAGTTTGGGGTGAGTTTCTTGTATACGAGCACGTGGGATCCGGTTCGGGAAGTATTTGGTGCGCTGCCGGTCATTTACGGAACGCTTGTCACGTCTTTTCTCGCGCTTTTTATCGCAGGACCGATTGGGGTTGGGATTGCGCTATTCTTAAATGAACTCGCACCCAAAAGAGTTGCAATCGTTGCCGGGTTTTTGATTGAAATGCTTGCGGCCATTCCCAGCGTTGTTTTCGGTCTTTGGGGAATTTTCGTTTTAGCGCCTTTTTTGAGAGAGAGTTTTCAACCTTGGATGATCGATACCTTAGGTTTTATTCCCCTTTTCGAAGGACCGGCCTATGGAGTGGGGAAATTTGCTTCGGGGCTCATCTTAGCGCTCATGATTATTCCGACCATTTCATCGATTACCAAAGAAATCTTTAAAACAATTCCTGCCCATCAAAGAGAAGCGGCCATTGCATTGGGCGGGACCCGCTGGGAAGTGATGAAAATTTCGGTTCTAAAAGCGTCTCGCAGCGGAATTTTTGGCGCCTTGTTTTTAGGATTAGGTCGGGCACTCGGAGAAACAATGGCCGTGACGATGGTCATCGGAAACCGTGCGCAAATCATGCCGTCCTTATTTTCCCCGGCGCAGACTATGGCAAGCGTCATCGCCAATGAATATGCGGAAGCCACAAGCGATATTCATATGGCCGCTTTGGCTGAAGTGGGCCTCGTCCTATTCGGAGTGACGTTTCTGATTAACTTTGCGGCAAGAATTCTCATCCATCGAATGGGAAGGAGCCAAAACGCATGAAAAAATCGGCTCTCTTTCAATTTGCGGAGAGAAAGTATCCGTATCGCAAATTGAAGAATGTTTTAATTCTTTCGACACTCTACTTATCCGCAATGCTCGCCGTCACTTTTTTAGGAGCCGTTTTTGCTTATGTCGTGATGCGAGGAGTTCCCGGTTTAAGTTTGAGTTTTTTGACAGAACTCCCGAAACCGGTCGGCGAAGAGGGCGGCGGGATGGCCAATGCTCTGCTCGGGTCGCTAGAGTTAGTTTTTCTCGCGTCCTCCCTCGGAATTGTCTGGGGCGTGATGGTCGGTGTCTATCTTTCGGAGTTTGGTCGTGAAAAGATGGCGTCGAGCGTTCGATTTGCAACTGAACTTTTGAATAGTGTTCCGTCGATTGTGATAGGGGTCTTTGTCTACGTCATTCTCGTAAAACCGTTAAAAACATTTTCCACACTAGCGGGAGCGGTGGCATTGGGAGTTTTAATGGTGCCAACCATTGCCCGCACGACCGAAGAAATTTTAAAAATGATGCCGGTCCATTTTCGCGAGGCAGGACTTGCATTGGGAATTCCTCGTTGGAAAGTTATTTTAAAGGTCGTTGTTCGAGGGTCCATTCCCGGAATTACGACCGGGGTGATTTTGGCGGTGGCTCGAGTGGCTGGCGAAACGGCGCCGCTACTTTTTACGGCTTTGAACAATCGATTTTGGCAATTTGGATTGTTTGAGCCGATTGCGTCTTTACCTGTACAAATTTATACCTACGCCATTTCTCCTTTCGAAGAATGGCATACGCAAGCTTGGGCGGGAGCCTTGATTCTTGTGCTCTTCGTTTTTGCGATCAACCTGTGCACCCGAGTCCTACTTGCGAAAAGGAGCCAATAGAGTGGTTGACCATAATTCAGAACTCGTCCTAGAAACCAAAGGCCTTAAAGCTTATTTCGGCGATAATCTTGCGGTGCGTGGAGTCGATTTTAAAGTTCATTCCAACAGCGTGACTGCAATCATTGGACCTTCGGGCTGCGGTAAGTCGACGTTTATTCGCTGTTTAAACCGTTTGCATGAAGAAGTGCCGGGCGCGCGTGCCGAGGGTTCTGTCCGATTAAAAGATCAAGATATCTACGCCAAAGACATGGATCCGGTCATGGTAAGACGACAAATCGGAATGGTTTTTCAAAAGGCGAATCCCTTTCCCGGCATGACGATTTTTGAGAATGTCGTTGCGGGTTTGAAGTTAGCGGGGATTCGCAAAAAATCTTTTCTCGAGGAGACGGCCGAAAGAAGTCTGACCCATGCAGCGCTCTGGGACGAAGTGAAAAATAAATTGCACCAACCTGCGACTTCGCTTTCGGGTGGGCAGCAACAAAGACTCTGTATTGCACGAACGCTGGCCATCGATCCCCCGGTGCTTTTAATGGACGAGCCTACCAGTGCGCTCGATCCGATTTCGACTTCCAAAATTGAAGAACTGATTTTACAAATCAAAAAGCATGTCACCATCGTGATCGTGACGCACAACATGCAGCAGGCGGCTCGGGTTTCCGATTACACTGCTTTCTTTTTACTCGGAGAACTCGTAGAATTTGACGAAACTTCAAAGATGTTCACTGTTCCGAAGGATAAGCGCACCGAACAGTACGTCACGGGGAAATTTGGTTGATTCATCGAAGACTAGACAGCGGTTTAACACAGTTGACCGAGCTTTTGGTGCTAACGTCGCGATACGTGG
Organism: uncultured Bdellovibrionales bacterium; assembly: GCA_937903155.1. Classification (GTDB taxonomy): domain Bacteria; phylum Bdellovibrionota; class FAC87; order UBA2466; family UBA2466; genus CALCZU01. The sequence continues at coordinate 22,434 of CALCZU010000129.1, forward strand.
AAGAGGCCGTGAGCCATTCGATTCTCGCGTGGAGAGAACGCGATTCCTCTTTCGTCGACAAAGTTCATAAAATTGAAGAGCAGGTCAATCAAAGTCACAAGCAGATTGATGCAGAATGTTTAAAGCTTTTTCCGACGGCGCCTTTGGCAGTTGACTTACGGTTTTTACTTTCGGCAGTAAAAATCAATACCGATCTCGAAAGAATGACCGATCAAGCGGTCAATATCGCTGATACTGCAGGTTACTATCTTCGATTTCCAACGCTGCCGCATCAAAACGAACTCTGCGAAATGGCGGATGACGTGCAATTTATGGTGAGAGAAGCGATTGAGAGTTTTATCAAAGGCGATTCGCTACTCGCAACCAACGTCTTACGATGCGACGATAAAGTCGATAACCTGAAAGATAAGATTTTTAGAGATATTATCACGCATATTACGCATAATCCGAAAGACGCCGAGCAGGGATTAAATGTGATTTTAATCGCTCGCAATCTCGAACGCATCGGAGATCATGCCACGAACATCGCCGAGGATGTGATTTTTACAGTGTCCGGAGAAGATATTCGTCACTCTGGAAAACAAAAAATAGCATTGGGAGATCCAAATGAAAAACGCAAATAAGGTGCTCGTAGTTGAAGATGAACACGATATTTCTGAATTGATGTGCCTGCATCTCAAACGAGACGGAATGGAAGTTGAAGCCGTCGAAAATGGCGAAGAAGCGCTCGTTCGTTTGCAAAAGTCGTCCTATCAACTTTTGATTTTGGACTGGATGTTGCCCGGAATTTCGGGAATGGAACTCTGTAAAAAACTTCGAACCGATTCGAAGTTTAAATCGACAACTCCCATTTTGATGGTGACGGCACGTGCGCAGACTTCCGATATCGTTTTAGGGTTAGAAGTCGGAGCGGATGATTATCTGACGAAGCCCTTTGAAATTCCCGAACTTTTAGCGAGAGTCAGAGCGCTTTTGCGACGAGCGAATCTTTTACTCAATCCCGATACCAATCAAGTTCAGGTAGGTAATATTGCAATTGATGTTGAAAAACATTCGGTCACTTGCGAAGGGGAGGATGTTCTTTTAACGCCTTCCGAATTTAAACTTTTACACGCCCTCATGAAAAATTCAGGACGAGTTTTGACTCGCGAGCGTTTGATCGAACTCGTGCAAGGCGAGGGAGTCGCTGTGGTGGACCGCGCGATTGATACCCATGTTTTCGGGTTGCGTAAAAAACTAGGGAACTGCGGAAATTTAGTTGAAACCATTCGGGGCGTGGGTTACCGAGTCAGCTACGAGTAACAGATTTTGCAAAACGCCCAAGTTAAATTTCCTAGACGCCTTTTTATTCGAATCGTTTTATTTCATTTGTTATCGATTGGCGTCGTTTTACTTCTCTATCGCAGTCAGAGTGAGTACGCCCCCTATCTGATGGCATTACTCGCTATGATCAGTGCCCTTTGGATCGGCTACGACACCGTTAAACCTCTGCAACGCGTTTTAAATCAGACTTTAAATCAACCCCAAGGCCCGGCGTTTCACGACGATTTGTCGCAAGAAGCTTTTGGGGAATGGTCGGAGCTCGAGTCCAATCTCGAAGGGATGAAGAAAAATCTCGAAGCAACTGCCCATAATTTGACGATGGAGCAAATTGAGCTAGATACTTTGCTAGGTGCGATTTCGGACGCGGTTTTGGCGGTCGATTTAGAAGAAGTTCCACTTTTTTATAACTCGCGACTTGAAATTATTTTAGGGGACAAAAAATTCAATCGGCAGTCGAAGCTCTGGGAAATTTTTCGCAATACTGAAGTCATTACTAGTTTTAAAAGAGCGCTCGAAAAGGGAAAAGTATGGACGACGAACGCCCTGCTTTTTCAATTGTCTTCGCAATCAAAACGCTATTTTGTTTTGTCGGTTTCGCCTTTGCGAAGACATGATGGAACGATCTACGGCGCATTAGGGATTTTTCACGATGTGACAGAACTCAAAACCGCAGAGCAGATGCGTATCGATTTCGTTGCGAATGTCTCTCACGAATTGAGAACTCCTTTGACATCCATTAAAGGCTTTACCGAAACTTTGATTTCCGATGCGAATCGCGATCCATCAGCGCTTGCTTCTTCCGAAAGTCGAGTGCATTTGGAAACGATTCAAAGAAACTCCGCACGACTCATGAACCTACTCTCGGATCTTTTAGACCTTTCATCGATTGAATCAACGGAAATGCTTCACAAAGAGTGGCTTACAACTTCTGAAATGACCGAGAAAGCGTATCGTCAGATTCAAGAAAAGATTCAACACAAAAAACAGACTTTTCAGGCGGAATATCTGGCCGATAAAGTCTTCGCGGATCCGATGCGACTTGAGCAAGTTTTAGTCAATCTGATGGACAACGCTTCGAAGTACACTCCCGAGGGGGGTGGAATTACAGTGAGTTGGAAAGAAAAAGGCAATGATGTTGTCTTTAAATTGTCAGATACAGGGCCCGGAATTCCGATTGACGCTCAACCTAGAATTTTTGAAAGATTTTATCGCGTCGACAAATCTCGATCGCGTGATCAGGGCGGAACCGGACTGGGGCTTGCCATCGTAAAACACATTATGCAGCGACACGAGGGTGCCGTTTGGTTGGAGAGTGCTGCGGGTAAAGGCTCTACGTTCCTGTGTCGTTTTCCTCTGCCCAGTCGCCCGACTTCTCTCGACTGAGGCCAATTCGGCTCTGTTCCGTTTTTTTTGAAAAATAATGGAACACTTTGTCTGTGATCGTTTGAATCCTGATACCCTCGACTGAGACGCTCATAGTAAAGTTGGAAGTCGGTTGAACGGTTCAGCCACATCACAAAGGATAAAACATGAATACAACTAAAATTGCTCAAATGTTTGTCGGTCTTGCATTTCTTGCAATGCCTGCTTTCAGCGCAAATCAACAACAACAGCAGCAGCAACAACAGCAACAACAAAATCAAAACCAACAGCACCAGCACCATCAAGGTCATCCTGGTCAACAGCAACACCAGCACGGACAATGTCAGCACCAGCACCAAGGTCAACAAGGCCAATGTCCGCACCAACACTAATTGATTGATTTGTCATTGCGAGGGGCTTGTCCGACGCAGCGTCGCGAAGACTCCTCGCAATGACAGTGTTTCCCTTTTTTGTTTGTCACCTGTTAGGATTTGGTTAAAGATAATCTGACGGGGTCATCTTTAACCATCGGGCGGGGGAAACAAAATGCGCACACTCACTTTAGTAACTCTTTTTACACTCATCGGTTTCATAAACTTAAGAGCGGATGACTTCTCCCAATGGCTCAAACAAGAAAAAGAAACCTCATTTAGAAATCTGCACCGCAATATTTCTCCCGAAGGCGCCGCCAAAGGATGTGTTGTCGCATCTCCCTCGAAATCCTCTCCCGATTATTTTTACCACTGGGTAAGAGATGCGGGCATCACAATGGACGTTGTTGTGACTCAGTACAAGTTGGGTTTAGACCAAAACAACTTTTTAGAATCGCGTCTTTTTGATTTCATCGACTTCTCTTTAAAAAATCAGAACACTCCTAACTTAAGTGGCGGGCCTGGTGAACCGAAGTTTAACGCCGATGGCAGCGCATTCTCCGGACCCTGGGGAAGACCTCAGGATGACAGTCCGGCACTTCGAGCGCTTGCGTTGATCCACCTGGCCGACTTTTGGTTGGCGACGGGAAAAAAAGATCTTGTTGTTCAAAGACTTTATAACGCTGATTTCAGATCTGTTATCAAATTGGATCTTGAATACATCTCTCATCACTGGAGAAATACAAGCTTCGATTTGTGGGAAGAAGTGAAAGGGCACCATTTCTATACGCGCTCTGTTCAACGGAGAGCGCTTGAGGAAGGTGCACGGTTAGCGACAACCTTGGGCGATCGATATGCAGCCGATTGGTACCGAAGCCAAGCTGCGAATATTCAAAACGAACTCTACCGCCACTGGGATGCAAATAAAAAGGTCGTTGTTCCTACGATTGATTGGGACGGTGGAGTTCCATATAAACACAGCGGATTGGATGCGGCGGTCGTCTTAGGAGTGCTGCATGGAGGATCGGACAGCGGTGATTTTTCAATTTCAGATGACCGTATTGTCAGCACCGTTGCTAAAATCGAAGAGGCTTTCCAAAACTTATATCCGATCAATCAGAAAGGATTTCCCGCAGTCGCTATCGGACGCTATCCCGAAGATAAATACGACGGCTATTCGACGAGCGGTGAAGGCAACCCTTGGATTCTCATCACTAGTGGGTTTGCTGAATATTACTACCGACTGGCAAAGATCCTAAAATCGCAGGATTCTGTGAGTATCAACTCGGTAAACGAAGATTTTTACTCGAAGCTTATAGGAAATCCAGTGCGATCGGGTGCTCAGATTGATTCGGGCAAGGTAGCGAACCAGTTGATTCAAAAGGCAGATTCGTTTTTAAAACGCGTTCGAACGCATTCGGATGGAAGAGGCGGAATGGCCGAGCAGCTCAATCGTCACTCGGGATACCAGCAAGGGGCGCGGGATCTCACTTGGAGTTACGGCGCATTTTTAACGGCCGCTCTCTCTCGTCCTGCCAATCCATTTTGACAAAACGAGGGGGTTTGAGGTAAGCCATCGGCACTCATGTGCCGGTACTATCCCTTGTTTTTCGCGATTTTAAGCGCGGTTTTGACTTCCTGTTCGCATAGTTATTTTACTCACGACAGAACCAACCCGAATTACTACAGCGGTGGCACGCGCTTCTATCCGATTAATTTTTGGAAGATCACACAGAAGCAAGAAGAAGCTCCCGAAGGCCAAACGAATAAGCCGGTGCCAGAGCAGCCCAAAAGCGTGTCCGAGACTGAAGCGGCCGTCGGAGTATTAGCATCCGGAATTAGTTTACTCATCTACCGCGACTATTACCAATCTCCCCATATCAGCGGGACCTGCGTCTGCGCGGGCGTCAAAGATTCTGTCATCGAAATTCCTTGTCCCGAACTCGCCGTAAAATTACTCGACGCCTCGGGAAAAGAAGTCCAAAGATCGCACACGGTCGGCGGCGAATTTTTCTTCTCTGTTCCGCCGGATAAAGAATTCTCCGTCGAAGTCGATTCGTCCGATTACCAAATCCTAGGCGAACCCAAACGGGCATTGTACTTAGGTGACCAAGTGATTCTGCATCTCATCCGCACGAAATCCGACAGCCTTTTTTCAAACCAGTAGATAGTCACTTATGGATATTCTGCCCGACCCGTCATTGCGAGGAGGCGCAGGCGACGACTTGTCCGGCGCAGCTTTAGCGGAGACGGAAGCAATCTCGATGCACTCGAGAAGAACCTTGGATGCGCCGAGGGTTCGGTCATCAAAATTAGAAATTGTGGGATCCTCTTATATTAGAGAGGATTTTTCGGGGGCTTGTCGACATGGCGCTGCGGATTGGAGCGTTGCTATCTAGCAGTCCAGGACCGCCGCAGCTTAATCCCACAATTTCAAATTTTGCTGCCCTCTTCGTTCCCACCCG
>CALCZU010000130.1 GCA_937903155.1 uncultured Bdellovibrionales bacterium
CATCTCCCTGCCCTCAGGCGTTTTTCCAAACGACTGGCACTTCACTTTTTCGGGGTAAGCTTTTACGAAAGCCTTACAAAGACGAACGACCTCATCATAGCGGCCTGTCTCTTTAAATTCCGTTTTTTCGGCTTTCGTTTCTAAACCAATGATGGAGTCAATTTCGCGTTCCTCATCGGCAAAGATGAGAGAGGAAACCAAAAGAAAAAGAATAAGAAATCTCATTCTTTTAGGGCTACACGAATGTTGGTTTGTTGTCATTGCGAGGAGCCGAAGGCGACGAAGCAATCTCGCCGATAACATGAGCGCTCTTTTGCGTCGAGATTGCTTCGTCGCCTTCGGCTCCTCGCAACGACGGGTTTTACGTGATTTTGTCGCAATTTAAGGCTTTAGAGTCAGGTGTTTTTCGAAAACTTCGATTTTCTTCTTTAAAGCGTCTCGATCTTGGGGTTTGAGTGTCTGAACGAGCGTTTCGCATCGCTTGGCATCGTACTGGGTTAAACAGTAGTGAGCAGTGCGTAGTTCCTGCATTCTGTCTTTTGACTGAAAAAGAAAGAAGATGGATCCAACGGTCAAAAAGAGAGATAAAAGCCCCATCGACGTCCATTTTGCCCAAGTCTTTTCGACTCGTTTAATCACAATACCTTCATGAAGAATCATGAAGACGACGGCAAAGGCAGCGAGATAGCCAATTTTTTCTAAGATAATGGAAAGAAGACCATTTGAAAGATTGGGACGGACTTCCATTCGTAATGCGCTTAACACTCCGAAATATCCAATCGTAAAGAGACTAAAGAAGAAAAATAAAATCGATGAGAAATCCAGATCGGCCCAATGCCATCCTGCAGAACCCGCGATTTCGCGCTGGCGAAAACGAACTAGTAAGGTATTTAAATCATGACAAGCAGCTCGGCGTGTTTGAATCGCTTTCCAGCCTGTGGGGTCGATCGGCAAAATTTCTGGGAGTTGGAAAAGAGTTAACCAGCGCAAAAGCGTTCCGACTTGGATCCACGCAGAAACAACGACGCGCCCATCTTCGTGTCTAAATTCAACAAAAGTCTGATAAAAAGAGGAATTGTATCCTTTGGTATAAACTCGCTTCCGGCCTTTCATAGCCGTGAGATGATATCCCATCTCATGCGCCCAACTCTCGATGACGGGCCAAGACTCTGCGCGCACCGAAAAATCACGGTACCAATTGCGAAAGCGATCGGTATCTTCCATTACGGCAATTCTTCTTTTCGGTTTTTCTTCTCTGGACAAAAACACTTCGAGTTTCTCCTAAGCGACAGTAGAAGCAAGCGAACTGCCAAGACACTTTCAGAATACGGAAAAACTTTTATGCCTCGCGGTTGGATTTTCGTCTGAGTGATGACAAAAATTGTAATGATCCTCCAAAAGTTTATTCACTTATGGTAGCGTCTCGCTATGTTTGACCTTAAAAAAGATCCTCAAAGTTGGCTTTATCCGTTAATAGAACCCTATAGAACGGGAACCCTTAAAGTTTCGGATGTTCATACGCTTTACTGGGAAGAATCGGGTAATCCAAAAGGTAAGCCCGCTGTGTTTTTACACGGAGGCCCCGGCGGCGGTACCGAAGCAAAGATGCGACGATTTTTTAATCCCGAAAAATATCGAATTATTTTATTCGACCAAAGAGGTTGCGGAAAAAGCAAACCCTACGCCTCGCTCGAAGCGAACACGACGTGGGACTTGGTTGAAGACATTGAAAAACTCAGAAAGCACTTGAACGTCTCAAAATGGCAGGTTTTCGGAGGTTCTTGGGGTTGTACTCTTGCACTCGCGTATGCTGAAACTCATCCCGAGTCCGTGACAGAATTGATTTTGCGCGGCGTTTTTCTTTTGCGTAAGAAAGAAATCGATTGGTTCTACCAAGGTGGCGCCGATATGATTTATCCAGATGCGTGGGAAGAATATAAAAACGCAATTCCCGTCGAAGAACGCGGGGATTTTGTAAAAGCTTACTATAAGAGACTTACGAGTTCGGATCATTCTGTCCAACTCGCGGCCGCACGCGCCTGGAGTATTTGGGAAGGCTCTACGAGTAAACTCTTAACCGACACTTCTTTTGTCACCCACTACGGAAGCGACGAATTTGCATTGGCGTTCGCGCGAATCGAATGCCACTATTTTACCAATCGAGGATTTTTTGATCCCGACGATCAACTTTTACAAAATGCCGGAAGATTGAGAAAGATTCCAGGCGTGATCGTTCAAGGGCGATATGACGTTGTTTGTCCGATGGATAGCGCTTGGGCGCTGCACCGAGCGTGGCCGGAAGCCGAATTTATTTTGGTTCCCGACGCCGGGCACTCGGCTTTTGAATTTGGAATTTCAAAAGGCCTTGTTTCTGCGACCGACAAATTCGCGAACAGCTAAAAAGCTGCGACGCCAGTAATTTCTTTTCCTAGAACAAGAAGATGAATGTCGTTGGTGCCTTCGTAGGTGAAGACCGTTTCGAGGTTACACATATGGCGCATCGATTTATATTCGTCCATAATTCCATTCGCACCTAAGATATCGCGTGATAGTCGAGCGACTTCTAACGACGATTCTACATTGGATTGCTTTGCAAGGCTCACTTGAGCGGGAGTCAGTTTCCCCGCCTCTTTTAATTGCCCGAGTCTCAAAGCCAAAAGTTGGCCGTGAGTAATTTTTGAAAGCATCAGCGCGAGTTTTCTCTGAACCATTTGTTTATGAGTCAAAGGCACACCAAATAAAATCCGCGTCTTGGCAAATTGCACAGCCTCGTCAAAACAGGCTTCGGCAGCTCCTAAGACGCCCCAGGAAATTCCGTACCGCGCTTGATTTAAGCACTTTAAAGCGGACTTTAGACCATCACTCTTTGGAAGAATGGCATCTTCAGGAAGTTCCACCTGATCAAAATACAATTCCGAAGTCACAGAAGCTCGGAGTGAAATTTTTCCGACCATTTTTTTGGCAGTAAATCCTTTAGAAGAAGTGGGAACCACAAAACCTCGAATCCCGTCGGTTGTTTTTGCCCAAACGATTGCGACTTGCGCGAGGTTCCCATTTGTAATCCAAGCTTTTGAGCCATTTAAAATCCACTTGCCGTTTTTTTTCTCGGCCGTTGTCCGCATGGCCGAAGGATCCGAACCGCCATCAGACTCAGTGAGTCCAAAGCAACCAATTGCCTTCCCCTGCCCCAGTTTGGGAAGCCATTCTGACTTTTGCGCTTCTGTGCCAAATTCAAAAATTGGATACATCACAAGTGAACTTTGAACAGACGCAAAACTTCTAAAACCTGAGTCACATCGTTCTAATTCTTTCAGCGCAATTCCGTAACTAACCGCATCGAGTTCGGGAAGCCCGTAGCCTTTTAAACTTCCTCCTAAAACTCCTAATGCTGCGATTTTAGGAACCGCCTCTTCCGGAAAATTTTCGGTCCGCCATGCATTTTGGATTTTGGGTTCGAGTTCCTTTTGAACAAAATTTCGAACGCTGCTCTGAACTTGAAGTTGTTCAGGTGTTAAAAGCGAATCAAGGTCGAGTAAATCGGGAAATGGATGAGCGGATGCCATGGAGATTACCTCTGCTTTATTTCTGTCTTAGATTTCGCATTTTTTCAAGCGTTTCCCTAAACCTCTATGCTAGGGTAAGCGCAATGTTAAGGAACGAAACAATCCTCAAACTCGAATCTGAGTTAGCCCAGCAAAACCTCTACGATTTAGCGCTCGCACACCACATTACGGTCACCAAAAACGGAAAGGTGAATAAGGGCTGGGTCGGACAAACGTTAGAACGAGTGGCCGAACTTCAAAATTCAAACGCCCAAAAAAAAGACGGAGAAGATTTCGAATTAAAATCAACAAGCCTTATTCCTAAAGACGACCAATGGGTCCCCAAAGAGACGATTAAAATAACGATGCTCAATCCCACGCAAATGCTCGAAGAGACATTTGAGACCTCGGCACTTTGGAATAAATTGGTTCGTTTGATCTTCGTCGGTTGCTACCATGAGTCCGAAACTCTCTGCCGCGCCATCACTATTAAAGGAATCGACATCACAAACCCGAAGCTCGTTTCTCCGATTCAAGACTTCTGGGAAGACATTCAGCACATCTTAATCAGTGGCGAAATGCCAAAATACTACGATGTCGGTCGCTCAGACGACGACATCCAGCTAAGACCCACCGGAGACGGTAAGCACTACAGTATCTGCCCTATCACAGGAGAAAAATTTCCCGCTCGAGCCTTTTATATTACGAAGAAGTTCATCTCAAAAATTCTATTTGATTCGGTTGAATAGCTGTTTATTTTTTAAGTTCACTGACTAATTTTTAGACAATTTTAAATCAAAAACCGACACCTTTACGCACGCCTTATTCTGGCAAACAAACTGCATCCTAATCAAGCAACGAGGTATTTTATGAAAACAGTTTTATTTAGCTTCTTAATCTTTTTTGTGGCAGCTTGTAGCTCGAAAAACGAGACAAGTGCTGTACCTACTCGGGTCACAACCAGTCCAACTACGACGACAACGACGGTTGATCCCACGACTCTTTCAAGTGCTTACTCGGTGGCCATTACGGCATCACCTTCAACGACCGCAAGTTTAGGTGGAACAATTACACTGACTTCCGTTGCGACGGGAATCACGAATCCTATCTATAGCTACTACTACGTTGGAACTAACACGATTTCAGCAACCGCCTCTCAAAATGGAAACGCCGCAATCATCAGCGCAAGCGTCGCTGGAACAGTGGTTATCGGAGTGACGGCAACGGAATCCTCCAATAGCGCAATCCAAGCCTCGAGCCAAGTGACTCTGCAATTCGGTTCAGTTTCTACGGTTGCTCAATCGGTTGTTTTAACCGCTTCACCTGCAACTTCGGTGGTTGTCGGTTCAAGCATCGCTTTAAGCGCTGCTGCAACAGGTTTTACGAGCCCAGTCTATAGCTTTTACTATCCGAGCGGAAATGCTCTCTCGGCAACCGGAACACAATCGGGTAATACCGCTACGTTTACCTCTAGCATTGCAGGTTCTTTAGTTGTCGCCGTGACGGTGACTGAATCGACGAACAGCGCGATTCAAGCCACAACTCAAGTCACACTCCAATTTACGACCGGAACAAGCTCGACTTACTCCGTTTCGATTGCGGCTTCACCTTCGACGACAGCAGCTGTCGGTTCAACGATTGGCTTAGTCGCAACTGCCGTGAATATCACAAACCCTGTCTTTAACTTCTACTACCCGAATGGAAACGCTATCGGTGCTGTAGGATATCAAAGCGGTGGAAGTGCTGCATTTACAGCAAGTGCTGCAGGTTCTATCGTCGTAGCCGTCTCGGTAAGCTCTGCATCGAACAGCAGCATCCAAGCGAGCAGCCAAATCACTTTGCAATTTACGGGAAGCTCAACAACACCGAGCACATCGATTACGTGCTCGCTCACAGCAAGTGCTTCGAGCTTGCCTCTCTATAGCAACTTCAATTTTTACATCAGCTCGAACACGGGTGAAAATTTAAGACTTGTTTACTGGGATCCAGGCGAAACGTGGAGCTCGACTCCTCCCACGCTTCCCTACACGCTTTCGATGACTGGGAACTTAAACTATTTCTACGGATATTACTCGCAACGAGGCACTAAAAACGTTCGAGTGATTGCAGAATCGGTTTCTCGTCCTGGCGTGTACTGTAACGCTGGTGCGATGTTAACAACATCTGTCACAGTTTACTAAAAAGCAGTCATTGCAAGCACAGCGAAGTAATCTCGCTGCGAAAGAACGCTTTTCTTTACTGTCCGACTACTGAAGCAAAGTTGCGATGTAGGTGCCGACCTCGTCGACATAATCTTCGGGAGTGGAGGCTCCGCCTGTCACTCCCACTTTAAACTTTCCACTAAACCAAGCCGGATCAATCTCTTCTTTCACTTCAATCAGATAGGTAGTGGGTTGATAGAGCTTACAAATCTTTTCGAGCTTCTTCGTATTCGAGCTATTCTTTCCACCGACGACAATCATGATATCGGCTTCTTGCGACAGCGTAGCAGCCTCGTTTTGGCGCACGGAGGTCGCATCACAGATGGTATTGTGAACGGCTACTTCTGAGAAGCGAGCACGACACTTCTCCACAATCTGGTCGAAGACTCCCACTTCAATCGTCGTCTGAGCGAGGATACCCACCTTCTCAACGCCCTCTGGAATCAAGGCAACGTCGTCGGGATTGTAGGTCACAAGGTAATCTGGCTTACTGTAGTAACTGATAACCCCATTCACTTCAGGATGCTTTTTATCGCCGACTAGGACAAGGAAATAACCTTTTTCAGCCAGCCCTTGAGCAATCCGCTGGGGTTTTTTCACTAACGGACAAGTCGCATCGACGATCTTAACGCCTCTGTCTTTGAAAGATTTTTCAATTTCTTTCCGAACCCCGTGCGAGCGAAGTACGACGGTACCGCCACTGACTTCTTCTGCGGATTCCGCAATCTGCAACCCTTTTTCGGTCAGCTCGCCTACGACCATTGGATTATGAATCAATGGCCCAAACGAAAACACTTGGGCATCCGCTTTGCGAGATTTCTTCGCGACACTCTGCCGTCCCAACTTTATCGCGCGAACCACTCCGAAGCATGCACCGGCATTTGTCGCCACGGTAATTTCAATCGACTTATCTTTTGAAAAACAAAGCGCCCGCTTCGCAACTTGAGTTTCGGTATTTGTCTGAAGGTCGTTCATAAGAAGCCTCTAAAGTACTTGCCTCTTCCCAGCCTTGTCAAACCACTCAAAGAAATCGCAGCGTTACAGCGAAATTGCGAGGATCCACAGCCTACGCGACAAATTTCCCTTGTCCAGATTGCGAGAAGACTACGCCTTCTCGCGATGACAGAAACGAGAATTATCTAAATGGATTGTGAAGATTATTTTTTGTCTACTAAATCGACAGACCGCAGGAACTTGTTGTTCCTCAAGTTCACCTCCAACCATGAAAATACATGTCTGGAATGCCCAGGGTTGCGAGGAATGAAGCCCCGGCAGGTAATGGAGAGGCGAGAGTCATACATGAACCCAGGTTCGCCACGTCCTAAAACTTTTGGGGCTGATAAATTGAGATAGGTCACCCGCGAGTTCAATCATCTCAGTTCGAACCTTAGTTAGCCGAACGTCATGTCAACAGCTGTCGGGATCTCAAAATCAGTCTGGTAACGAGAATCTACCCAATCCGATAAGGTGGGTAGATTCACTCAGATCTCATTTTGGCAAAGCCTGGATTCTAGTAATCAAGTCTGCATTATAAATTCTGACAGGGGGAATGACGGGCGTAGCTTGACTACCATCATAGACGACCACTTCACCGAAGTTAATTTCTCCGCGTGCCTTGGCCTCGTATTCCTGAACGATAGCGCCAGGAAACTTATTTTTCAGAGCCTGAATCACTTCGCTCACTTTTTTAGGATACTGTAATGGAGCGGCCAATTTACAAACCCCGCAAGTGCCTACTCGAAAGTGATACTGTTTAGGTGTCACGGGCTCGTCACGTCTTGGGAAAACGGGCGGTTGAGTTTGCGGAGGCGTTGTATTCTGAACGGGCGGAATGATCTGAGGAATGATTTCAGCTTTAAGCGGCTTAGGCGGTTCCGGTTTGATATCGGTGATCGCTTTAGCGATGTCCAATTCAGATTTATTCGGAAAGCAACTACCGTCGATACAAAGCGTGTATTTATCCTTATCGCTACCCACTTTACTCACTTCAACTTTTTTATTAGTTGCTTTAGCAGCGTCTTTTGCAGCTTTTTGTAATGCCTTGAGTTCCGCATTGGGATCCACAGCAACACAGGAGACCTCGACGTCTTCGAACGAGTTACCCATGAACTGGTTGGTCGTTTGTTTCAAATTGAATAACGGTGCTGGATCCGTTGAAGCGACCTGCACGACCATTTTCTCTTTAACCTTATTTCCAGCGACGCTCCACTCGCGATTCGAGTAGGAACGGGATTTGTCTTCACCCCAGTAGTCGAGTTTTGATTTGCTTTTGTCCTTATTTTTTGCGTGGTCTTCGAGACATTTCTTCTCGTCCGCCTTCGGATCCATAAGGTAAACGTGATAGGTCAGCTGACCTGCACCATTTTTATTATCGGCGACAAAACAAGCTTTCTTTGGGTCGTCTTTGGGTCCGTCCTCGTAGGTTGAACATTTCATTTCTTGGAGATGAGCTTTTATTTCGCGGACAGGTTCTTCACCACTTCCCACAGGCGTTTTCAATTTGTCCATTGCGTTCTTCACTTGCAACATGACTTTTGCCTCAGTATCCGCCTTAGGCTCAACCGGTTTCGCTGCTTCTTCCTTCGGTTTAACTTCGTCTTCCTTCGGAGGAAGCGGTTGAAGGTCCGGACCTTGTCCTGGGTTAGCTGGTGTTTGAGTTCCAGGAGCCACTGGTCTCTCTCCGCCCGCAACCGGACCCGTACCCGTATGATTTCCTCCCGGATTCGGATTTGGGTTCGGATTGATACGTGGGAACCCTGTTCCTGCATTCCCGTAATGCTGTGTGACCGCAGAAACTAACCGACGTTGTTCCGGAGCAAATTGGTTTGCATCCGCGTACGCTTCTAAAATCGTTGCTCTTTCAGGACTCGTTAATTCTCGATAGCCCCCTTGAGGAAGTCCGACCATTAACATCCCTATAAGATTTTGATTTGGAGTCCCACCAGGCCTGAATGGAGGGACCGATTTGTCATCGAATGCGACGGTATAATTTGGATCCGCCTTATCACAGATTTTGACCTGCATATTTTGAATAAAGAATCCGTCATCTCGAATGTCTACTCCGTTCACATTTCCTCTAGCGAGGGCCGGCATGTTTGTTCCGGGAACTCCCTGACCACAACCGCCACCAGAACCACAGCCTCCGGGCATGACTTGAAACCCTCCGCCACAGCCACCAGGACCACATCCTCCAGGCGACGTCTGAACGCCACCGCCGCATCCTCCGGGACCGCAAGGAGACATCTGAACACCGCCTCCGCCACAGCCGCCAGGACCACAGCTACTGCCTGCCGAAGGGCCAGGACCAAACAAAGCTTGCATGATCCGTCCGCGACCTAAGCTTAGGTTACAAAAAATTAATGTAGTGATCAGGATGTAGTAATTGTTTTTCATATTTCCCCCAAAAACAATGCGTGCAATTCAATATTGATATTTGATACTGCATACTCTCTGCCAGCGATTCGACAGTTTTTGGGGGCGTATACAAAACCGAGTTGTATTCAGCGCTTATCTACCTCTGATTAACTTACGAAAGCGTATTCACAATTAATGCAGCAAAATTTTAGCCTGCAGGAATCTCACTCCGGTCCATAACCTCGGCAGGTGTCTACGCACTTGACGGTGGTGTATTCTAAAAACACGGCCATTTTTAAAATCTCGAATGATTTCGACGCAAGTTTTTTGGACTTCTCTTTGCATTCACGTTTTGTAGGGGAAAAAATTCGTGTCACAGGCAATCTTAAATTCGAGCCGCGCTTTGTTTTTGGGTGCACTCATTCTCACGCTTAGTCTTCCACTAAGAGGTGAACAGCATGAGTCTCAAAACCCAGGAAGATCTCTAGAGCCTCAATACGAACTTTCATCCCCGTTTGTCCACATCGTTTCCGTTTCAAAATTCAAAAAACATCCTAATGGTTCTCCAATGGGTGCCAAATGCCAGGCAACGGTTGCTTCTAAAAGAGTGATCAACCCGAACGACTTCAATACTGCGCCTATTTGCGAGTATGGGTTATTTACCGCCGAACATTGTGTCGTAGATGAAGCAACACGTAAGCTTGCTCCTGTACAAGCAATCAACGTTACACCTGTTTATTGGGATAAAAATGAACGCGGTCCTGGACAGAACTGGCGACTTGGTAAAGAAATCACCTTTAAGCAGTTTGAACATGACATTCCGTCACCGGGGTCGGGCATCGACGCCGCTTGGATCTACCTTCGTAGAGATTGCAATTTTATCGCAGACAAAACGGTAATGAAATTCCATCCCGAAAAAGGTAGGGGCGACGGAAACCTTTGGCTAACAACAGGAAGCGGTTGGGGCGGGGTACCTGGCACATCCGCGTCGCCTGTGGATCAAGAAACCCGACGGCTTACGACACAATCTCCGATAGAACAGGGAAATTCTGGCGGAGCGATTTGGACTCAAGTGGGCAACGAGCAATTTCTGATTGGCCCGATTTCGTCTATCAATAATTACTGGCAAAACACGAAAGGCCTGCTGGAAAGTCGGAGTGTAAACTTTTCAACATCGGGCGCCGAGTGGGGTGAAAGGGCTCTCGCTGCGAGATACATCAACCTTCCGTCTCACAATCCGCAGCCGGAACCGCCGCCGGTCCCAGACCATCGTCAATTGGACTCACAGATTGCGTATACGCCCGCAAATCCAGTTCCGTCGAATCCGGCGCCTTTAAATCTGCATCCGATGGAGTCTAATTTACATCACCCGATGGTAACGCCTGGTGAAACCCAAAGAGAGCCTGCAGCAGAAGATGAAAAAATTGAAATCGTAAAATTTGAAAACGGAATCGCGCTTAAAAGCGCCAGCGGCAAGCCACTTCGACTTTTTGGAAATATCAAAACGGGCCAAGCCCTAATCGAAGTGGGCAATCAATTTAAACCCGTGAACTCGCGGATCCGCAAAGCGCTCTTAGACTATTACAAAGGTGCGAAGGTCGACCCCAAACGAGCCGCCCTCGTTGAAAAATTACACACGTATGTCGAGACTCCGCAGCCCAAAGTTGAGCCACAAATTGCCCAGGCGTCACCACAACCGACATCTCCGCAACCGGCTTCTCCGAACCCTTTGTCTCCACATCCGCTGGTCCCGAAAAAACCTCAGCAAATCACTGCGAACAGAGTTCCCTCGAGTAATGAAGGTGCGGCCGAAGTCCAAGCGAATCTCGCGCACTACGCAGGCAAGTGTATTTCATGTCATAGTGATCCGAGCCGAAAACCTTACTTCGCAGATGAACAATCCGCGATGAAAGGCCTGAACGAACTTCAACCTGGGCACTTAGAACGCATGTTGGCCCAAACACAAAAACCCTTTATTGCACCTTCGCATCTAAGCGATCAAGAAGCCCGAAATTTCACAGCGAGAGAAGTCGCAAACCTAAAAGCCTTTACGAACCGTCATACTCAGCAGGGACGCATCGCACCCCCAGCCGCGGCTAGAGTCCAACTCGTTTCGAACGAAGCCCATAACGCTTACTCGAATCTGCTTCCAAAAGGTTGTGAAAACGATGCCGGTGGACAATTTCTTGAAAATTTAAAAACTCGCGGAATGGTTTTCTACAATGAGCAAGTCAGTCGCAGAGCTCATCAAGAGCAGCTTGAACCCTATCTTCGACCGGGAGCTCCTCCCATGGTCATCGGAGCAACGACTCAAACTACAATTTTAGATCCGTACGAAAAGCACAATAGGACAACACATGCTTCAGGATTGGGCGACGGTTCACGATACGAGACTCACGGAAACTTGGAATTTCCCTGGCATCATGGTGCTGGAATGTTAGGAAAAGACGATAACGATCAATCGTTCAAATTCTTCGTCCCGCCCCCAACCGGACCGATGGCCGTCATGAGACCGATTGACCAACAAAATGAATACCAGTATGTGGCCCCGATGACAGCACCCGGATTTCGCTTCCTTGAAACTAAAACCGCTCCAGTGATTGGAGCAGAATATCAGGTGGGAACAGTTCTTTCGGAAGTCGTAACCGTAACCGATCCGGTCACACATTTAACGATTCCCTCAGTGATTCGAATGATGGAAATGACTCCTCAAGGTTGGAGATTCGACACTTTGTCTTTATTCGACAACTCAGCCGATATGCTAAACCAGGTAAAACAATTGGCTGCGACCGACAAATGGAAAGACAATCCACAAGTTCAAGAATTCATTCGAGTAGCAAGCGATCCTGCATCGATTAAACGAGAAAACTTCTTACAAAAACTGACAGAACTTCAAAGAAGACAGAATACAATGGCCACGAAAGTGATGCAAAACGACGCCCTCGTACAACATTTGCCAACCCTTCCACCTGAGTTTATCGCCGAGACTTCTCAAAACGGATGTTTCCGCTCGGTGATGGGAAAACCTTGGCTCGAAGCTTCAGTAGGGGGTCAGACATTAACGGGATGGGATCCCACTTCCAACTCAAAATTTGGCTTTTATAAACAAGGCTATCAGGGAGCTCACGTTGCAAAAACCACTCAATCTTGCGTCGGCTGTCACTCGACTGCATTAACTCATGTCAAACACTACAGCCCGAACCGACGGACACTAAAGGGTAGCGGCGGACAAATTGTAGGCAACGACATCACCGACATGGGCGAACGAGATTGGTACGGTCACGTCCGAGGTTCCAAAGGACAAGATGTCGCAGGCCTTACCGGCGCCAAAGCCGGAGTCTTTTCACTTCAACTTTTCGATACGCAAGGAATTTCCTACACTTCGGGCGACAATGAATCCAGACCTTCGCGTCCCGATCCAAAACTCATGCAATCTCAACTCATCCAATGGGATGTAAGAAGATAACTAGTCCCCTACTATTTCTCAATTTCTCTATTATCAATTTTCTAATTTTGCCCAGAAGGGGCAAAATTTGGCCGACTAGGACTCGAACCTAGATTAGAGGAGTCAGAGTCCTCTGTCCTACCATTAGACGATCAGCCAACAACGAAGAATTACTTTAATAAACCGAGAGTCGTGAGTCTTTCAAGTTCTGTTTTAAGCTCTTGAGGCGTCACCGTAGCAGCACCGATTTGCCCGACAACCAAGCCGGCGGCCGCGTTGGCTACTTTCATACACTCTTCGAGCGGATGCCCTAAGACCATCATTAACGACAGTACCGAAATGACTGTATCCCCGGCTCCCGTCACATCGTAGACCTCTCTCGCAAAAGTCGGAATTCGTTTCAGTTTTCGGTCTTCGTTCGACACCGAAATCATTCCCGATTCCCCGCATGTAACAATCGAATGGCTACATTCTGTGGTTTCTAAAATTTTCTGCGCGATTTTTTCAAGTTTCGCTAAATCTAGTTTTGAAGTACCAGAGCGCTCTTCCGACATTCCCGTCAAAACTTCAGCTTCCACTTTATTCGGAGTTAAAAGAGTGACACCTTTATAAAGTTTGAGCGGAGTGTTGCGGCTCGGATCCACAAACACGGGCTTTTTCTTCTCGCGCGCTACTTTAACAAAAGCCATTGAAGCTTCGGTCCAAAATCCTTTTCCGTAATCTTGGACGATAACACCATCGATGCTATCTAAAATCTCGCAGATTTTATTTGAGACCGCTTTCGCGATTTTTTCATCTACAAAATGCGAACGTTCGTAATCGACTCGAACGACGTGTTGTTTCTGCGCAATCACCCTTACTTTTCGAAAGGTCGGCCGGCTCACATCTTCAATAAAATGACAGTCTTTGATCCCCGCTTGCGAAAGCATTTCTTTCAATTGAGAAGCTTCACGATCTTTTCCGCAAATACTTAAGAGGCTGACCTTACCTTTAAGCGCCGTAATATTTTGTGCGACATTTCCCGCCATTCCGAGTTTATGAGTCTGAGATTCGACCTCAACGACCGGCACGGGAGCTTCAGGGCTAATCCGTCGAGTGTCACCCCAAATGTATTCGTCAATTCCCACTTCTCCCGCGACCAGCAGATGCGCACCACTCATTTTTTCAATAAAATTAGAATTCATATTTTCCCCATCAAATTTACCCAATCTGTCTTGTCCATGCACGGAAAATATTCACACGCACTGCCCAGGCAATCCTGCTTCGCTGGACAAGGAACGTCAGGCGAAAGCGTGACACTCTCTCCAGTACCTCCCCAAGGTGCCCAACGTGTTTTCGAATGGCTGAGTACAGGCGAAAAAATTCCCAAAGTTGAGGTCCCCGCAAAATGCGCCAGATGGAGAGGTCCCGTACTTGGCGCAATGACCCATTGAGCACTTCTGAAAAACTCTCGAACAAGACTGAGCGGATGCCCTTCAAAAATTGTTACCTGTGGTAATTCTCGGCGGATTCCTGTTCCAATTGCCTGATCTAAAGGAGAAGGGCCTAATGAAAGTACGACCTCTCTGCCCTCACTCAAAAGTTTTTCGATCATTTGGACATAGAGAGACGCAGATAGATTCAAAGCGCTTCCGCCCATCCCCGGATGAACCACCACAAATTGAGAACGTTCAAGTTTTAAATCTTTTAAAACCAGTTCTATTTTCTTCGTACTTAAATCATCCGACGCCAACGTTAACGACTCCTCAATCGATGCTTCATCAGTCACACCCATCTGCCCCAAAAGAATTCTCGCTAAATCTAAATTATAGAGCGCTTCATTTTTTCGCGCTTGAGATCGGTGTTGGCGAATCCCTTTCGTCAGTAAAAGATAGGACAAGGGTTTTGAATAACTCCCCACTCTCACTGGAATTCTCGACCAAAACGCGGCTTTAACGAGCCTTTCATCCCAAAATAAGAATAGCGAAGCATCGTATTTTTTTACAAACTTCAACTTTCCTTCCGCCGGCAAAAAAATCGTGCGAATTTTCAACGCATCGAGAGTCGGACGAATCACATCGCCAATTTCCATCTTGCACAAAAAATCAATTTCAGCGTCGGGAATCGAACTTCTTAAATACTGAAGTGTTGGAAGTGCGAGAAGCACATCTCCCAATCGGTCTGTTCGAGTGACCAAAATCTTCATTTTTTAAAAAGACTTCCTGCAGGATATTTTTTCAGAAAACTCTGAATGCTTAAGTAAGGATTTGGATTCTGTTGCAATGATTGCTCACCGGTGATCCAGGTTTCCAATTCTTGATCGAGATACAGCTTAATCACTTCGCGAGCAGTTCCCAAAGTGCGATTTTTTCTTTTGCCTTCGATAAAACTCGTCTTCTCTTCGAATAAATCTTGAATAGCCTTAAAAACTTCCGCGACCTGAAGAGGCTCAAGAGCCGTTGTGGGTAAGACCTTGATATCGCTTCGGCCCGAAAGCTGAAGCGTGTTTTCAAGTTCGCTCACAATTTTTTGGGCACCCTCTCGGTCTGCTTTGTTGACGATAAAGAGATCCCCGATCTCGATGATTCCCGATTTCAAAGCCTGAATCGAATCTCCCCATTCCGGAACAAGCACTACCGTCGTCAAATCCGCAATATTTCGAATGTCTACTTCACTTTGGCCGACACCCACCGTTTCGACTAAAATCCAATCAAAACCAAAGGCCATTAAAAGATGTACTGCCTGCTCGGTCGCTAAAGAAATCCCACCTAGTCTACCCCGAGTGCTCAAACTTCGAATATAGACTTCCGGGTCGTTAAAATGGCTCGTCAACCGAATGCGATCCCCTAAGATTGATCCACCCGAAAATGGGCTAACAGGGTCGACCGCAACCACCGCGACTTTTTGATTTTGTTCTCGAATACATCGAATAAATCCGCTCAAGAGCGAACTCTTCCCCGCCCCCGGAACACCGGTTACTCCAAAGACCTTTGATTGTTTCGAGGGTTTAAACGTTTTTTCTAAAACTTCATAGACCGCCGGATCCAGATTTTCGGCCAGCGAGATTAACTTCCCCAATGCGCGCAGATCACCCTTTTGAAATTGGGACAAGAGGTCAGTGTAGTTAGGCTTTGCCTTCATGCGATGGATAGTTCTCCTCTAAAAATTTTAGCGCTTCTTCTCGCGTATGGACAGTGCCTTCTAAAATCGCATCTTCCACAGCCCTTAAAATTTTTGAAAACTCAGGCCCTGGTTTAAAACCGCGCTCAATCAAATCTTGCCCATTAATTAACCGCAAAGGCGGAGGCGGGAGTTTTAAAAACTCTTCATATTTTGCCTTACAAAAGTGATACGCTTCAAGCTTCTGGTGGCTCGCCATGCAATCCAGCCGGTGAAGCTCAAGGTGCAGATCAAAACGCGGCAGCGACAAAAACCTTTTCAACGTCGAAGTCCGCATTTGAAATGCGTCTTTGAATCGCAAATGCTCTCGGACCAATTCACACACGAGAGTCGTCTGCTCGTTTGAGTAAGTCAGTCTTTTACAAATCTTCTCAGACATTTCAGCGCCAATTGTGTCGTGTCCGTGAAAACGAATGCGATCGGGTGCTCGCACAAAGGTCGCAGGCTTTGCGACGTCGTGAAGCAAGCATCCTAACGCAAGCTCAATGGGAGCTTCTTTTAATCCTTCAACGAGCATCATTGTATGAACAAAAACATCGCCCTCCGGATGATGTTCCATCGGCTGCTCGACGCCCTTCATCACTTCCATTTCGGGTAAAATGAATTTCAAAAGTCCCGAACTATCTAATAGCCGCACGCCTCGCGCCGGATCTTTCGACGTTAATGTCTTCGTAAATTCTTCGCGAATTCTCTCCTGGCTGACTTTTTGGATGAGAGCGTGGTGTTTTTCAATGGCTTTCCAAGTCGTTTCTTCAATTTCGTAACCCAACTGCACTGAAAAGCGAATCGCTCGCATCAAGCGCAGGTGATCTTCTAAAAACCGATCGTCAGGATTGCCGATCGTGCGGATAACTTTGGCTTTGATATCCGCCTCGCCTCCCACGTAATCGATCGTTTTTTTCGTTTGCGGATCGTAGTAAAGACCGTTCACCGTAAAATCGCGCCGAATGGCATCTTGTTTTAAATTCGTAAACACAACTTCCGTGGGACGACGGCCATCGACATAGCCTGCTTCGTGGCGAAAGGTAGCGACTTCAAATGAAATCCCCTCTTCAACGACTAAAATCACTCCGAACTGAACCCCAACCGGAATTGTCTTCTGAAATAATTTCTGAACTTCTTGGGGATGCGCATTGGTCGCGATATCGAAATCGTGAGGTTCGACACCTCTTAAAGAATCGCGAACACAACCCCCTGCAAAGTAGGCTTCGTAACCTTTCGATCTTAAGGTTGCGACGATTTTTTCAGCTAAAACTCTTCTTTCCATTCGGCGAGTAGTTTATTCGCCTTTTCACGCCGCGTCTATAAAACAAAACGAGCATTGAGGATCGCCCAGGAAACAAAAAATCCCTTCATCGGAGGCGCAAAATTCAAGCGCAGCATGGATCCGATGGACATGTCTTTGGAGACAAAATAATCTGCTCCGATTCCACCTAGCAGATGCACTCCGAAGCTTTTAGGTAAAATATCCGAAGAGAGGGCGATCCCAATTCCTGCCTCGATTGTGGGTTTAATGTAGTTATGGTTTCCTAAAAGCCAGCGCGCCACTCCCCCACCCGTGAACAAAACGCCATCCGAAATGCCGATTTGAGCGAGTCCTGAAATCGTCAGGTCATCTCGGTAGACGTACTCCAGTTGCGGCGAGAGCAAAAAAGTCGAGGGACCTACGGTAATTCCAACGCCTCCAGACGCAAGATAATCTCCGACTCGTCCTAAAGAAAATCCGTTCGTGACTACAAAACACAAGAGAAGAAAAATAATTTTTTTCACTGAAAGCTCCTTAGCTATAGTTTAAATGATTCCATCCCTTGGGCTGCAAGGGAAGTTTTTTTCCTAAAGAGTCGACGAGGATTACCGAACGCGTCAAAGACGTACATTTTCCAATCTCGGTGAGTTCAGCCCCAGCCTTTCGCAAAACTTCCAATGACTCCTCCCATTTTTCGGGCTTCATGGTTAGAAGTAACTGGTATTCCTCCCCCCCATGCAGTGCGAACTCCATCGGGTCGGCTCCTAAAAGTTTGCATGCCTCTTTTAGCTTTGAAGCAAAAGGAATCTTAGCTGCTTCAATCTCAAATCCAAGGTCTGAACTCTGAGCAAGATGGTGCAACTCGCTCGAAAGTCCATCGGAGATATCGATCGCAGAAGTCACCGCATCTAAACCCATTAAAAGCTTCGCTTCGCGAAGGCATGGAATGGGCGCAAGATGAGAATCGACAAGATCTGCGAATTGATTTCGGACGCCCGTGCCTTTTTCCTGCAAAAGTCGTAAACCGCAGGCGCTTCCACCCAACCTTCCCGTCACGGCAACTCGATCGCCCTCTCGCGCCCCAGACCGCGTCCAATACGATTCAGCCTCGCCAATCACCGTAATATCGACAAAAAAGTGTCCAGGGCTCTGAGTAATGTTACCGCCGACGACTGCAACTTGAAACCGGTCAGCCATCCGTTTTATTCCGTCATACATGTTCAAAATAAATTCTTCGGAAATGCCGTTTCGGATGCCCAATGAAACCAGCGCATACAGAGGAGTTCCGCCCATTGCAGCGATGTCACTTAAGTTCACGGCCAATGCCTTTTGCCCAAGCTCCTCAGGACTCGAAAATTTCAAATCAAAATGAACCGATTCGACGAGACAATCAGTCGTAGTGAGAAGATTTCCTTTAGGGGGTACTAAAACAGCGGCGTCATCGCCAATCCCAACCCGGACCCGATCATTTTTTTCTGCTAGTTTATCCCGTATCTTTGCGATTAGAGAAAACTCATCCACGTCCAGTTACCGCCAGAAACCCGTTGATAACAAATTGAACTCCCATTGCGCACAAAAGAAGTCCCATAATTCGAGTCATTACGTTTAACCCAGTCATTCCAATCTGTCGTAAAATCTTTCCCGCAAATCTTAAAATCCAATACGTGAACGAAAGGGTAAGAAACGACGAAACGATAATTGCAGGATAAATCATTTTCGATTCAGATTTCGATGTGAGTACAATCACCGTAGCGATCGATGCGGGACCCGAGAGCATCGGAATTGCCAACGGCACGATTGAAATATCTTGCTTCTTTAAGCCTTCATTCTCCTCATAGGGCGTGAGTTTTTCCGAAACCGGCATCACCTTCAACATTTCAAACGAAATTGTGAGGAGTAGGATTCCGCCGGAAATTTGCAAAGCGGGGACGCTAATACCGAGATAACCAAGGACCGCTCCACCAAAAAGGCAGCTGACCGTTAGGACGATAAATGCAGCAGTACACGCCTTCAACAGCATCGCTTTTCGGTGGTCTTCAGAATCCTTGGCCGTCATCGCCAAAAAGATAGGGATGTAGCCAAACGGATCTACGATCGCGAAGATGACCCCGAAGGTCGCAAACCAAATTCCTAAAGCATCCATGACGCTATCCTACCATCGGTAGGATAGACTGTCAGCTGGCCTCGCTTAAAAGCCTTTAGCGACGGGCTGGTTGTGAGCGTCGATTTTGATCTGTGCTCGACCTTCGCCCGCAGAAGAAACATCTTCCGCCCCTTTATGTTCCAGTATTTCTTTGGCTTTATCAGCCCATTCTGTGCTGTCACAATGGACGGACAGTAGAATTCCGCCGCCTTTAATAATTCCTTCGAATCGCTTCGCTTCATATTCAGGAAGGCCCATTCCGATGAGAGCACCCGTAATTCCTCCCACGGTTCCGCCCACGCCGGCTCCAGCAAGAAGTCCCACTATCGGGCCCGCAGCAATGAAAGGGCCGAGCACTGGAATGGCTAATGCACCGATTCCCGCGAGTAAGCCCAAAGTGCCGCCGATGGCCGCACCGGCGCTCGCTCCGACCGTCGCACCTTCGGGAGCTTTAGTGTTTTTCTCAGCAGCGAACTCCTTCGCGCTGCGATTGTCAGAAAAGAGCACCGACATATCGGTGCTTCGAAATCCGTTTGTTTGTAGGTCCAGAATCGCCACTTCTACCGTATTTCGATCTGAAAAAATTCCATATACCGCAATATTTTTGTTGCTCATTTTGAAGTCTCCTTGATGTTTGTGTATTGTTTAAAATTCTACTCGCCCGCGATTTGAAGTTGGTCCGTAACTGCCGGTTGCCCCGCAATCTCGAACGCTTTTGCTAAAACCAGATTTTTCTCAGCAACGGTTTTCACAGGTCCTTTCAGCGTCACCTGTCCGTCCCGTGTAATGATTTTGATATTTTTCGCATACATTGATAAGCCCGCATCGCTAACCAATTCTCGACGAATGTGCGCCGTAATCTGAGTGTCTAATTGATTCATTTTCTGTTGGTCGGCCGTCAGCTCGTCTGGATCTCGATCTCTTTTGTTCAATCTTGTATTGTCTGGCTCAACCATCGCAACGCGCCGGTCAAGCGACGCGCGATTTCGAGGCTCCCGCAAACGCGAGGGCTGCATTTTTTCTGGATGAAGTTGAGAATTTTTTGGAGCGTAATTGTGGGAACAATTCGCTAGGCAAAGGACTGCAACGCTAAAGGTAAGCAGTGGGTACTTAAAATTTGTCATATTTTCTCCAGAAAAAAGTTTAGTACATCGATAGTTCCATATAGATGCAAAGCATAGGCCATCAGCTAATTGGACACTGTTCGAACCTTTTTAATCGTGATCGAGTTGTCATAAAAAGGGCTGAACGCCTGAACAAAAGCATTGCTTAAAACCCCTCCCAGCATGGCAAGAATATCGCTCTCAGGCGCATCAATTTTTCCTTTAACGGGAATTTTTGTCGCGAACTGATCCTTCGGCTGATTTTTCAGGAGTGTGACCACGCCATCCGCCAGCGCTTCCCAAGCCAAAGCAAAAACACTTTTATTCTTCTGACTATCTTTATCGAATGAAAAAACATCTACATTTTTGAAGAGAGGCTTTACGTAACCGTTCAATACCCCATTTTGCGAGGAAATTTGGGTTACGATGTCTCCATTTCCTCGTTCAAAGTCGAGAAGCGCATATTTTTTGAAAAAGGCATTTAGACGTGTCAGATCGAGACCCAGTAGTTTCGCATTCAGTTCAAAAGTAGGCTTTTCTGCTCTCGGATTGAGCTGAAGTTGGACATCCAACTTACCGTTTCCCATTGCGAGACCTTCGACCCAAGCTTTCGCGAACAGATCCTGACCTTCGCCTTTGGCATTGGTCAGATTTTCAACTTCCGCACGCATTTCCTTTATCCAGATATCGACTGGAGGCTTCGCCGACACGTTTCTGAAATGGACCGCGCCTTTCTCAACAATAAGTCGGCTAATTTCAAAGGGAGCGAGCTCGTCCAACATCTTCCCCCAATTCGCTTCCTTTCCTGATTGCTTCTCCGCTTTACTCTCTCCATCCGTAAAATTTACTTCGGGGGTGTCAAACTCGAGCCGCGCCTTCACTTTCCCATGAATAAGGTCCTTCCATGAGAGAGACAAATCCAACTTCTCTGTTTTAAAAAAGGGAACAGACGTTTTCCCATTTACTTTCTGGATTTCAATTCCGTGGATTGAGTACGCACCACGCCACAAGTGTAAATCTACAGTCTCAATCTTACCCTTGTAGTCTTTATTCTTATCGAGGACACGGTTCGCATACCATTTAACGCCATATGGAAGTGCGAGACGGACGCAGAGCAGAGTTAGCGCAATTGCGACTAGCCAAACAGGAGTTTTTTTGTACTGGATTTTCATGAATGGCTACAATGCAAACTCAACACCAATCCGAAAACGACTGCCTCATTGAAGAGTTTGTTGCGTAAATTCCTTTACACTTTTGATGACTTCGCTTTGCAAGAAAGTCTGTGAGAAAAGACTCTTCTTGAATAGATCGTAGGGAAAAAATCCCTGAGTAAATTTAAAACAGGCTCAAAGGAATCGGTCCGCAATTTGCAACCTTCATCAAAGCAAATCAGAGCGCATTGAGCGCTCTCAACAAGGAGAATCACAATGGCACAACCAATCAACACACAAGAAAAAAACATGGATAAGAATCTCGGTCAAAAGGATTACTCTGGCGTGAAGTCAGACAAATCTCAAAAAGACGAATCATTCAAAAGTGGAACGACAGCACAACCTGAAAGAAAAGATGCCGGAACATCACGCTCTGACGTCTAAAAATTGAATGACAATTATGGGCAGGATTAAAAACCCTGCCCTTTATTTTTCTTTCCATTCTCTTTGAACCCAAACTCGAGGTGAGTAGTAGATCGAGAAAAAACGATCTGCGAGTTCTGAAATCGTCGTCCACTCCTTCATGTAACAACGTTTGGATTTCAAATCCTTACTAGACTTCAAAATGCTGTACAGGTAAACGCCCAAACTATCTTTCATCATGGGACGTTCAGAAAGTTCCACTAATTTGAAACCATTTTTAATCAGTTCTTTTTCAAGGACTGGGTCTTTGGGATAACGTCCCACGTGAAATTCCAATCCCTTTTGACGGAGGAGTACTCCCTCGATTCTCGTAGCCCTAAAATCATGTTTTAGCATCGCCCTGAATTTCTCATCCGTTAAACACCGATGCACTTCGAATGTTATCTTAGGATTCTGTCGCGAGCTCACTCGTTTCTGAAGTTCTTTCCTAGCTATCTCTTCTATTCCGACGATTTTTGGATGCAAATAAACTTGGGCGTACATCTGAAAAAGACTGAAAATGAAATCATCTAAAACATGCTGATTTTTCATGTTCGAAATGAGGACAACATCTTCAGGCTCACCATCCGTGTTCGGATGCGAAGCCAAACAAGGAATCACCTTCGTGACAATTCTTCTCCACTCAATTCCACCAATCTGAACACCTGAGTTCCGACCATCTCTTTGAATATAATCAATTCGATCGACATCAAAAGGCCCCGAGATCAAAGGACGTATGAGCTGATGAATATCAATCCCGCCGCGAATCTTTTGCTTCTTCAAAGCAGCTTGAAGCTCTGTTCTAAAGGAGGCAGAAAACTTCCCTTGGGTCATTTTTTTATTTACGAGAGAAGCAACGGACAAAAAATACGCATCGCTATTTTCTAAAGTTCCGTCTTTTTCCAGATCTTTCAAAATTCTGAAGATATATACAATTGAGATATCTTCATGTTTCAATGACTGCTTTGTCCGCGCCAGTTCCTGAAAGTAGAATCGGGCACAACCCTCCATCTTATTGGTAATCAGAGAAAAATCGAGATCCAGTTCTAAATATTCAAACGTATGGCTCCAAGGTCCATGTCCGACGTCGTGTAACAGGCCCGAAAGAATTGAAACATCGGTCCAAAAATCCATGGACCTCGAATCGGTTGCGACTTCGTAAAAACACTTCTTGGTGCGATTTATAAAAAGTTGCGAAGTGCCACATTTTTCGTCTTTTTCGAGCGGAGAAGTAAGCCAGGCTTTAACCATCGTCTCAAAATATTGACCCGCAAGATATCCAGCGCCGAGCGAATGTTGAAACCGCGTATGCGTAGCACAAGGAAAAACAAATTCAGCAAGGCCTAGCTGCTTAATGCTCCTAAGCCTTTGAAAATCCTCATGGTCGATCACATCACGAGCAATTCCCTCAAACGAAATATCCCCATGGATTTCATCTCGAATGACTAGGGGTTTATTCGTGCCGGATTTCATGCTTCTCAAAGGGCCGCGATGGCTTTCTCCACACGGCGGATAACGACATCCCTACCCTGCACTTCAAGCATCTCAAAAAGTCCCGGACTAATTCTGCCGCCGGTGACCGCCCAGCGAAATGCTTGAGCAATCGGACCCAACTTTTCACCCGACTTTAACAAATCCTCTTTAACAGCCTTCTCCAAAACATCCTGTTTAAACTCCGCAGTCTTTAAGAGAGGCAAAAACCGCAAAAGGTTTTCTTTAATTTTCGGCTTGTCTTCCGGTTTAAACTTCCCGGCGTCATGGACAGGATCTGGACCGAAGACGCAATCGAGCTGTTCGAGAAGTTCAGGAATGAGTTTCACCTTAGATTGAATAATCTCAATGCCACGATTCAATCTCGAATCTTCTATTGAGGAATACTTCTCCATCTCACTCGCGAAATACTTTTTCAAATACTCCGCCAGTTTTGCTGAGGGCATTTCTCTAAACCAATGCCCACTCACCCAGTTCAATTTTTCGGTGTTAAAAACCGCATTCGCTTTTCCAATATGGTCTAAAGCGAAAAACTTTTTAAGTTCGTCCAAAGTAAAAATTTCCTGATCTCCATGACTCCAACCCAAACGCACCAAGAAATTCACAATCGCTTCGGGTAAATATCCCATTGTTCTGTATTCGAGAGTCGACGCGGCCCCATGTCTTTTACTTAACTTCTGGCGGTCGGCCCCTAAGATCATCGGCAAATGAGCGAAGTTAGGAACTTTCAATCCCAGCGTCTGATAAAGAAGGATCTGTTTTGGCGTATTATTAATGTGGTCATCGCCCCGTAGGACGTGGGTAATACCCTGGTCCGAATCATCAATAACGCAGCTAAAATTATAGGTGGGAGCCTTATCCGTTCTCATCACTACCCAGTCATCTACATCCTTATTCGCAAAACTAATGTCGCCTCGGATCAAATCGGTAAACATCGTATCGCCTGTATCAGGCGTCTTAATTCTCACGACGGATTTTTCACCCACATTTTTTTTATCGCGGCAAATTCCAGGATAGCGAAAAGGTTTTTTCTCTGCTTCATATCTTTTCCGAAGCGCATCCAACTCTTGAGGAGTGCACTCGCAGCGATAAGCCAATCCCTTATTCAGAAGCCCTTCAATAACTTCATGATATCTTCTGAAGCGACGGGACTGAAAAATAGGTTCTTCATCCCAATCCATCCCCAGCCAAGTCAACGACGCTTTGATATCGTCGGTAAATCTGTCTTCAGATCGTTCTCGATCCGTATCTTCAATGCGCAGCAGAAATTTTCCGCCCGTCGCTTTAGCATACAAATAATTGAACAAAGCAGTCCTAGCCCCACCAATATGTAAAAAACCAGTGGGAGACGGCGCAAAACGAACTCTAGTAGTACTCATAATGAATGAAGACTAACACGAAGGCATTTGGATGAGAACAGTTACCAATTACAGGTGGTTTCCCGAACCAGATGAGAGAAGTCCCCCTCGTCTTTAACCGGTCGGAGTGTGTCTTGACAGCTTCTTCGTCGATTCAGCTGACGAGTTGTTTCGAGTTTGAGAGACTCAAAATTATCCTGAAGTAGATTAAGGACCACAAACAACAAGGAAACGAATACTAAAAAACATTTTGCGTACATACCGCACCTTTTCGCGTCCACTGAAGCGACGCTGTAAGACCTTTAAGAACTGTCCTTTTCAGAACAGGCGGCGATATTTAGAAGAAAATTTTGATTCAGTCAATTAAAAGCCCTTGAAAAACCATGAAAATCCGTTACAAACCCATGCATAGTCATTGACTTTGGCTGTGCACGGGGATAAGAGTCCTTAGTTTAACAATTTGAGGTAGTTACATGCCGACGATAAATCAGTTGGTCCGCGATGGGCGGGCCGCGCAGAAAAACAGAACGAAATCACCAGCTTTAGCAAGCTGCCCCCAACGACGAGGTGTCTGTACTCGTGTTTATACCACCACTCCTAAGAAGCCTAACTCAGCTCTACGTAAAGTAGCTCGTGTCAGACTCACGAATGGTTATGAAGTTACTTCATATATCCCTGGAGAAGGTCACAACCTTCAAGAGCATTCTGTAGTGCTCATCCGTGGTGG
The DNA here is from genome assembly GCA_937903155.1 of uncultured Bdellovibrionales bacterium. Taxonomy (GTDB): domain Bacteria; phylum Bdellovibrionota; class FAC87; order UBA2466; family UBA2466; genus CALCZU01. The sequence goes on from CALCZU010000130.1 coordinate 25,383, forward strand.
TCGAGTAAAGGATCTCCCAGGAGTCCGTTATCACATCGTTAGAGGATCTTTAGATACAACTGGAGTGGAAAAACGCAAACAAAGCCGCTCTAAATATGGAACAAAGGCAGGGAAGTAATAATGCCAAGACGTGGACATGTACCGCATCGCGAAGTACTCGCAGATGCAAAATATAACGAAAAAGTAGTCACCAAATTTGTCAATGCAATCATGGATTGCGGCAAAAAGAACATCGCAGAAAAGATTGTTTATGGTGCGTTTGAGATCATTCATCAAAAGACCAAAGATGACCCCATGAAGGTTTTTAAAAAGGCTCTTTCTAATGTGAAGCCTGCAGTAGAAGTGAAAAGTCGACGAGTCGGCGGTTCCACCTACCAAGTTCCCGTAGAAGTTCGTCCAGAGAGACGTAACGCCCTCGCTTTCCGTTGGTTAAAGCAATATTCGAATTCTCGTAAAGGCGGATCCATGATGGAGAAGCTCGCGCTTGAACTCTTTGACGCCGCCGAAAATAGAGGCGAAAGCGTAAAAAAGAGAGAAGATGTTCACCGTATGGCAGAAGCAAACAAAGCTTTCGCCCACTATCGCTGGTAAAACAAAATGTCAGATGCAACACCCACAGATTTAAACAAGCTTAGAAATATTGGTATTTGCGCGCACATCGATGCAGGAAAAACAACCTGTACCGAACGCGTGCTTTATTACACCGGGATGACTCACAAAATTGGTGAAGTACATGACGGCGAAACAGTCATGGATTACATGGTTCAGGAACGTGAACGTGGAATCACCATTACCTCTGCAGCCACTCACTGTTTTTGGAAAGACTACCGAATCAATATTATTGATACACCTGGACACGTGGACTTCACTATTGAAGTGGAAAGAAGCTTACGCGTTCTAGACGGAGCAATCGTGCTCTTTGACGCGGTCGCCGGAGTACAACCCCAATCTGAAACGGTTTGGCGCCAAGCAAATCGTTATAAAGTTCCCCGCCTCTGCTTCATGAATAAAATGGACCGAGTCGGAGCAAACTACGACAAAGCCGTCCAATCGATTATTGATAAGCTCAAAGGCCGTCCTGTCATGTTCAACTACCCCATCGGAGCTGAAGATAAGTTCCTCGGTGTGGTCGACCTTATTGAAATGAAGGCGATGATTTGGGATCTGGTCGGAGAAAAACAAGGTGACGAGTACCGCCTTGCAGAAATTCCCGCAGATTTATTAGATAAGTGCAAAGAACTTCGCGAAAAGCTTGTCGATGCCGTTGCTGAAGAAGAAGAAGAAACGATGTCGAAGTACTTAGATGGAAAAGAACTGACCATCGAAGAAATCAAGCGTTGCGCTCGTAAATCGACTTTGGCTAGCAAGATCGTCCCATGCTTTGCAGGTTCAGCATTTAAGAATAAAGGGGTTCAGCCTCTCCTAGATGCTGTTTTGGCTTATTTGCCATCGCCTTTAGATAAGCCTCCCACAAAGGGAACGGATGTTAAAGACCCTGAAAAGCCAATGGAACGCTTACCCGATCCAAATGGACCTTTCTCAGCGCTTGCATTCAAGATTATTACCGATCCGTATGTGGGTCAGCTCACGTTCTTCCGTGTGTACTCGGGATCGCTAGCAACAGGTTCTTACGTTCTCAATGTTCGCCAGGACAAAAAAGAGCGAATTGGACGTTTGCTGCAAATGCATGCAAACAAACAACAAGAGATTAAGAGCGTAAAAGCGGGCGATATCGCCGCAGCAGTTGGACTCAAGTTCTCTCGAACTGGAGATACTCTCTGTGATGAAGAACATCCAATCTCCTTAGAGAGCATGTTCTTCCCAGAACCTGTGATCTCGATTGCAATCGAACCGAAATCCAAAGCCGACCAAGAAAAGCTCGGGATCTCTCTCGGAAAGCTTGCAGTGGAAGATCCGAGTTTCCGCCTTAAAGTCGACGAAGAAACCAACCAAACCATCATCGCTGGAATGGGTGAACTTCATTTAGAAATTATTGTGGATCGTTTGCTCCGAGAATTTAAAGTGGAAGCGAATGTCGGTAAACCTCAAGTGGCCTACCGCGAAACGATCAACAAAAAAGTCGAGCAAGAAGGCAAGTACATCAAGCAGACGGGTGGTCGTGGTCAATATGGTCACGTTTGGTTGAACATTGAACCTCTTCCTCCAGGCGGTGGTTTCAAATTCGAAAACAAAATCGTTGGTGGTACGGTTCCTCGTGAATTCGTCCCTGCGGTTGAAAAAGGACTTAAAGAAGCTCTCGACAGCGGAATTCAAGCCGGATTCCCCGTGGTCGATGTCAAAGTCGAACTTTTCGACGGTTCTTACCATGACGTGGATTCCAGTGAAATTGCCTTCAAAATCGCGGCCTCGATGGCATTCAAAGATGGTTGTAAAAAAGCCAATCCAGTGATTTTGGAACCGATCATGAAAGCAGAAGTCACAGTACCGGATGCTTACATGGGAGATATTATCGGCGATTTAAATTCTCGCCGAGGCAAGATCATGAACATGGAACCTCAAGCAGGACTTCAAGTAATTAACGCACAAGTCCCCTTGGCAGAAATGTTCGGTTATGCTACTCAATTACGCTCTCTTAGCCAGGGACGTGCGACGTATACAATGGAATTTGGTCATTACGAACCAGTACCTAATAGTATTGCAACTGCAATTATTGCAAAAGTTTCAGGAGGAAAATAAATGTCGAAAGCAAAGTTTGAAAGAAAAAAGCCCCATGTAAACGTGGGAACCATTGGCCATGTGGATCATGGAAAAACGACTTTAACGTCTGCAT
>CALCZU010000131.1 GCA_937903155.1 uncultured Bdellovibrionales bacterium
AGACCTGAAGGGATCTTCGCCGACCTAAAGCCGGATGAGCTCGCCCTGATCAGTCGGTGCAAAACAACGAATCGGTACAAGAAAAAGCAGGTCATTTTCTATGAGGGCAACGTACCTTACGGGGTGCATTGCGTTAGAAAGGGCAAGCTCAAGCTTTACAGAACAAGCTTGCAGGGTAAGGAACAAGTTGTTCGCTTAGTCCAGGAAGGGGAGGCTATGGGTTTCAAGTCCCTTTTGACCTCCGAAAAATACAGCCTCACTGCGGAGGTTCTTGAGGACGCCGAAATTTGTTTCTTGGACAAGAGCGCTTTTTTTGAACTCTTGGACCACTCACCGAAGCTCGCCCGAAATATGCTGGAAACGGTTTGTCATGAGGTGAGATCCCAAGAAAATACCATCTGCAGTTATTCCCAAAAATCAGTCAGAGAGCGGGTGGCTGAAACCTTGCTCATTCTTGCTGAAAAGTATGGTCAGAAGAACTCTGACGGCACAATAGATATCAGGACATTGCTCAAGCGCGAAGATATTGCAACCCTTGCGGGTACCGTACTTGAAAGCGCAGTGCGGTATTTGTCTGAGTTTAAGAGCGATGGGTACATCGATCTCTTGGGTAAAGAGATCAAGATCCTCGAACCAGACAAGCTTTTTGCTATCACACAGAGCCAAATGGCCTAGCCGGCTTTGACAAAAATCAAATCTTTGTTTGATGGCCCCCATCCGTATTTGTGGCGGAAGATGCTATTTACAGATGATGGGGAAATTACCTGAGAAGAACTCCGAGCTCATCTCCACAATCAAGAAACACTGGGATGAATTGATCGACCGGGGACAGATCTTGTCCTACCGGCCGGACCAGTATCTTTTTTATGAGAATCACAAAGCGCTGGGCGCCTACCTCCTGTGCAAAGGCAGTATTGCGTTGTCAAAAGCGGATGATCCTTCATTTAAGAAAATAATCTCCGCAGAATCCCAACCCATCATCGGAATGGACTATCTCGTGACCGGGGACACGTACGACTATTCCGCAAAGGCTGTTACCTCGGCGGAACTCTGCTACCTGCCAAAGAGCGAGATCTTAAGACTCCTGCCCTCCAAATAACCCCTTTGACCCAGACAGCCCCTTGATAAAAATCAAGGTTCTGCTTGAAAAGCGTCATTACGGTTCCCTTTTTGCCCGCCTAACATGAAAGCATGAATCGAGAATCCCTCACGTTTGAAAAATCCGTTCGGTACGCGAGGCTGATGCTGGTGGCTTCGAGCCTATTAGTGAGTTGCTGGAGCTTCGCGTTTGATGCGGCCGAGACCTTCGAGAAAAAATGTAGCAGCTGTCACAGCATCGGAGGGGGAGATGACGTAGGTCCAGATCTGAAAGGCGTTAACGAACGACGAAATTCAAAGTGGTTGATTCGTTTCATTCAGGAGTCGCAGACGATTATTCAGAGTGGCGATTCCGTTGCCGTAGAACTCTTTAACAAGTTCCGACAGAAGAAGATGCCGGATAATGATCTGGCCGAGGCTGAGGTCTTGCAGCTTCTTGAATTTATCAAGGCGGGTGGGGCCCCCACAAAAACAAGTGAAAACAAGTCAGCCCTCAAAGCAACTCCGAACGATATAGAGTTGGGAAGAAACCTCTTTTCCGGCGCCATGAGACTCTCAAAGGGAGGCCCTTCTTGCGTCTCGTGCCATACGGCTGGACAACTCCAATACCTCGGCGGAGGTAGCCTTGGACCGGACCTCACTCAAGCTTACTCAAATTACAATGATACCGGGCTTTCAAAGGTGCTTACGAAGATCACCTTCCCCACAATGGCGGAGATCTACGCGGCAAAGCCTCTAACGAACGATGAAGTATTTCAGATAAAAGCCTTTCTCTATTCGGTTGATAAAGCGGGTCCCGTCACCGCCGGCTATCAGAAGAAATTTCTGTTCCTTGGAATCCTAGGTCTCTTCGTGGGCCTTGGGGTCATCGATTTCTCATGGAGAAGCCGAAGACGAAAATCGAGCCGACCCACTGCTGGAGGAAAGTCATGAGTTGGATTGAAGACATCATCTCTCCGAAAACCCGACAGTGGGAGGAGTTCTACCGTAATCGATTTCAGCACGATAAAGTCGTGCGATCCACTCACGGTGTGAATTGCACTGGCGGCTGCTCGTGGCAAATAGCCGTCAAGGACGGCATCGTGACGTGGGAAATGCAGGCCCTCGACTATCCCATTATCGACAAGAAGATCCCAGCGTATGAACCGCGTGGCTGTCAGCGGGGAATTTCTTTCAGCTGGTATCTCTATAGCCCCATCCGAGTGAAATACCCTTACATTCGAGGCTCTCTTCTCGACATTTGGGCAGAGGCCAAAAAGAAATACTCCGATCCGGTAGAGGCCTGGCGGTATATCCAAAAAACACCAGAAATGCGTTCGCGCTACCAGCGTTCACGCGGAAAGGGAGGGCTTCGCCGCACCACCTGGGATCAATCGATGGAGATTATTGCTGCCGCCAATATCGCCACGATTAAGGACCATGGTCCCGATCGCATTACCGGGTTTTCACCGATTCCGGCAATGTCGATGCTTTCCTATGGAGGAGGTTCGCGATTCCTCCAACTTTTGGGAGGAGTCAATTTAAGTTTTTATGACTGGTACTGTGATCTTCCCAGTGCCTCTCCCGAAACTTGGGGAGAACAGACCGACGTTGCGGAATCGGCCGACTGGTATCACTCGAAATTCACGGCGATCGTAGGTGCAAACCTCAATATGACTCGTACGCCGGACTGCCATTTTATGGTGGAAAGTCGGCACAACGGAACGAAAGTGGTGGTGTTTGCACCCGACTTTAATCAGGTCGCTAAATTTGGAGACCAGTGGGTCCCGGTAAATCCGGGGCAGGACGGCGCTTTTTGGATGGCAGTGAATCACGTCATCTTGAAAGAGTTTCATCACGACAAACCAAGCGCGTACTTTCTTGATTATGTGAAACGGTTTTCCGATAGCCCTTTCCTCGTAGAACTTGAAAAAAAGGGCGACTCCTACGTTCCAGGAACTTTTCTACGCGCCGATCGGACCGACAAATATGCGAAAGAGGAGAAGGGCGATTGGAAGTTCCTCATGTGGGACGCTACGACTCAATCTCCCAAAATGCCGATGGGAAGCATCGGCCACCGCTGGCAAAAAGAAGCTGGGAAATGGAATCTTGAACTTAAAGACGGCGTAGATGGCTCTCCCATTGAACCTACACTTACGCTACTCAATAAGTCCGACGAAGTAATCGAGGTCTCCTTCGAGGATTTCGTTTCAGAGGAGAAACGTAAGCGGGGCGTTCCCGTCAAATATATTGAAACTCAAAAAGGTCGGGTACCCGTCGCGACGGTATACGATCTTTTGATGGCTCAGTACGGGGTCAACCGAGGACTGGAAGGCAATTACCCCTCCTCCTACGACGACGCTGACTGTCCCTTTACGCCTGCATGGCAAGAGTCGATTTCAGGCATCTCGAAAGAAACGGTCATCCAGTTTGCACGGGAGTGGGCAAACACAGCTGACAAAACTCGAGGCAAATGCAGCATCATTATCGGTGCCGGTGTGAACCATTGGTATCATGCGAACCTGCTTTATCGAGCAGGAATCAACGCCCTCATCTTCACCGGATGCGTGGGAAGAAACGGCGGCGGCCTTAATCACTATGTCGGCCAGGAGAAATTGGCTCCGATGGCATCTTGGTCCGCCATAGCCATGGCGCGTGATTGGATGCCGGGAGCACGACTACAAAACGCCCCCAGCTGGCATTACATGCATTCCGACCAATGGCGCTATGAGAGGCCGTACGACGAAATCAATGCTTCACCGGCAGAGCATCCGATCACCAAGGGCCACAGCGCGGACTTGAATGCTAAGGCAGTACGCTGTGGTTGGCTGCCTTTTTTTCCACAGTTTAAAGACAACCCCCTCGACCTGTGTCGCAAGGCTCAAGAAGCAGGGGCGAAGACTGATGATGAAATAAAGAAATGGATATTAGACCAGATTACCTCGCGGAAGATCACGCCCGCCATCGAAGACATTGACGCTCCCGAGAGCTTTCCAAGGCTTTGGTACATCTGGCGCGGCAATGCCCTAATGTCGAGTGCCAAGGGTCACGAGTTCTTTCTGCATCACTATCTGGGAACTCATCATAACCAAATCGCAAAGGAGATGGGGGCTGGACACGTGAACGAAGTGAAGTGGCACGAGACGGCGCCTACCGGAAAAATGGATCTGATCGTGGATCTTAACTTCCGTATGGACACCTCTGCCCTCTACTCCGACATCATTCTTCCGGCTGCGTCCTGGTACGAAAAGACCGATCTTAATTCCACCGACATGCATTCCTACATTCATCCCCTCTCCGCAGCCATAGCGCCGGTGTGGGAATCAAAACCGGATTGGGATATTTTCCGCGAAATAACCAAGAAGACCGCCGAGCTCGCTGAAAAACATCTTCCCGATCCCGTTAAAGACATCATTACCGTACCGCTGCAACACGACACTATCGATGAGCTATCGCAGCCAAAAATCCAGGACTGGGCCAAAGGAGAATGCGATCCCGTTCCTGGAAAGACGATGTACAAGCTCGCAATAGTCGAGCGGGATTACAAAACTCTCTACAATAAATTTATTTCGCTAGGACCCTTGGTCAAAAAAGGATTAGGGGCTCATGGCGTATCTTACGACTGTGCTGACTTCTATGAGGAGATGCTTTCACCGAAGTGGCACACCGTGGAGTGGGGAGGGGAAAAATACCCCTCTCTGATGGACGCGATGGACGCCTGCAATGCCGTTCTTTGGTTAGCCCCTGAGACAAACGGTGAGCTTGCCTTCCGGGCCTATAAAGGAATGGAAACTAAGACAGGACAAAAGCTCACCGATCTGGCTGAAGGAAATCGAAGCGTTCGAATGCAGTTCAAGGATCTCTTGGCAGCCCCCAAGCGCCTACTTTCAAGTCCCTGCTGGTCGGGAATCGTCGCGAATGGTCGCACCTACTCCGCATTCACCTATAACGTGGAACGCCAGGTGCCTTGGCGAACTCTCACCGGACGCCAGAGTCTTTACTTGGACCACGAAGGTTACCGCGCTTTCGGCGAGCATTTGCCGACTTACAAACCCAGACCGGCAGTGGATGTCTACGGGGATCTCGATGCGACTCCTCAAACCAGCCCGGAAGGAGAAGTGCCTTCACTTAGGCTCAACTACCTAACGCCTCACGGAAAGTGGCACATTCATTCCACCTACGGCGACACGATTCGAATGTTAACTCTTTCTCGCGGTGGTGAACCCTTTTGGCTTAGTGAAACCGATGCCACAACTCTAGGGATTGCAGACAATGACTGGGTCGAAGTTCACAACGACAACGGGGTTGTTGTGACCAGGGCGTGCGTCAGTGCGCGAATCCCCAAAGGGGTCTGCATCATTTACCACTCTCCTGAACGAACCTACTCCGCGCCTAAATCACCGCTTCGCAAAAAGCGACGGGCGGGGGGACACAATTCGCTCACGAGAGTGCATCTGAAGCCAAATCTCATGCTCGGTGGATACGCTCAATTCACTTACCATTTTAATTACTGGGGACCCACGGGTTGCAATCGGGATACCCACATCATGGTACGGCGGCTCGATAAGGTTGAACGATAGGAGAATAAATGGACGTCCGATCACAGATTTCAATCCTGTTTCACCTAGATAAATGCATTGGTTGCCACACCTGCTCGATTGCCTGCAAGAACCTGTGGACCGATCGCAAGGGCGCCGAATACATGTGGTGGAACAATGTAGAGACGAAACCGGGCACCGGTTTCCCGCACCGTTGGGAAAACCAAGAAGATTACAAAGGGGGATGGGTCAAGGAAGGGAACTCGATTGACCTGAAAGGGGCCGGCAAATTTCGCGGGCTAAAAAATATTTTTCATAACCCGAATCTTCCCATCATCGACGACTATTACGAGCCGTGGACTTATAAGTACGAAGACCTATTCACTGCCCCGGAGGGAAATGACCAGCCGGTGGCACAACCCATTTCACAAATCACAGGGAAGCCCATTGAGATAAAGTCGGGGCCTAACTGGGATGACGATTTGGGAGGTTCTCCCCTTTATGCACGAAAAGATCCTAACCTCGAGAAACTAAACGCGCAGGAACAGGAAGATCTATTCAAGGTAGAGAAGCTGGTGATGATGTACCTACCGAGAATTTGTAATCACTGCCTGAACCCTTCTTGCGTCGCGAGTTGCCCAAGCGGTGCCATTTACAAGCGCGGTGAGGACGGCATCGTGCTTATCAATCAAGAAAAATGCCGAGGCTGGCGCATGTGCGTGACCGGCTGTCCTTATAAGAAGGTTTTCTACAATTGGTCGACCGGGAAATCCGAAAAATGCCTGCTGTGTTACCCACGAATTGAGGCGGGAGAGATTCCCGCTTGCATGCACTCCTGTGTGGGCAGAATTCGTTATCTGGGCGTCCTGCTCTACGACGCCGATAAAATGAAAGACGTCGTTCACCTTGATGAGGATCAACTGGTCGAAGCCCAGCGGGACATGATTCTAGATCCCCGCGATCCGAAAGTGATTTACGAGGCGAGAAAGAACGGAATTCACGACAGTGTAATTGAATCCGCTCAAAAATCTCCGGTTTATCGCTTCGTAAAGGAATGGAAAATGGGGCTTCCTCTGCACCCCGAATACCGCACTCTCCCGATGCTCTTTTATGTTCCGCCCCTTCTTCCCATTTTGGGCAAAATGAATCTCGATGTTTATGACACTTCCTGCGCCGATTATTTTTCGACGATCGAGAAGGCTCGATTGCCTGTCAAATACCTCGCCTCGCTCTTCACGGCGGGAAATGAAGGGATGGTGCGAGAGGTCTTAAAAAAGATGATGGCCGTTAGAATCTACCGCCGATCCGAAACTGTGGGCGATATACAAGGGGCCGATATGGCGTTGAAAGAAGCTGGGCTAACACGCGCCGTAGCCGAAGACATTTATACACTGACCGCACTTGCGACTTTAGAAGACCGTTTCGTGATTCCGCCATCGCATCGGGAAGAAGCTCTCGCGATGGAGGGAATGGAACTAGTAAAGCCAGGAGATCTCGGCTTTGGCTTTCGAGACCGACCGGAGCGGATGTAAAATGAAAAACACTAACATCTATTCTTATCTTGCCGACACACTCTCCTATCCGAAAAGTGAGTACGCGATAACGATTGCGAAGTGCGCAGACACTCTGAAGGCTGATTTCCCCGAAATCAGGCCTTACTTTACCGAGATGTTAGAGTTTGCTTCCACTTCTGACGCTGCTCGCCTTGAAGAGGCCTATACCAGCACCTTCGACATAAACGCCGTTTGCCACCTCGACGTCGGTTATCAGCTTTTTGGTGAGGATTATAAGCGTGGCGCACTGTTAGTCGAACTATCTCGCGTCCAACGGGAGGCTGGGGCACCGGTAGGGACCGAGCTAGCGGATCATTTGCCGGTTCTGCTTCGGTTGTTGCCAAAAATGGAAGATAGCGAGGAGCGCACCGAACTTGTGCGCCGATTGCTACTTCCGGCGATAGAGAAAATGATCGCTAGTTTTCCCGAGGCGTCGTCGAATGTTTATCGGTCTAGTCTGAGAGTCACGGCCTCCGTCTTGGAAACCGATTTCGGATCCCGAATCGAATTTCCGGTCCAGCCCGATTACTCGGCTCAAATCGAAGAGGTGATGAATGTTTGACCTCGCACTCTTTGTCATATTCCCCTACGTAGCCCTTGTCCTAGAAATAGCGGTCTCCTTCTACCGTTACTTCAACGGTAGTTATAAGTTCTCCTCCTTGTCGTCGGAATTCCTTGAGGGGAGAGAGCTCTTTTGGGGCTCGCAGCCGTGGCACTACGGAATACTTTTCGTACTAGTCGGCCACGTCGTTGGATTTCTCTTTCCTAAGGAGGTTCTCCTCTTCAATGAGGTCCCCGTGCGGCGACTCATTCTCGAGGTCACCGCGCTTACCTTTGGATTAATGGCACTGGTAGGGCTCTTAGTTCTCATCAGGAGGAGATTTACCAACGATCGGGTTTGGGCCGTGACCGCGAAAATGGATTTGTTCGTTCTCTTTCTGCTGCTCATTCAAACCTTCTCGGGAATCTACATTGCCGTTCAGTACCGCTGGGGCTCCAGCTGGTACGCGAGCGCGTTGGTTCCTTATTTGCGCTCTCTTTTTGTTTTGAAACCAAATTTGGAATACATCGCTCCGATGCCATGGGTGGTGAAATTACACATCGCCAATGCGTACTGTTTGATCGCGGTATTGCCTTTTACCCGGCTTGTTCATTTTTTGGTTCTGCCAGTGTCGTACGTGTGGAGATCGTGGCAGGTCGTTATCTGGAATTGGGATCGGAAAAAGATTCGCAAGGTATGAGTGGCGTGAAGCGACGTGAAGTATATTTATGAAGAAGATTGTCACAGGCTTACTAGCTTTAACGGTCATCGGGCTCTTGATTGAGCTCGCCGTTGTTCAGGCCAAGAAGATTGGCAATACCCAGGGATACGAGCCGGACCAGCCGATTCCGTTTTCGCACAAGATCCACGCCGGGGAGAACAAGATCGATTGCCGTTATTGTCATTTCGCTTCCGAGCGTGGACGGATAGCGGGAATTCCCCCGACGCAACTTTGCATGAACTGCCATGACCAAATAAGGAAAGACTCCCCAGAGATCGGGAAGCTAAGAGAAGCGATCGCAAGCCAAAGGCCCGTTGCATGGGTTCGTGTGCATGAACTCCCGGCATTTGTCTATTTCAACCACAGCGAGCACGTCCGTGGTGGGGTCAACTGCCAGCAGTGTCATGGACCGGTCGAATCGATGACTCGAATGCGGCAACACTCGTCCCTCACAATGGGCTGGTGTCTCAACTGTCATCGGGACATGGGAAATGCCCCTCCTCACGACGTCAAGACCGCGACAGGAGGCGATTGTGCCAGATGCCATTACTAAAGGCGCCATTATTAGAGTGGCCAAGGGATTGGAAAGTAACAATGGACGATAAGACAAAAGAAGCGCCACAGTACTGGCAAAGTATCGAGGGCCAGTCTGTTTCTGGCACTGATGAATTCCCCAGCGGTTTTGTCGAGGAGATGTTCGATGTTGTTAATGCGAAGAAATCCCGCAGAGAGTTTCTTACCATCCTAGGGTTTTCGGTTGCCATCCCAACTCTCACTTCTTGCAATAAGATTCCCGTCACCAAGGCGCTTGGATTTCTGAATCGGGAGGAAGGTACCGTACCGGGGGTGGCAAATTGGTACGCTTCTACTTGTGGGGGATGCGAGGCCGCCTGCGGTTTGCTCGTGAAGACGCGCGAAGGTCGCCCAATCAAGGTTGAAGGAAATCCCGAATCTCCGCACTCACGCGGAGGCGTGTGCGCCGTGGGGCAAGCGACAGTACTCTCTCTGTACGATTCCTCTCGGTTTGTTCAACCTTTGGCCGAAGGTAAACCGACTACCTGGGCGGCAATCGATGGTCGAATTCCCGAGCTGCTTCGTACCGCTAACTCCCAAGGAAAGATCGTTCTGATTACGGGCCGTGTTTCAAGCCCATCGACTCTCGCGGTCATCGCGAAGTTTCGGGCGAAATACCCGAACTTTGAACATATTCCCTACGAACCGTTTTCCTATAGCGCCCTCTTTGAATCCTTCGAAAAAACGCACGGCCTCCGCTCCATTCCAGAATATTCGCTTTCTGACGTCGAGACATTGGTAGCCGTGGGAGCCGATTTCTTGGGCAGCTGGTATGGCCCAGTCGCCTTTGCAAAAGACTATTCCGCCCAAAGAGATGTAAACAAACGAAAGGGGGCGATGCTTCGGCATGTTCAAGTTGAAGCGCTGATGAGCGTAGCCGGAAGTAACGCCGATCTCAGAGTACCCGTGGCCGCAGGTGAAGAAGCGCTCGTTTTAGTAGCTCTGCTTCGGGAAATCTCCAAGTTGTCGGGGAGATCGATTGAGTCGCCGGCCGTACAGATGGACGGGCGCTTGTTGGCCACGGTTCGAACAATCGCCGCCGATCTGTGGAAGGCCAAAGGCAAATCGCTCGTCCTCTCGGGATCAAACCGAGTGGATGACCAGATGGCTGTAAACGCAATCAATGAACTCTTGGGAAATATTGGGCGCTCCGTTAAGCTGATGCCAGCCGTAGACGTCGCCGTAGCGTCGGACAGCCGTTTCGAGAACCTAGTGTCCGACATGGTAGGCGGAAAGGTTTCGGCTCTACTCAGCATCGATGCCAATCCCGGCTACGCTTACTACGCACCGGAGCGCTGGAAAAACGGCGTCTCAAAAGTTCCTTTGCAGATCTCCTTTGCCGAAGCGCGTAACGAAACCTCTAAGAGTGCCCACTATATCTGCCCGGGAAATCACTTCTTGGAGTCCTGGAATGATCACGCCTTGGGTGGCGGCAAGTATGGGTTGACCCAACCCACCATTCAGCCCCTGCGGGCCACACGCATGTTTCAAGAGAGTCTCTTACGGTGGGCGGGTGAGACTTTAGATTATTACGATTTCATTCGATCGCATTGGAAAGCGCACATTTTTCCGCGTCAAAAGCGACAGCTTCTTTTTGAAGGGTTTTGGAGTCAGGCCGTACATGATGGGGGGATTGACGTAGGTGCTGCTTCCAATGCGAAAGCCGCCTTTAAGGATCCCCGATTGACGTTAGACTCGGCGAAAAGCGAAGGCTTGGATCTCATCCTTTATCAGAAAACCGGAATCCGAGATGGGCGGCATGCTAATAATCCCTGGCTTCACGAACTCCCGGATCCGATCACTAAGGTCACCTGGGATAACTATGCCCAACTTTCCCCCGAAACTGCCTCCAAAATTGGCGTGAAAACTGGGGATATGATTGCCCTTCAAAAGGGAAACATCAATTTATCCCTTCCCGTTCTTGTTCAACCTGGATTGGGGGGCAATACGGTGGCGGTAGCCGTGGGCTATGGGAGAACGGAATGCGGTAAGGCGGGACTAGGTGTCGGCAAGAATGCCTATCCCTTCGTTGTATTCGCTGGCGGAGAGTATCAAAGGATTCAAAGGGGCGTTCAGCTCACCAAAGTATCCGGTCATTATGAACTGGCATTGACTCAAACCCACCATGTGATGGAGGGACGCGATCTCGTGCGAGAGGTCAACAAGGCGGAAGCACTCAGCACAAAGACCGCAGTGCATTCCGCTGAAAAGGGACAGCCTTCGATGTGGCCAGAGCATAAACCCGGGGAGAACCGCTGGGGAATGGCCATTGACCTTTCCAAGTGCACGGGCTGTTCGGCCTGCGTGATCAGTTGTCAGGCGGAAAACAATGTCCCGGTGGTGGGGCGCGAAGAGGTCTTGAAACGACGAGAGATGCACTGGATTCGACTCGATCGCTATTATTCGGGGAGTGAATCCAACCCGTCCGTCGTGCATCAGCCGATCCTTTGCCAGCATTGTGAGAATGCTCCCTGCGAAACCGTATGTCCGGTTCTTGCGACGGTGCATAGTTCGGACGGTTTGAACCAACAAGTCTATAACCGTTGCGTCGGTACCCGTTATTGCGCAAACAATTGCCCCTACAAAGTCAGGCGATTCAACTGGTTCGATTACAGTCACGACGATGCCTGGGGGCGGATGGCGCTCAACCCCGATATCGTTGTCCGGTCGCGTGGGGTCATGGAAAAATGTTCCTTTTGTATTCAGCGAATTCAGGAGGGCAGGCTTAAGGCGAAAAAGGAGGGGCGAAAGGTCGCGGAGGGTGATTTCAAAGTTGCCTGCCAGCAAAGTTGCCCGTCCGATGCCATCGTCTTTGGCGATCTCGCAGATCCCAATAGCGAAGTGTCCAAACTTCTTGAGCATCAAAAAGGTTACCAGTTGCTCGAAGAATTGAATGTTCGCCCGCGGGTGTCCTTCCTTCCGAAAGTGAGGAACCCGTTATGAGTCACTCACCGATTTCCAGAACGAGAAAGCCTCTTGTTATTGGCGATAAATCGTATGGTGATGTCACTCAAGATGTCTTACGGCCCATTGAGGCTCGGCCAACAAAAGGATGGTACGTCTGCCTGATGGTGGCCGCTACGTGCCTCGTTTTTGGTGCCGCAACCGTCTGGTACCAGATCGCTACGGGTATCGGAACCTGGGGTTTGAATAAAACCGTAGGATGGGCGTGGGATATTACGAATTTCGTATTTTGGGTGGGAATCGGTCATGCGGGCACCCTCATCTCGGCGATTCTTCTTCTCTTCCGACAGAAATGGAGGACGTCGATCAATCGCGCCGCAGAGGCAATGACGATTTTTGCCGTCATCTGTGCCGCGATTTTCCCCGTGATCCACATGGGTCGTCCTTGGCTAGCATTCTGGATGTTTCCGTACCCGAATACTCGCGGTCCGCTTTGGGTAAACTTTCGTTCGCCGCTTCTATGGGACGTTTTTGCCATCAGCACCTACTTTACGATCTCGCTCGTGTTTTGGTTTATCGGTCTTATTCCGGATTTGGCGACGATGCGAGATCACTCGTCCTCGGCATTCAAACGAAAACTATTTGGAGTGTTTAGTCTTGGCTGGAACGGATCCGCTCGAACGTGGGCGCGCTATGAGACCCTTTGCCTGATTCTCGCGGGGCTTGCGACACCTTTGGTGGTGAGTGTTCATTCTATCGTTAGTATGGATTTTGCCACGGCGGTGATCCCGGGTTGGCACGCCACTTTATTCCCTCCCTATTTTGTCGCAGGAGCGGTGTTTTCTGGATTTGCGATGGTTTTGACCTTGATGATCCTCACCCGAAAAGTGATGAGACTCGATTCCTACATTACGGATAGCCATCTCCAGATGATGTGTAAGGTGTTGCAGCTGACAGGGCTCATGGTGGCACTGGCATACTCCACCGAGTTTTTCATGGCCTGGTACAGCGGGAATGCTTACGAGCGCTTTGTTTTTATTAACCGCGCTACAGGTCCTTTCGCTTGGGCCTTCTGGACGATGGTAACTTGCAATGTGGTTCTTCCTCAATTGCTTTGGATAAAGCGTCTCCGCTTAAACGTTATGTTTCTGCTGGGAATGTCCATCATCGTCAATATCGGAATGTGGTTTGAAAGATTCGTGATTATCACAACGTCTATTCACCGTGATTACTTGCCGTCAAGCTGGGCGGATTACTCGCCCACATGGGTCGAGAAAGCCACTTTCCTCGGAACGTTTGGACTTTTCTTTACCTGTTTTCTTCTTTTCCTGCGCTTTCTTCCGATGATTGCCATTAGCGAAGTCAAAGGCGTTCTCCACTACGGCAAAGGACTTAAGGAAGTGACACATGGTTAGGGCCATCACCTATGCTTCCTTTTCCGACGATAAATCGCTTCTTCACGCGGCCAAAGAGCTTAGAGGCCGAGGAATTTCGCTTATTGATGCCTATACGCCTTTTCCGGTGCACGGACTAGATGAAGTCTTAGGAGAGCCGCGGAGTCGATTGCCGATCGTGTGCTTTGTTGCTGCAAGTATTGGCTGCGTGGCTTCGATGTGGTTCCAGATTTGGACTTCGGCGCAAGATTGGCCGATCAATGTGGGAGGAAAACCCTTTGCTTCGATCCCGGCGTTCATTCCGGTCACCTTTGAGGTGACTGTTCTTTTGGGAGGACTAGTCAGCGTTGCGGTCTTCTTTTTTCGAAACCGCCTTTTTCCTGGAAAGGCAGCCGTTATACCTGACCGGAATGTGACCAGTGATGGATTTTGGATCGCGGTCGAGCATCAGGCGGCCAAAGTAGATTCCGCGGTCCTTAACCGTACCCTGCAGGATCTTGGCGCCTCCCACATTCGGCATGAGGAGCAGGAGATATGAGAGGGATTTCATTTTTTCTGTTCCTGATTGTCGTAGGACTTCTCGGGGGATGTACCGACGATCCCAAGGAGAAGGGTTTTGAGGTTTTTCCTGACATGGTTCACTCGGTTCCCTTCCAGCCCTACTCGAAAAATCCTCTCACAGCGGACGGAAAGACCATGTTAGCTCCCGTGCGAGGAACCATTGCTCGGGGAACCGAGCCTTATCCCTATGGGTCTACGGAAGAAGATCGCGCGAGGGCCTCTCGAGAATTGAAAGATCCGGTCCCGGTAACTGCCCAGTCACTCGCCCGGGGCAAAGAGGTATATCAACACATGTGCCTCGTCTGTCATGGAGTCTCCGGGCAGGGGGATGGGCCAATCATTCCCAAATTTCCCAATCCGCCTTCTTTTTCTACCAAAAGAGTAAAGGAACTTACGGACGGGGCGCTCTATCACATCATTACCCGAGGGTCCGGACTCATGCCTCCACACGCGATCCAAATTTTGCCCCAAGACCGATGGAACCTGGTCCACTATGTCAATGGGTTGAGAGGAGTTGGTAAGAATGAGTAGCTCGTTTCAGCTCCCAACAAAGTACCGGAACTGGGCACTCACGCTTGTCGGGGCGGGAATCCTATCCACGGTCTTGGGATTTATCTTTTCACCGACGAACGTGTGGATCAGCCTTCACATCGGGGCGATCTATTTCCTCAGCGCCGCACTATTCGGATCCTTCATTATAGCCGTTGCGGAAGTCAGCAGTGCCGCGTGGCTCGCCCCCTACAAAAGTGTGGCGGAGTGCATGACCTCTTTTCTCGTTCCTGGGGGAGTTCTGCTCATCGTGTCTTCCCTCGGCGGGGCGCACACTCTCTTTGAGTGGACTCACGCAGAGGCCGCTCTTCACCATCCCGTGCTGGCGGAGAAGCAAGCCTACCTCAATATTCCTTTTTTTCTGACCCGACTGATTGTTTTTGTGGGGTTATGGGTGTGGCTCTCTCAAAAGCTGATAAAGGCTTCAAGAAATCAATCGCCCAATCGGGTGAAATGGGCGGTGATTTTCCTAGTTGTTTTTGCCTTCACCTTTTCCTTTGCGAGCTTCGATTGGATTATGTCGATTGAGCCGCACTGGTATAGCACGATCTTCGCACTATATTGTTTCTCCGGATTTTTCGTTGCCGGCGTGAGTTGCCTGACCATCGCTGTCTTCGTGCTGGATAAGCGCGGATTCCTTTCCGGTGTCATTAACGAAAATCACTACCATGATCTTGGGAAGTTTCTCTTCGGATTTAGCACTTTCTGGGCCTACATCTGGCTCTCGCAGTACCTACTCATTTGGTACACGAATATCCCCGAGGAAACGACTTACTATCTGCTAAGGACCCACAACGACTGGGACTGGCTCTTTTATTTCAATCTGGTTCTGAACTGGATCATTCCGTTCTTTGTTCTGATGCCACGAGCGATGAAGAGGAATCGGGAGGTGCTTCTCAGGGTGGGAATTTGCCTCCTCATAGGCAGATGGCTTGATCTTTTTGTCCTCATCGCACCCAAGGTTTTTGAGTCTTCGAAAGTGACGGGACCCTCCATCGGATGGGTTGAGGTGGGAATCGGACTGGGCTTCGGAGGCTTCTTCGTTTTGGTGTGTGCCGCCGCATTGGCTAAGCACAGACACATTCCAAAGGAGGATGTCTATTTTGAAGAGGGATTACATCTCACTCAGTGAGAGGAGAAACATATGATCGAACAGGAACCCGCTTTCAAGGTGTCTTCACTAAAGCAGATGGTGGAACACGTTTTGAAAGAGCACCACGAACCTACCCGGCTCTGGATAGAACAAGCGAAAGCTTTATTGCGCAAGGCCGCCTTGGAAGACATGGATAGTGCACTTATCAACAAGCTCGGAATGTCTTTCCAGTCATTGGCGATGACTATGCACATGCACATGGAAAAGGAGGAAGAGGTTCTTTTTCCTATGTTCCAACGAATTGAGGATGGGCTCAACACGGAAAAGTTCTGCGGAGGAATCGAGAACCCGATTCGAGTGATGGAGAATGAGCATAAAGAGCTCGATCTTCATTTCGAACGGATCCGACGAATTACCAACAACTTTCAAGTGACCCAGGAAACCACGCCGGTGGTAAACGAGCTCTACGAGGTTCTGAAGTCGATTGAGTCGGATCTTAAAATCCACAGCGAGAGAGAAGAATGTGAGCTCTTTCCGGCCGCAGTCGTGCGGGAAAAGAAAATCGTAGAGCGCCGCATGGAATGAGAGAACCGTACCGAATATTTTTCCCACTCGGATTGCTCAGCGCCTTCATCGGCGTGCTTTGTTGGGTACCATTTGCTTTGGGACAAACGCAGAATTATCCGGGAACGGAGCATCCCCACCTAATGATTGGCGGGTTTCTTTTCTCTTTCGCTCTCGGATTTCTAATGACCGCTATCCCGCGTTTTACGGAAACCGCTCCTGCTAAATCGTGGGAACTGTTGTTTCAAGCGGCGGTCATTCTCTTAATGATTGCGACTGGTACGGCAAGTCTCTTCTCTCCCCAGTGGCGCGAAGCGAGCCTTCTACTTCAGATAGTCTCTTTAGTATTACTGATACTGTTCTGTGTACCGCGCTTTCTATCGAAAAAAAGAAAACCTCCCCCGTCCTTTTTGTTCATCGGAGTGGGAATACTCTGCGGCCTTTTGGGAAGCGTTCTTCTCTATCTAGATGAAAGGGGCTCGATATCCGCAGAATTGGGTTTGACAGGCCGCTCTCTTTTTTATCACGGAATGATGCTCTCTTTTGTGATTGGCGTTGGCAGTCGTCTCATTCCGGTGCTCTTGGGCCATGAGGCAAACCCCATGAATCAAGATGCATCGCCTCGGAGCTCGTCGAATCCAGGGGTTTTGCTAGGGCTAGCCGTGGTCTATTTCTTGAGTTTTCCAGTCGAACTATTTGCTTCCCAAGAATCAGGACGGATCGCGCGAGCGATGGTCCTCCTATTCGTGTCCTTCCGATTCTGGAGAATATTCGTTCCCCCCGTTAGGCGAGGCTCTCTTCCGCTTTGGCTGCGCATTGCGGGAATAATGCTTCTTCTTGGTCAGTGGAGTTTTGCTCTCTTTCCCGGATATGCCGTTCACGGCGTGCATTTGACGTTCGCTGGTGGGTATTCGTTGCTTACACTGCTCATTGCTACCCGCGTGGTGCTTTCTCACGGTGGATACGACCTTTCGTTAGAACTAAAATCTCGGTGGCTTCATGTCCTTGGCGCCCTAGTTGCCGCGTCTGCCCTTGCCCGTTTTTTGGCGCCGCTCGCACCGGCGAGTTATGTTCATCATCTTGCCTACGCTTCATTCGGCTGGAGCCTGGGAGTGGGAATGTGGGCGTTTCTCTTTTTACCCCGCATGTGGAGGAAGCAAATATGAGCGACTCCATTCATCCTTTAGATGATTGCTTCTTGGGGCCTAAGGGAGAACAGAGGGCATTTTTACGCGACATGATTTCCCTAGTATTAGACGACTACATCTTTTGGAGAAAAAACTACTATCCGAAGGATCCACCCGGCGTCCTCTACCGAACCCTCCAGGAGAAAAGATCGGTGGAGTTTCGTGAAAAACTTATTCAGGAACTATCCTGGCTCACTTCCGATTTGAAATTGGAAGTTCCATTTTTTTCCCCTCGATACTTCGCTCACATTGTATCGGAACTTTCTCTCCCGGGGGTTATCGCCTATTTTGCGACGCTTTTGTACAACCCGAATAATGTCTCTTCCGAAGCATCCGCAGTAACGACTCGCTATGAGCTCGAAGTGGGGGAGCAATTTGCTGATCTTTTTCAATTCGATGTCAAAAAGTCGTTTGGGCACCTCACCTCCGGAGGAACGATCGCAAACTATGAAGCGCTCTGGTACGCGCGGGTTGCAAAATTTCTCCCGCTTAGTATGGCTTTGACGCTGAAGGGAAAGCATTTGCCCCTTCCGGCGGAGCTTTCGCGGTCCGTGTGGGAGTTACTCAACGTTCCTTTCGCTGAATTAGAAGTTCTTCATAAAGCATTCGAAGCTCAAGTGGCTCAGGTGGGGCTCGATTCGCGCGCTCTACTTAGGGAAAATTCCATTGCTCAACTCGGAGAGCGGGGATTTGAAGAGAGGATTCGGCATCAGTTTGGCGAAGGTTACAAAGAGCCTGTCGTCTTGCTGCCATCCATGGCCCATTATTGTTGGAATCGAGCCTTGAGCGTCCTAGGTCTGGGCAGGAAAAACATCTTCAGCATGGTAACGGATGAACAGACACGGGTAGACCCCCACAGTTTCGAGACGATGCTGGTGAAGTGTGCTTCAGAAAAACGCCCGGTGCTTTTGTCAGTCGGTGTCGCCGGAAATACCGAGTTCGGAGCGATAGATCCAATTGCTGGACTTGTCGCCGCCAGAGACGTTGCAACGGCAAAAGGAATTTACTCCCCCCTTCACATTGACGCGGCTTTTGGAGGCTATTTTGCCTGCATGTTTAGACGGGGAAAACACTCTGCGCTTCCGATTGAAACTCTCATCCCCAGCCGGGTACGCAATGCATTCTCGGCCATATCCCAGTGTGAATCAGTAACCATCGACCCCCATAAGATGGGCTACGTTCCCTACGGAGCCGGGGCTGTTGTCCATAAGCACGGTTTTCTGAAGGAGTTCGTGACCGAACCTGCCCCCTATGCGCTTGATGGTATCGCTGAGGATTCGAGTCCCCACTTAGGCCAATATATTATGGAAGGGTCAAAGCCGGGAGCGGCGGCAGCGAGCGTCTGGTTTACTCACCGAATGATTCCGCTGAACACTGACGGTTTTGGCGCCCAGCTCTTGTCGCTCTGTGAGTTGGCTCAGGCGTTTTACCGGAAAATGGAGGCACTTCGCTCGGCCTCGGTGCATGTCGAACTCGTGCCGCTCTTCCCTCCCGAAACCAATGTTTTGGCGTTTATCGTGACACCGAAGGGAGCAAAGGGCTTGTCTTCAGTAAATCGATTGACCCGACAAGTGTATCAGCGCTTTGGCGTGCGTGAAGTTGCCTCCATACAGAGCTACGATTATCTGGTTTCACATACTCGCGTTAGCACAGACTCCCCGTTGCTAAATCACCCCGTTTTAGAAACGCTGGACAAATCGAAAGAGGAAAGCCTGGAGATTGTCCGCATCGTAATCATGAATCGATGGCTTTCCGGCAATACGAGTGGCGGTGCCCCCTATATCGACGATTTTTTGGCTCTGGCCTATCGAGAGGCCGAGGAGATTGTCTTTAGTGCCTAAGGGAAACCTGAAGACCTGTCAGAAGCATTTGGATCGCGACGGTGATGAGCACCATTCCCATGAGCCGCTCTATGGCTATGAGCGCTCGTTCTCCCAGATACCGCTTTAATCCACTTGCAAAAAAAATAATAACGCTTGTTCCGGACCAAGCAATGATTAGCGCAAGGAGCCATTCTGGCCACCGGCTAGGCTCGCGGCTCATCAATAGTAGGGCCGTTGCTAGCGCGGAAGGGCCTGCGACGTAGGGAATGGCGAGCGGTACAATAAAGGGCTCGCCCGCAACCTCTTCTCCACTCAGATATTCAGCCGAAGGAAAAATCATGCGTAAAGCGATAAGAAACAAAAGGACTCCCCCGGCGATAGACAGTGCCGGCTCGGAAATATGAAGCACTTCCAGAAAGAATCTGCCAAGGAAGAGAAAAGAAACAAGCACGAAGAGAGCTATCAACAATTCCCGGGCAATGATGCGCTTTTGGCGTTGGGGCTCGACGTTCTTCAGAGCTGAGAGAAAAAACGGGACATTCCCAAGAGGATCAATGACGAGGAACAGCATGATGGCGGCTGAGGTGAGTGTCATATTCATTTCCCATATCGAAGAATCGTATGTGCTGTAATAGTGCCATCGCTTTGAGATCCGCAGGTTAGCTCAGACTTCCACATTCCTTTCGGTTACCACCCGGTCACGTTTGTTTTTCATTTCCACCTTCTTAGGAGTCAGTAGGTACTGGATTAGCTCTCTTGCCGAATAGGATGTTTGGCCTTCCTGAAAGAAGCGTCTCAAATTCACGAGATCATCTCCAGCAGTAACGAGAGGTAATTCTAAGTAGCCATCCTCCTGACATTGCTCCAAACCGATGGCAGCAAACAACGCATTGCAAAGGCACTTGCGACCTACGGTGTCCCCGACTACGCCCTCCTTCTTCACGTACGCATCGATTGGTTCACCGGGACATCGATATACCAAAGCGCCGTCCGCACTCACGCAGACGTCTCTTAGGTAACCCAGGTCACACTTTCTGGGACGAGTTTCATATAAATCGGCGCTGGAGAGTGTGTCCTCTAGGGGGGCGACCTTGAATGGGAATCCGGTGGGAGATGCCGCGGGATCGGTAAAAACGTGTTCCTTGTTCACGTCCCCAGAGTTCAGAACCCACTTTCGTATGGCGGCCGATTTTATTTGTTCAGTAAATCCGGATTCCTCGCAGAAGGCGAATGCGGTTCCGACTTGAATGCCAGCGGCTCCTTTTTTAATCGCCTCCTGAAGTTGCTCAGGACTTGCAAAGCCACCAGCCAACCAGAAGGGTAGTCCCAATTCCTTGATCTTTTCCAGATCGACTTCGTCCTTCCTTCCATAGACGGGTTCTCCGCTAGCGTTTAGCTGAATCTTCCCTCGTGGCGGGGCATTGTGACCACCTGCAGTAGGTCCTTCGACGACAAATCCCTCAATGCTTCCGGTAGATTTCTGAGCAAGATGCAAGGCAAGTGTCGCTGACGCTATTATAGGTAGAAAATACGGGCGCTTTAAATGCGGTAGATGGCGGGAAAACACAATGTTCGGATCAAAGGAGACTCGGACCTCCTCTCCGCTCCGACCCCCGTGAACGAATACTCTTAGCGACGCGGATTGCTGGCCAGAAAAGCAATCGAGGACACCTGGAATTTCCCTCGGGATACCGGCTCCCATTAAAACATAGTCAACCCCGGCAAGCATCGCTCCATAGAGTCCCGGTAGGTTGGAGAGCTGCATCTTCTCCAAAAAGTTAATTCCTACGAGACCGTCGTGCCCGTCCTTGGCGAGGAATACCTCCACAAAGCTCGCCAACACCGTGAGCTGCTCCAGACTTCGGTTAGAATGAACCGAAAAGAGTGGGCTACGTTTGTACGGCCTGTGGGGATCTTTCGCAGACGGATTATAGTAGTCTTCAAGAAACTTTTCAGAAATCTCGGGATGAGGAAACTTGGCCATTGCCCTCCGGATATCTCCGCTAGCGTCCCCCTGTTGCAAGCGCCGTAACAGAATCGTATTGATTGCCGCCCCTGAAACGACACCCAGTTGCCCGGTTCGAGACACCGCGCGAGCGAGCGGCCAATGAGATACTCCGATTCCCATGCCCCCTTGAATGATTGTTGGTGTTTTCATGAGGCGCCCGCCACCTGGCCGCCGATCCTTGGGAAATGCAAGAATCGCCGTGTAACTCCGAAACTCTCGTACGCCTTTTCAACATTCGTATATACCTCCTCCAGAAGCTCCCGACGATCGAGCCCTACAATCTGTGCGTCATCGGCTAGCGCACGAGATACGCGCTCAGCAAATTTCATGATGAAGTACTGAGACGCCCTCACGTAGGTTCGTCCGGCGAGTGACAAGCGATCAATAACGTCAGGAAGTACAAGGTGAAGAAAGTGGATATGTCGACTCTCATCGATAAGTAGATGCCGACACATCTGAGCTCCTAATGGATCGATTTGTGCGGCTTTTGCTCTTCGCAAAAAGGACGAAGCGAAATTCTCCGAGAAAAGGGTGGAGAATAGCCAGTTTTCGACTTGGAAAAACCCCATCGAAGCGATTTTTCCAAGAATGTGGTAGTTCCGATCGTCTTGCGGATTTTTCCCCAGCTTCGTTAGGTAGTTTTCAATGGTAAAGACGTGCCTGGCTTCGTCCGCGGATTGCATCGTTAGGTATAGGAGCGCGTCCTCACTCTCAAGGCGGCGTGGGGCCTTGGCGATCATGTTCGTCAGAACGTTAAGCCCCATTTTCTCTAACGTATAAAGGACCGACCCCAAGCGAATCCAAACACGTCGTGCTTCAGCATCAAGTTCAATATTCGAATTGAAATCTAAGGTCTCCGATGCCGACCATTGCTGTCCTGCAGATTGGACATATAAGCGCCTTATTTTTTCCGCATCCATAGGCTATCCTTTACTTCATTTGCTCTCATCAACTCGGCCTTTCACATCCGGTCCGACTATAGAACCACCAGTTTACGAAAGTGGCGACGATAACGAACACTAAGTACCCGACGAAAAATCCATTCGCATTTCCTGAACTGGAGATGACAGCCCCAATGAGGGAAGCAAAGACAAACGGACCATAGGCGGCTACCGCCGAGGTCCATCCCATCACTCCCGCCCGTTGAATCGGATTGTGAGAAAAAATCATGGAATACTGACGGAAAGTGGCCGCGTTCCCGATTCCAGTGAGGAAAAACAGTGCCAACATACTCGTTACGAAGGCCGGAAACACATCAAGTCCTGTTGGTGCGAATAGACCTAGCGAAAACATGATCGACGTAACTGCTGCAAGGCCCACTCCCGTAAGCGTTGTCAAAATTGCGCCACCCGTCTTGTCCGAGACGAAGCCAAAAACCACACGACTTGTGGAACCTATCAACGGCCCATAGAAAGCGAACTTCAATGGATCGGGTGCATCAGGAAAGTTGCCGTACAGACTTTTGATCATGAGCGGAAAGCTAGCCGAAAGTCCCGCGAAAGATCCGAACGTCATGACGTAGATGATCGTGCAGTACCACGTGTGTTTATCCTTGAATATTTCCAACTGCTCTTTGAAAGAAGCTCGCACCGGTATGCTTTTAAGAACTATCCAACAGGCGACTGTAAGAACGAGCAGTAGGGGGACGTACCAGAGGGCGGCGCTCTGAAGGAAGATTTCTTTGGTGGCAATGACCTGTCCGGCTTTGTCCTTCACGGAGAAGAGCTGAGCGGCGCCGACCGTCGCGAAGCCCAAGACGATAGGCGTCATGAACTGAGCGAGGCTAACCCCGAAATTTCCAATACCCGCTTGGATGCCAAGTACCGTCCCTTGAAGTCGTTTCGGGAAAAAAAGACTCGTCGACGGCATATGAGATGAGAAATCTCCCCCGCCAAAGCCGGCCAAGAAAGCCAAGACAATAAAGACCCAAAACGGCGTCGCAGTATCCATCACCGCAAGGCCAATCCCTATGCAGGGAATGACCTTGATCAGGGTGGAGAACGTCACGACATTCCTAGTTCCGTAAATCGGAATCAAGAAAGTATGGAGAATGCGAAGTGTTCCGCCGGCAAGCCCTGGCATCGCGGCAAGCCAAAATAGCTGCTGCGTTGTGAACTTGAACCCAATGCCTGGTAGCTTCACCACAATGGCGCTAATCATGAACCAGGTGGCAAACGACAAGGTGAGTGACGCCGTCGTCACCCAAAGGGTTTTCCATGCCCGCTGTTTTCCCTCGGTTTCCCAGAATTGCGGATCTTCAGGAGTCCATTTGTCGAGCCAAGTAGTCATTACCATCTCCTATAGCTGCGCTACCCACTGCGCGTACCAGAACGTCGGATTGAAATCCCCAAGCTCCGCTTTCAAGTAATCCCCGGGTAGGAGAACCCCGCCGCCAAGTGTAGCGGTAATCTCCTTGGATATTGCGTAGGACAAAATGAGATCGAGCTCTGAACCAATGGCACTTGAGGTATGAGTGCCCGTACCCAACGCCGTAGTTCCATTTAGTTTGTAGGCCGGCGCTGATGTCGATGTTCGCATCAAATAGTGAAAGTCAAACTGCGCGGTAAAACCTTCGGTTGGTACCGCCGTGAGATGAAGTACTCCGCCCTGGATATTTCGACGGCCAAATATATCCGCAATGCCGAGGTACTTATGAGCCAAGGGATAGAGTTGGTCATAGGTCGAGCCGGCCTGAAAGACTTCCAGCCCGATGCGGCTCTTGAAGGGGGCGTCGAAATTCCATCCCGCCTCAAGGTCAATTTGGTAGGCACTTCCGGCATCGGTAAACTGAGAGCCCGCTTCCTTGGTCGCCTCCGCTCGATAGTCAAAGGCACCAAGTCGGTCCTTAACTCTCGCTCCCAGAGCAAACAATTCACGGTTACTTCCCGTGGTTTGATCCTGTCGATACAGCAAATAGAGATCTGTCGCGCTAAGACCGGATCCAAAGTTATTGCTCGAATACAGCCCCAGGAGGTCGCCGTCGCCCGCTCCCTGAACCGTCGCGGTGACTTTCGAAGCAAAGAGTTTACTGTAAAAGAAATCTACGGAACCCGAGCCATGAGAGTAACGAGCCCGCAGGGCATCGAAGCTTCGCCCCACGTTGTCCCAATCCAGACCACTCAAAACCACTTCGTCTCCATAAGAGAGGAGCTGTCTTCCGAAAATGAATTGAAAGCTGTCGACGGGACGATACTCAATAGTGGCTTGATGAATCCCCAGAGAACTATCGAAGGTGGTGCCGCTAGTGGGTTGACCGGCATTGGTTGTCGCGGAAGTTCCCGGAAACTCTGGTTTGCCGAAGGCTTTTGAGAACTGCGGTTGGATAAAGAGGGAAAGCTCGGAGCCCTTGGATAGTCTTACTTCGGGACGAACTCGAAGAAGAAATCCCGAACGCTCAGAGAGGTAATCGGTTCGTTCGCTTCTTTCAAACCGCAGTCTCCCCTGTCCGCCGACGGTAGTTTTAATCAAAGAGTCTGACTCGATAGCAATAGCTTTTAGAGAAGTTATCGATAAAATTCCCAAAATAAATATTCGTTTCACGTTCCCTCCCTATTGCTTTTCAAATCGTCTCATCAGACTGGGCTCTGTTTCATGCATCATCTTCTGAATCACCCAGTGCATCCATCCCAAGCAGATGGCGATCAAGATCACAAAGAACACCCAACAGGTTGTCCAAATTCCGGTGTCTTCAAGAAGATATCCAAATAAGATGGGGCACAAGAAACCGCCCAACCCGCCCACGACTCCAACGATTCCTCCCACTACTCCGACATCAGACGGAAAATAGGTGGGGATATGTTTGTAGACAGCGGCTTTTCCGATGCCCATCATGATGCCTACCGCGAACACGAGGAAGGTAAAGATCCACACATTGGCCTGGAAGTAGATGTGCGTAACGCCCTTTGCGAGTAGCTGTTTCTTTTTTACAACGTTACCGACTTCAACGACCGGCTCCTGCCACGAGCGCGAAGCAGGCAGCACCATCGTTTCCGTTTCTTGTTTCACTGGTTCGCGCGCGGCCTGAACTGCGTATTTTCGCTCTCCATCCACTACTACTTCATTGGGCGATACGCTGGTGACTTTGCCGCCGTATTTTGCCTGAACACCAGGACCCGGCGTGTAAACGTCCATTCTCGGAAAGATAAGAAGCGCGCTGCAGATAAGGCAGATCGTAAACACCCAGTACATGACCCGCCTTGCCCCGTAGTGATCGCTCATCCACCCGCCTAACGCACGGATGACCCCAGAAGGGAGGCTGAAGATCGAAGCCAAAAGACCCGCGGTGACAAGCGACATGGAGTAAACATTTACGTAGTAGGGAATAAGCCACTGGGCGAGGGCAACAAAGCCGCCAAAAACGTAGAAGTAGTAGAGGCAAAAACGCCAAACGCGAAGATTAGAAAGGGGAGCGAGCTGCGCCTTCAGAGTCTTCCCAGTACTTTCAACTTTTCGCGGATACGTTAAGAAGTAGAAGAAGACTGCGGTGGCCAGTAGTACTAGAGAATAAATCCATGGGAGGCGACGCCAGCCTTCGGGGTCGGCGCCGTGTTGAGTTAGTACAAGCAGTAGCGAAGGAGCGCCCAGGCTGGTGAGCGCGGAACCCGCATTACCGGCGCCAAAAATGCCAAGTGCTGTCCCCTGGTGTTCTTTCTTAAACCACAACGAAGTATAGGCAATACCAACGGCAAAGGACGCTCCGGAGATTCCAAATCCGAGTGAGGTTAGTAGGAACTGCCCGTAGGAATTTGCGAGGCTCAGCGTCCACATGAAAAACGAAGAAAGGAGTAAGAGACCGATGAATATCGGGCGACCACCAAAACGATCGGTCAAAAGCCCCACCGGCAACCGAAGAATGGACCCAGTGAGTACGGGAATTCCGATAAGCCACCCAACTTGCGAGTTCGTCCACTCGAAGATCTTGGCCTCAACCAGGTAGGTAACCAGGACACCATTTAGCATCCAGGCCGCAAAGCAAATCGTGAACGAGAGGGTACTGGCAAATAAGACAGATACCGCCTTGCGATCTTCAAACATGGAACCGCCCCTTTCTCACCTAGGCTAGCATCGGGTTTGCGCGCTGGCCTTGATGTTTGGGGACGAATCGCTTGATAATTATCAATGTTTTGTCGCGGATTTAGCTAAAGGCGATGAGAGCTTCGTCAATTCGGAAAAAAGGTTTCCAGAACCTGTCTCAATGCTCGGCAGGCGTCTACGGTCGTAAAAATTCCAACAAGTTTTCCGTCATCATCCTGAATGAGTGCGCACCCATATTTTTCCTCCGCCATCGCAGCTACCACTTCATCCAGGTCGGTCTCGGGGGCGACAGAGAAAGGATCACGTATCATGATGTCTTCCGCAGTCAGTCCGTTTTCGCCCGCAAAACCAAGTGCCGATTTGACGCTTCTATCACTGATGATACCGACCAAAGCCTCTCCCTTTTTCACCGGTAGATGGCGAACATGGTGCTCGCGCATTATTTCCAGAACCCTATGCAGCGACGTTTCGGCCGCAATCGTATGCGGAGTAGGTGTCATGTACTCTCTGACCTGCGGCATTTTTGTGGGCATATGGTTTTCCTTCCTCCGCTAAGCGGCTAGCCCCATCAGCAATGAGGGTTTCTCAAATTGAAAGGGAAGCGGCAGCTCTACTCTCCACTCTCGATCGCGAAGAAGTCGCAAAAGATCGGTCGTAGTAATAATTCCAACAAGTCTCTGATCTTTATCAATGACCGGCAGGCAGTGGATACGGCGTTCGATCATCAGATCAACGGCAGAGCCGATCGATGTTGACGGGGAGCAGACGGCAACATTGGTCACCATTGCTTCGCGCACTTTCGTGGTGCGCACTTCGATTCTTCCATGTCGTTTGTGGGCGTGGAGCAGAACATCTCTGTCCGAGAGGATGCCCACCACCTTGCCTTCCCGAACTACCGGAACGTGCTGAATTTCGAGGGCCCTCATCGAATCGTAGGCTTGGACTAGATCGTCGTCCTCAGTCACAAAAACAACTCTCCGAGTCATCTCCGCTTTGACTGTTTCCATAGAGTCCCCTTTATCCGGATATCAGTGCAAACGTCGTACCTGCCATTTCGTGGCTACCCAGGACCGCGGGCAACCCAGTCCTGCTCATTTTGTCCCATGCAGCGACAACTCGTCCCATTCAATACACAGAAATTCACTTTTCGGCTCTCACATCGACTTCAAATGCCACATCAATCGATTTTCCCATTCCCAGGGATAACGTTTTCTCAATCCCGCGCTTGGAGGGAAGGCGCGCCTGAAAAGATTTCATCTCCTCGGGCGAGATCACAAGTTGAACCGCGCTACAGGAAAGGTCGATTACCATTGCCTGGTCGAGAGGCTTTTTGGCTATCGTCACTACGAACGTAAGAGGAATCGTTTCTAATTGGACATATTCGCCATGCTCAAGTTTCTCAAATTCTTGTGCGGTGACTCGGAAGCGGATCTCACCATCGGAAAATCGAATATTCATGAATGACTCCTTGTAAGTTCTGCCCAATCGTTGGGTGTATTTGCGTTTGCAAGCGACCGAACATCGGGTGGCGATGCCACTGTGACGAAGCAAAGACTCTTTAACAGGCCATGAATCGACTCATTTTGGCCGCACTGAAAAATTAGGTCCTTGTTCAAGCGAAAAATAGCCGGAAGCCAGTTCCCCTCAAAGCAAACTGCATTTGGTTTGTGCTCGTTGAAATAGGTGACGAGCGGGCGAAGAGAGTCTGCCGTCAGGAGTGGTAAATCAACGGGTAGGACGAGAAGGCCATCGCAGCCGTTAGAAAGACACTCTCTCGCTACACTCGCGATACCACCTACCGGTCCTTGAAACGGCTCTAAATCGGGAACGAACTCGACACCCGGGACTTCCCCGCTAACGACCACCCGTCCAACGAATGGCTTCAGCTCATGAAGAACGTGTTGCGTGCGATCGATCATGCGAAGTCCGCCAATCGAAAGCAGAGCTTTAGACTTTCCCATTCGGGTGCTACGCCCGCCGGCTAGTATCACGGCTGTGATGCTCAGACGCCCCTCCATGCTGGCACAATTCATGACCCTTGAGCCACTCGCTGTCCCCATCGGTGTAATGCTCTTGCTTCCAAATCGGTACGCGCGTTTTAAGTTCCTCTATAATGTAACGACACCCTTCGAACGCTTCGCTGCGGTGTGGGGAGCTTACGCCGATTGCAACGCTGATGTCGCCAACCCTCAAACGGCCCGTCCCGTGCAACACGACGACATCAAGCGCGTCACCCCATTTGGATCTTGCTTCGGCTATAATTGTGGTGAGTTCCTTTTCTGCAAGGGCCTTATGGCATTCATAACTAACTGCCGTCACGATTCTTCCGTGGTTGAGATTTCGAACTGCGCCATAGAAAACGGCAATTCCCCCGTGCGATGGATTCTCGAGGGCTTCGCTAACTAGCCCGGGTCGCACACCACCCGCGACAATATCAATCTTAGTGCATGGCTTTGTGAAAGGAGTCTCGGTCACGTCTTAGCCTCCACACACGGGGGGAAGAAGCGAATATTCGGGAGCGTTTCCCAGCTGCTCCCGTTCCGAAAGGACCCTGTCCGTCGCAACGGCGGACGAAATTAGCTCAGTAACCCCCGGAAAGTCGGGACAGCGCCGATGTAATTCCTCGGCAACCGCTTCGCGAAACTCCTTTGGGGTCATCTCAGGATGGGTAACCACTCGGAGCTCGTCCCCGACAGCGTATTGCTTTAGCTTACCGAAAAGAAAAACGCGAGATTGAGGTAGTGTGGTCATAGGATTCCTTCCTTGGAAGACCAGCTATGGATAGGATAAACGTCGATTTCCGATCCCTTCACCGCCCTATCCCCATCCTCAGGCAAAATCGCCCAGCAGTTTGCAGCGAGAAACGGAGCCACGCGAAACGACTCCTGTCCACTTAGAATCTTTACGGTCCGAAGCGTCTGCCCTTGGGACACTTCGGCCTTGAAGAAGCACCGAAGCCCTAAAGGCTTCTTCGTGTCATTCTCCAAAATAGCGCGGTATGCCTGTTCGGAAGGTAGTCCTTGGAGGGATCGCAGATACGGCTCAACGAAAAATCTCAAACCCACTGCCGTCGAGACTGGGTTTCCTGGTACCCCGAAGAACGCCGTCTTTCCCAGTTTAGCAAAGAGGAGTGGCTTTCCCGGGCGAATAGCGACTTTGTGAAAGAGGATTTCGGCGCCGAGATCTCGAAGCGCAGGTGCCACGAAATCATAGCGTCCCATGGAAACCGCTCCCGTCGAAAGGATGACATCTACGTTTTTCGCGAGCTCAGTTTCCATCAGGCTCAGGAAAACGTTCGGATCGTCCTCAATTACACCAAGGAATTTGGCGTCAATGCCAAGAGCGTTCAGCTCCGATAAAAGGTAGGGCGCGGTGGAATTGCGAATTTTACCGGTCCCAGGTCCCGCGTCGGTCGCTAATTCGCTGCCCGTGGAAACCACCGCTACCGTGGGTTTGCGACACACGGAAACAGAATGAATCCCCAAGGCCGCAAATGACATGAGGTGTTCCGGATACACTCGCGTCCCGCTGTCCGAAACCTCTTTTCCTATCTGAAAGTCTTCTCCTGATTTGCGAATGTTTTCGCCGGACCGGACGACTCTTGAAAACTGAATGGTATCGCCTTCGCGGGTTATTTCTTCAACCTTGATGACGGCGTCACAATCGTTTGGAACTACCGCACCCGTCATGATCTCCCAACACTCATTGGGTCCTGTCTCACCGCGCTCTCTAATGGCGTCGCCCGCCGCAATGATGTCCTTCACACGCATTCGAAACGGACCGGATTGTGATTCGAGCTGACGTGAAGACACGGCAAACCCGTCCATCGCGCTGTTGGTAAACGGAGGAAGCGCCTCAGGACTTAGGACCTTCGAGCTTAACACCCTCCCAAGTGACCGGTCACAAGCGATTTGCTCCTCGGGAGCTGGGGAAGCGGTAGAAATGATCTGCCGAATGGCTTCAGGGAAACGAATCATAAAGATACCCTCTTGGAAAAAAGTAGATAGGAGGCGCTCGCTGTAATTATTCCAAAACCCAGCGACCACAAAAGGTTCTGCGAAAGCAGAGCGACCGTCCCCATGATAATAAGGGTAGGCCTGAAGGCCGGAACTCTCCAAGAGGGAGCTGCCAGCTTCACATGGT
Source organism: uncultured Bdellovibrionales bacterium (assembly GCA_937903155.1). Lineage (GTDB taxonomy): Bacteria > Bdellovibrionota > FAC87 > UBA2466 > UBA2466 > CALCZU01. Next base: position 30,264 of record CALCZU010000131.1, read on the forward strand.
GATACCCCACGACTCCGAGCAAAATGCCTAAAAGAAGTGGAGGATAATTCAACAGCGTCTTTCCCCAAACGATTTGTGCGCCCGCGAGCATGAGACAAAAGGCTCCGATAATCAGATTGCTCGACCAATGATAGCTTCCCCCTCGAACGTGCGCCGTGACTCCCCCCGAACCGTGGCAGAAGGGAAGTCCCCCCACGGCAGATACGGCGAGGTTTCCAAATCCGATCGAGGCCAGCAATCCGGAAATGCTGACTCGGCCGGCTTTTTTGCCGAAGTATCGTTGAGCGACGTCATGGGTGGCCAACACTGAGTTGGCGCTCGTCAAAACAACCTGGGGAAGGGCCAGGGCCAAAACGAAATCCCAGCGAACTGCGGGGATCGCGCTAGAAAAGCCGGTCGCTTCGGAAGGACTTAGCGATATTCCAACGATAGTCCCTCCAGCAGCCAATAAACCAAGGAGTGACAGGCCGAAGAGATGACTTGCCAACCAGGCGGTAGCACAAGCTCCCAAAATGAAAAACGATTGCAAAAGATCGGGATGAGCGAATGTTTCTAAGCCACCTTCGAAGGCCCGTCTCAAAAGCATTAACCCCAGTCCCGCCTGAATCCCGTGAATCAAATACGAGGGAACCCGATCTGCAAACCTATCGATTCTAAACAGAAGGAGAACCACACAGAAAAGACCAAGGACTGCGCCAGCCCACCGGACTTCCAGGTAGCTTGCTCCCGATACCACGGCGGCAATGGCGATGGCCTTCAGAGGTTGCACTGGCATGGGAACTCGAAACCACAGACCCGACAAAATGTAGATTATGCCCGCAGAAGCAAAGAGCATCGCCGATGAAACTCCAGAACGGTTCGCAAGCGCCGCAATGAGAGGAAATAGGATCGCTCCGTCGGCGAAGGCACCCAACACATTACCGAACCGCTTAGCCATGATTCCCTCCGTTCACGATGTGCAGGGCATGGGGGACGAGATCCGTGAGCGCAGCAAGCCCTTCAGCCACCGCTTTTGAACTTCCAGGAAGAGCGATGAGGAGAGTCTTATCTAAGACGAAGCTTGAGGAGTTGCTGAGCCACGCCGATTGTAGGCGTTGAGATCCGTTCTGCCGCAGAAACTCCCCGATTCCCCGCATCTCCTTCGTAGCAATCTCTTTCAGTGCATCGATGGTAATGTCTCGCGGCCCTAACCCCGTGCCGCCAGTGGTGATGATGAGGCGATTCCCCTGCTCTACAAGGTCCCGAATCGTGGACTGTATGCGCTCCTTATCGTCGGGAACAACGTTGCAACCTGAAACCAGCGCCCCATTTTCCTTGAGCCAATCTACGGCGAGGGGTCCCGATTTATCTTCTGATCTCCCCTCGGAAACGCGATCACTCATCGTAACCACCGCACACTTTACGTCGGTTAATCGTTGTGGCGAACGTTGTGGTATCGGGTGAGCCCCGACGGATTCTGAGCGGGCCTCTGGATGCTTCCAAACTCCGTGCTTTCCACCTTCTTTGTAATTGAGCCTTACCTGCTCTAATACGAGAGCCGGCTCAACCATTTTAATGAGGTCATAAAGGCACAAGAGAGCGATGCTGGCGCCCACGAGGGCCTCCATTTCGACGCCGGTTTTCGCCGTTGTAGAGACCTGGCAAGAGACCCGAACTGCTGCAAAGGGCTCGTCCAAATCACAGCGGACTCGAACCTCTTCCAGCGGAAGTGGATGACAGAGCGGTAATAGATTTGCTGTCTGCTTCGCCGCGGAAATCCCGGCAATCTCCGCAAGAACTAAGGCATCTCCCTTGGGAAGCTTTCTATCGCGAACCAGTGCAAACGCCGCAGGTGACATTCGGATCGTTCCCGTAGCGTCAGCCCTTCTCTTAGTCGGTGTCTTGCCGGTAACATCGACCATGTGAAAATTGGAATGGGACTCACTATCCGCCCATGGCTGCGAGGTTTCGCGTAGATCCATAATCTCCCTCATGTAGTGAATGTGAAAAATTCTTCTTCCCAAGGGCGCAAAGAACGAAACTCTTTAGTTCCTCTCTCTGTGCTTCATTTTGAAGCAGGGGCCGTAATGACAGATTCCCCTTTCCAAAAAGGCAAAGCTGTAAATCCCCTTGGCTCGTCACTCTCAGTCGATTGCAAGAATTGCAAAAATTGGTGGAATAAGGTCGGATGAGGCCGATCTTTCCCAGAGCGCCTGGTTTTTCCCAAACGTCCGCAGGCCCTGCCGTCTCCTCTCGTTCCATTCGTTTCCAACCTCGATGGGAGAGAAGCGTTTCAAGAAACCCAAGCGAGAGATGCCGTTTCGCAAAAAACTCGCCATTATCCTTGGTGGGCATGAGCTCAATAAATCTAACGTCAATTGGCTCACGCTCGGACCAGAGAAGAAAATTCTCGATTTCACGTTCGTTAAGACCCTTTAGGACGACGGCGTTTATTTTTATTTGGCTAATCCCCGCGGCTTGGGCGGCGTGAATACCTTCCAATACTTCCGGCAGTCGATCTTGACCGGTGATTGCAGCGAAGTTTTCTTGAACCAGGCTGTCGACACTCACGTTGATCGCTGAAATCCCATTCCGTTTCAGCTCATGGGCCTGCTCGGCAAGACGATAGCCGTTGGTCGTCAATGCGATCTTTTCAACTCCAGAAATGCCAGAGATATCCTTCGCTACTTCGAGCAAGTCGGGGCGAAGCGTAGGCTCTCCCCCCGTCAGTCGGACTTTGCGAATTCCTAGTTCAGCTAAGGCCGAGACAAGTCTTCGAATTTCCGTGCGTGAAAGGTGTGTCTGGTGCAGGGCCTCTTTGGGATTTCCGTTGGGCAGGCAATAGACACAGCGAAAATTGCAAACGGGAAGCAATGACAGGCGAAGATAGGAAAACGCACGACTGTATGAATCAAGAAGCAAGTTGTCTCTTCCTTTCCAAATCCGGGAGGTAACGGTGTTTCCACTTTTACCCTGGCAGCGGTTCATGCTGCGGCAAACGGAACGTACGCTTTAGGCGGTTAGTTCACGCTTGCTCGGAAGAATGATGACTCCCTTTTGGGGAGGTCTCTATGCCCTCATCATTGCAGAAGGGGACCGGTTTTCAATTTGATCTCTGTCCTGAGAAAGCTTGATAAAAATCAAGCTTTTGGTGTCAGTATTTGCCCCATAATCTAATGAAATCCTTCTATTAATTTGCTTAAAGGCTTCGGATAATTATGTCGAAAAACTAAATGAGGGGAACCCCAGGTTTCTGGGGCTCAATGAAGGAAGTTTGAACACGCATTTGGACAAAGATCGGAACGCACTTGGGAAACAGTCAACCAAAAGACAAGTCTGCGCAAGAGCAAGAGGAACCGCTCGTCCCTAAGCCGCTCGTGTTTCCGAGCCGCCGTCTTGTTGCATTCTGGCCCACACCAAATTTTCCGAAAGACCTTCGTCAAGCACTTGAGGCGCGAGGGTTTTGGATTGATGTCGTAACGTCGCACGACGCATTCTTTGAATTTCTCGCGAATCACAGCGTTGACTTCGTTTTCTATTATGTCGCCTCGGGAAAAGATGAGTGGAAGGAAGATATTGCCAAAATTCTCCGCGATTCGATGTCGACCCGGTTTGTTGTCATGCTGGAATCTCCATCACCGCTCACCATTGTTCACGCTATGAAACTCGGTGCGGCCGGTGCATTTGGAATTCACGAATCAGCGGATGCCGTTCTTACTGAATTGGCAATGGATGCGCCGCTTCCTCCGCCCATTGCGCCCCTCAGGCTTCAATCAGGCACCACTTTAGTAGGACAGAGTGAATCGATTCGCCACTTAAGGGCTCTTATGGAGCGCCTACAGACCGCAGATTCCACGGTTCTGATCACCGGTGAGTCGGGAACGGGAAAGGAACTCATCGCACAAGCAATCCATGAAAGTTCTCAGTTCAAAGGGGGGCCTTTCAGGGCAGTGAATTGCGGAGCGATCCCAGAGAATCTTTTAGAATCTGAACTTTTCGGGCATGTAAAAGGTGCTTTTACCGACGCTAAAGTTGATCACAAAGGAATTTTTGAGGCTTGCAATGGTGGGACGCTTCTTTTGGATGAAGTCGGTGACATGCCCATCTTACTTCAAGTGAAGCTGCTCAGGGTTCTAGAGGAAAGACAAATTACTCCGGTTGGTTCGACGGAACCAATCCCGGTGAATGTCCGCGTTCTTGCGTCTACGAACCGAGAGCTGGATGAATTAGTCACCGAAGGAAAATTTCGCAGGGACCTTTTTTTCCGGCTTGCCGTTGTGCGGTTTCGCTTACCACCGCTTCGTGAGCGGCGCGAGGATATTCCGCTGCTGGTAAATCAATATCGGGAACACTTTTGCAAACGATTCGGCCGGCCCATGCCTCCGATCTCATTTGAAGTCTGGAGCCGGCTCCTTGCCTATAACTGGCCGGGCAATGTCCGCGAACTTCGTAATGTGATTGAACGAAGCGTTGCGCTCTCCGTAGATGGAAATCTTAACTTGGAAGACGTACTGCCGGAGGCGAAGGAAGAGAAACTCGCGTTCCCTCAGTTCTGCCCCTTAAATCCAGTCAACACCAAGCCGGCTACCTATCAGGAAATTAGGACCTGCTGTGAGAAAAGCTACCTCACGCGGCTACTCCAACTCTCTGAGGGGAACGTTTCCGAAGTGGCCCGTCTCTCGGGCCGCCATCGAACCGAGATTTACCGGCAGCTCGAAAAACTGGCTTTGGACCCCAAGAAATTCCAGAAGTCCTGACACAAAACCCTCCAGCGTTTTACCTGTAGTGTAGGAGTGCCCAACGTGATAACGCCCTGTATTCACTAATGTTATGGGATCTCCACAACTCCATTAGGCGCGAACCGAGCCTAAATAGTCGGACGAGACGCTAAACGCGCGTTTCCGTCTCGAGTGGCCCTTCGTTTGCACTATTTAGAAGTGAGACGAAAAACAAAACAGGTTTCCCCGGAGCTAAAAGACATACATCGGGTTGGCAGTAGACGTGCTCCGCGCGCCGGGGAGCGGGAGGTACTCATGAAGAACGTAAAAAGATGCATTTTTTGCATCAGCTTGGTGGCGGTATGGTCGTTTGCAGTTTACGCGGAATCGGCCTCGGGCGAGGCATGTGATTCTGGACTCGTGAGCGAGTTAAATCAGGATCTTCGAACAGAAGCCGTGGGGCTAAAGGAGTTCCTCGAAACCCGAAAACAGAGCAGGCTAACCGGCAGGGATCGCGTGGAAGCATGTTCTCGATGGTCAGTAATGAATTCCTACGCAAAGTCACTAGCGAAACACTTTGAAAATGCGCCATCATCGGATTCGGCGGCGACGATGGTGGACCACTTGAGATCAGACCTTGAAGGGAATACGGAATGCTGGACAAACGCTAATCCGCAGCTGGCCAGTATGGCGGAAGGAGTTCGCATCGTAATTTCGCGAGCCACGCGCCTTGGCACTCTACTCTCGTTACCTCCTGCGGAGAGAAAGGAGATCAATCGAGAATTCTCATCGGAGCGTTGACAAGTTGTGTTTTCCGAGCGGTCGGGATACTTGATAGCGGATGGCCCTAGAAACTTCAGAACTCGCTCGTTATGCGCGACATTTGTCTCTTACGGAGATTGGCGTCGAAGGACAAGAGCGCTTAAAGGCCAGTCGGGTTTTGGTGGTAGGGGCCGGAGGCTTAGGTTGCCCGGCCGCTCTTTATTTAGCTGCCGCTGGAGTCGGAACGATTGGGATTATTGATCCCGATCGCGTTGAACTCTCAAACCTCCAAAGACAGGTGCTTTATCGTGAAAGTGACATCGGCCTCAACAAAGCCGAGGTCGCCGCCACTCGTCTAGGTGAACTTAATTCTAACGTTCAAGTTCACGCCTACTGCAAAGCCCTCGAAGTATCGAATGCTACCAAGTTAATCCAAAGGCACGATCTCGTGCTCGATGCGACCGATAATTTTGCTACTCGCTATCTTGTAAATGACGCGTGCTTTTTTCTAGAGCGCCCTAACGTCTTCGCGTCCGTCACACGTTTCGAGGGACGGCTCTCTCTCTTTTGTTCACAAGAAGGCCCGTGTTACCGCTGCCTCTTTCCTCAACCACCGCAGGAAATCGTCCTAAACTGTGCCGAGGAGGGAATCCTGGGCGCGGTGCCAGGAGTCTTGGGGACACTTCAAGCGCTGCTAGCCCTACGTACGATAATTGGTTTGGGACAATCGCCTCATCGCACACTACAGATTTTCGATTTTCTAACCATGCAGTCTCGCAATATTACAATCGCACCGAATCCAGATTGTCCGCTTTGTGGGGCGAATCCAACGATAAAGACACTTGAATCAGTGACAGCTTCCTGTGGCAATGCACCTGAAATTTCGGCCGACAAGTTACGCGCTCTTCTTGAGAAAGAAAGCGAAAGTCAGCTCATCGATGTTCGTGAAATTGCGGAATATCAACAGGGCAGTATTCCCGGAGCCATTTCAGTTCCGCTTTCCCTTATTATCTCCGGGGAAGTTCCCCTTCCGATAGATAAGACCCTGATTCTTTTCTGTCGAAGCGGCCAGAGAAGCCAAAAGGCCGCTCAGACTCTCTTGGGAAGAGGTTTCTCTTCTGTCTTCAGTTTATCCAAAGGTCTCGTTTCTTGGCCGGGAAAACTAACAGAGACTCCACATGCCGGTCTCTAAGGCCCATTTTATTTTTTTCGTTCAGGATCAGGCACGCAGTACCGATTTCTACTCGCAAGTGCTTGCCCAAACCCCTTCGCTCGACGTCCCCGGAATGACAGAGTTTGTATTAATGGATGGCTGCGTCCTTGGGTTAATGCCCATCGCGGGAATCAACCGTCTATTGGGAGACAGAATCAAGGACCCCTCCCTGGCCTTAGGCATTCCGCGCGCCGAGATCTATCTCTACGTTCCCGATCCCACCGCATATATTGAGCGAGCTAAATCTGCTGGTGCCACTGAACTAAGTCGGCTTGAATCACGCGACTGGGGCGACACCGCTGGCTACTGCGCCGATCCCGATGGACACGTCATTGCGTTTGCGTGCCGCCAATAGCGGGCACCAAAATCGGATGAGACGTATGGATCTCTCAAGAAGTATTTTTCGCGAAGGTCGCCGCTATAATCGCGCTCTCCCGTCTCCGGTGAGCAAGAAGTCAAGGGGTGGATAAGCACGCGACTGCGAAGCAAACTTAGGGTAAGGCTAGGAAAGTACGCCTTTTTATTCGGGGAAAATATTATGGGACTGTCGGTAGAATTTCTATTGTCGGAGGATCACCAATCTATAGACGGTCTCTACGATGAGTACCTCAGTGAAAAGCGCCTTAATCCGGCGCGTGCATTGGAACTGTATCAGAAGTACAAATTGTCTCTGCTTCGCCACATTAAATGCGAAGAAGATCTGATCTTTCCGGTTTTGGCTCAATTGCCTGACGAGCCCTGCTTCCAAGAAGTGTCGATCTTGCGTGACGAGCATCAGATCATCGTTCCGTTATTGATGGAAGTGGAAAGAGACCTAAAAGAAAGGAACGATTCAAGCGCCACCGAGCGGAAACTTTTCGAGGAACTTCACGAACACAATGCACGAGAGGAAATGCGGGTGTATGGGCCGCTGGATCGCCTACTTAATGAGGGACAAAAGCAAGCTGTTGCCGACGCTTTGAAGTCTCAACGACTATTTCCTAAGGCGGGCTAGACGTGAAAAGTGAAAGTCGCTCCTCCCCCGCCCTTTTCGCTCTGGCCTTTCGCCCCTTTTTTCTCTTCGGTCCTCTCTACGGCGTTCTGGCGATTCTTTACTGGGCGGGCTATCAGCTAAGCTTGAACGGTTTGCCGCCCTACTTCGAGGGCACTTTGTGGCACGCCCATGAAATGTTATTCGGGTTCGTGGCCTCCATTCTCGCTGGCTTCCTTCTGACGGCTTCCAAGAATTGGGCGAAAACGCGTGGAGTTCACGGGAGTACACTACTGATTTTAATTCTGACTTGGCTCGCAGGAAGAATCGCGATTCTGTTTTCGGCCATCCTTCCTGCATGGCTTGTTGCTTTTTCGGATCTGGCATTTCTTCCTTTTCTTACCTTTCTTCTGTGGTGCACCCTCTCTAAAGGAGCCGCCAAAACGAACTTTATCTTTGTGCTCTGGCTCGCGGTATTTTTCACGGCGAACGCTTTGATGCATTTGGAAGCACTAGGGCTACCCGCACAAACCGCCCGCACGGGATATCTTCTCGGAGTCGATACGGTGACCGTCATAATGGTGTTGATGGGCGGCAGGGTCATTCCCATGTTCACTCAAAACGCGGTTCCAGGCATTGAAATCGCCAAGCGTCCGTGGCTGGAAAGGCTCGCCGTCTTTACGGTCGTGGCCTACCTACTTTCAGATGTCGTGGAAGAAACCTCCCTCATAACCGCGCTTGCCGCAATTCTTGCCGGGGCCGCGAGCTTTTTTCGGCTGGCCGGCTGGAAGCCACTTTCCACGGTTGAACGTCCAATCCTCTGGGCCCTTCACTTAGGGTACGCTTTTCTATCCCTGGGTCTCATCGCTCGCGGGCTTTCTCTCACCTTGTTTCCGGTTAAGAGCTCTATACCGCTGCACCTTATTACGGCGGGTGCCATGGGAATGCTCATTTTGGGGATGATATCCCGAGTGTCATTGGGACACACCGGCAGACCTCTCATCGTGTCTAAACCGATCGTCGTCGCCTACTGGTTGGTCTTTCTCGGCGCTGTGGTCAGAGTGCTAGTTCCACTCCTTTTTCCGTCCGTTTATATCGTGGGAATGGCGGGGGCCGCCTTAATCTGGTCCGCAGGTCTAATTCTTTTTGCGATCGTTTACTGGCCAATACTTACGCAACCTCGCATCGACGGCCTCGAAGGGTGAGATGAACGGCTCAAGTGAAAATCTCTGCGTCGGTCTTAGCCGACGAGTTGCTGGCCAGAAAAATACCAGCATGTTTCCGCCCTCGATAGTACGCTGAGCTCCAGGGCGCGGCGCTTGAACGATTCCGGCCACGCGACTGCGCACGACGAAAGAATTAAAAATCACAGTAATGAGACAAGCCGCTCTCTCACGAGGTTTAGCGCGGCTTCCGAATCGTAATCAAAACCAGGAGCAAGAATCACTCGAATATCTTCCATGAACTCGGCGAGCTTCGCCTTCCGCTCCAGATTCAAAAGAAACTCTTTTTGGGAAATCTTTAGGCCCTGATTGGTCGTGTACTTGCAAAATGAGGTAATGATCTTTTGTGGATCGGCTTTTCCCGCCGTTAGGCCCAGCCAGATATCGAAGAGATCTCTTCCTTTTCGACGTTGGTAGAGTGCCCGGAGCTTTGTTCCTAGTAGTTCCTCTAGCGTGTAGGTTTGAATGATGGCATCCCCTGAAAACCATCGGGATGAAACGCGGAAGGGACGCTGTTCAAAGCCATAGACTGAAAAATGTTCCCGCGAGTTGATTTCGACTTTGAGTCGCATTCGTATGGGCGGACTTGCTTCCGTTTGGAAACTATAAAGAAGAGTAACTCCTCCCTCGGATCGTGATCTCTTGGGTTTTCCGAGCCAAGAATCCAGCCGCTCTCGGAGCAAGTCGAGAACCGGACCGATGGGAGCGGCGGTGACTTGCACAAGATCGATATCTTCCGAATATCGGGCGGGCGGAAGCAAGTAGAGTTTGTAGAGAGCCGTTCCACCTCGGAAAGCCATCTGGCTCGCCAACGTGGAGTTTCCGAATATTTCGGCGAGGGCACGACTGATTACCAAGTCTTGTTCGACATGGGAATCGTCCGCCCACGGGACATGCCCTTTCCATTCGGTAATAAAATTTCTTGGAATCACAGATCCGCCTCTATCCCTGAATTAATGAAGAGCTTCCATTTTGCATTCTTCGGCGTTCCCTCTTTCGGGAGACTTGGCACCAAGGGAGCAATGACCTGTGCTCGCTGGGCCACATATTCTGCCAAAGGTGCAGCGAGTTCTTTGAGTTTTAGTAGATCCAAAACATAACCAAGCCGTTGAACATACGGCATCGCACCTGCTCGTTTGACCGTTTTCGCGAGCGTCGTCGGCTGCATCTTCTCCGAGAGCTCGAGTAAAACGGTCGCTACGTTCCCAAGCCCTCCTGCGTGTTCAGGATAAGTGACAAGATCTAGAGCTGTGCCTTCGGGAGTGGATAAGCGAAGCGTCCCACGGGGCGTATTTCGCGTTTCGACTGGTATTTTTTGTAGATTGCCACGAGCAATAAAAGATACACGAACTCTTCCGCATTCGATCCCCGCTCGATTTTTTGGAGCGACGACCTGGAAGTATTGGGGCTTTTGGTGTGCAGCCCCGTGAAACTGCGCGGCCGTTAGAAGCCCTGCGTAGTAGGGACTCTTTAAGTGATCCATTAAATCGGGAATAAACTCCTCGGCCGGCAAACAGCCAAAAGCTCGGTACTCGGGCGGCACAATGACGTGGAAACCGCGGTAAGGAGTATTGATCAGTCCCCGCTTCTTGAATCTCCATAGAACTGCGATGGTCGCTCTCGCCGACGTCTTGAACTCCTTGCGCGCCTGCTCGGTGGTAAAAGAGTAGATTCCTTTGGACATTAGATTAGGAAGGAAATCCGAACTCTTAACGTGGCTTTTCTTCATATATATTACTTGTTAAAGTCTACGTTATTTGTGGACTTTGTAAAGTAATATTATATAAGCCAATTTGAATCGGACACGAATTCCGGGGGGCATTTCGGGCCGTGCTCAATACGGCTTTGAGAGGTCCCCAGATGGAAAGCGGCAGCTTCACGCCTCGGATTGAAGTTTAATCTCGAAGTAGCGTTTACCCGGAGGCATTGACCGCTCATTCTTTCTTTTTCCCCGGAAGTTTTTCTTCGTAAATCTCCATCAATCTAAGCACCGATCCGGGAATGGTCCTGATACCGCGCTCCCAATGACTAATCGATACGTGCGCAACTTGAAATTCCTTCGCAAGTTCTCGTGTCGTCATTCCAAGGCTCTTTCTCAGCGCACTTAAACGGGCTGCCTCCTTGGCCTTCGATGTTTTTGATGGGCTTTTTCTCGGCATCTCCCTGAAGTCTAGTGGGCTATCGTTTCATTGGCAACGTTAACATTGCTAACAGAATAAAATTGACTGGGGCAAATTTGTTCCGTTAGCATTGTTAACAAGATGAACGGTAGAAACGTAGTCGGATAAAAAGGAGGACAAGAAATACTGCCCTCATCTTGAGGTACCTCAAATTGAGGAGAAAAAACAAAGCCCGAAAGCGTGAGCTTCCGGGCTTCGCAAAAATGTCGTCAGCACTCGATTGATCGTCAGGATGCTGACTCGTCTTCAACCCGAACCGTCGATTAAACGGTTCAGGCTTCAACACCTCCATTGTTGGCGGCGTTGGAGCCCATGTCAACATGGAGAACAATATGCCGTGTCAAATCATTGCCATCACCAATCAAAAGGGTGGCGTCGGAAAAACCACTACCACAATCAATCTGTCGCAAGCTCTAGCTCTCCGAGGCTCGAAGGTCTTGGTGGTCGATGTCGATCCTCAAGGGAACACCACACAGGGCTTCGGTATTCCTCCGACCTCCGTCGGAAAGTCCCTTAGCGACCTCATTCTGGATCGGGAGCTACCTGCCGAAGCCGTAATCTACGAGGGAGACGGGATATCGCTTATTCCCGCGACACGTCGCCTTTCCCAAGTTGAACGGGAACTCGTTGGAATGACGAATAGTGAGCTACGCCTGGCTCGAAAATTATCAACGCTCCGCGAAACATTTTCGGTTATCGTTCTGGACGTACCACCGACGTTCGGTCCGCTCATGAACTCGGCTCTCAACGCTGCTGACTCGCTGATTGTGCCGTTGGATTCGAGTTACTTCGGAATGACCGGAATTAAAGACATGCTTACCGAGATCGAGGAGATCCGACTCGGAACCAACCCGAAACTTGAGATTCTCGGCTTTCTACTAACCATGAGCGATCAGACTCGAATGGCGGGTGAAGTCTGCGACGAGCTCGTGGCAAGTTTCGGCGAGAAAGTATTCAGCGCGAAAATCAGGCGAAACGTGAAGCTGAAAGAGGCTCCGGCTCTAGGAAAGACAATCTTTCACCATGCACCGACCAGCCATGGTGCCGAGGATTACTTGGCATTGGCCGAGGAAGTGAGTTTCCGACTTAACCTGCCGGAAGACCTCCAAGCCGCTCAGGGAATCAGCCAGCACGGGCCTGAAGAAGCGCATCCGATGATTGCTGGAGGTGTGCAATGAGCGAAAAAAAGCCGAACAGCCTCCGTAATGCGCTTCGGGAGATGCGCGTAAACGAGCCTATGCGGCTCTCTAAGAGCGGACCGAGCTTCAAGCCCCCGCTGGAAGTTTCGGCCACGAGCGAAAAGGAGGTGCCTCCTCGTGAGGTACCTCCATCCGAGATACCTCGAACAGAGGCGCCTCAAAAAGTGGAAGCTCGAAATGAGGCACCTCAAAAAGTGGAAGCTCGAAATGAGGCACCTCTGAATGGGGTAACTCAGACGAAGGTCGCTCAAAACGAGGCACCTGAGACTGAGTTGCCTCATGGTGAGGCAACTCAAAACAAGCCGCCTCAAAATGAGGGATCTCCCAACGAGCTGCCTCATTCTGAGCCACCTCGAAATGAGAATGCTCACAACGGGCATCCTCAAGTTGAGCAACCTCAATCTGAGGTAACTCAGGTTCAGCATACTCAAAACGAGGGACCTCGATCCGAGACGCCTCGAAATGAGCCAGCTCGTTCTGAGGCACCTCGGAAAAAGCAAGCTAAGAGCGAGCCACCTCGAAATGAGGCGGCTTCCGGGATTGAGGTGGCTCAAACCGAGCTACCTCAAATTGAGCAATCTTCGAGAGCGTTCTTTCGCCTGTCTGACCGATCATTCTCGTACCCTCAGCTCCGACGTTTGTCCGGAGATTGCTTCCGATTGTTTCTCTGGATGTCGTCTCGGGGGTGGCGCTTCCAAACTTCCGACGGAACGCTGCGCGCGTCAGTGGGATTCATCGAGGCCCATACGGGGATGTCTCACGCCACGATTTCGCGCTGTCTCAAGACGCTCAAGGAAGAGGCACTCGTTGAGCTTCTGGAGATCGACTACAAGCGAGGGAACCTCTGGAGCATTTCGCCCATCGCTTTTGCCGGTTGCGAGCCGGAAAATCTGCCACCTCGATCCGAGGGACCTCGGAAGAAGGCACCACCCGCCTCAAAACGAGATCGCTCCCACCTCAATTTGAGGGAGAAGGCGCCTCAAAATGAGGGACAAATAAGAAGTATTAAGAAATCTAAGAATCTCTCTCAAGAAGGCGCACAAGCGATGTTTGATCGCATCGAAAAAATCCGCGCCCCCGAGAAACAAAAGACCGAAAGGGATGGGCTGCTGCAGCTACTGGAAACTCACACCTGCGAAGAAATCAGCACGACACTGGCGTATGTCGATCGCTACGGCACTCTGTCCGGAGAAAGTTGCCACAGCCCGTTTCGCTATCTCGCTACGGCGATAGACGATCTGCTACAAACCTGCCGGAAAAAGGGATTCACCCAAGCGGAAAAAGCAGACGGAAAGGGGAGCCAGAATGAGGCGAAACTGCTAAGGGATGAGCGACAGGAGGACGAACGAAATCGAGCTGCCATAGCCGCTTTTCAGAGCGAGTTAACCGAAGAGGAGCGGACAAAGTTCGTCTCGGATTTTGTCGCTATGGAGTTCACGTTTGGTTACAAGCCATCCGACGCTTTGGCTACGCGGTTGGCAGCAATGCAATGGTTCACTGGTCGACAATCGGTACAAGCCGCTCAAGCGAGGTAGCACATGGGAGTTTGGATGTGCACTGGAGGGGGGATTGCGTCCCCCGGGGGGACGCGAAAGGTTCGAGAATTTTCCGTCCCCTACTAAAGCGCCGCCACTTGAACCCCCGCGCCGGTGGGGTTCGAGAGTGCGTGAGCAAAATAGGTGGCGGAGACTACATCATTCGAGCCGCGTCCCCCCGGGGGACAGGACAGGCAAAATAGAGGATAATTGGTTCGGTTTCGTTCAGTGAGCACCTGTGAGTAAGCCAGTGTTATTTTTTACTTTGGTTGCATTTTCGCAATGTTAGAAAAGGGTAGGGTTAGATTCCTCTCCTCTCCGAATTTTTTCGCCTCTGGCGAAAAAATAAGGGTTAAGGGAATAAGGAATTAAGGGAATTATCCTTAACTGCTTTTTTAAGGATTATTCCCTTAATTCCTCATTTCCTTACTCCCTTCAGCGGCGTAGCCGCTTCGATGTAAAAAACCTTAAATCTTAATCTTTAAAACTTCCGGTCTTGCTAGGATTATTTTTCTCCACGTGCTTAATAAATCCAGAAAGCATCTTACCCAACTCTGCCAACGTTCCGTTAAATGATTGCAAAGCTGACTCCTCAATTAGCTTCATCCCCGCAAGCAGATCGATAATTGCCACACACTCAAAAACCGATCCTCTTGCAACTCTTAGAAACTGCAGCTTATCATTCCGACTATACCGCGAAGCACCCTCCGCAATATTCAACGAGATAGAGCTACTCGCTCGTCTCAACTGATCATTAAGATTCTTCGTTCCATCCTTCGGAAGTTTAAAACAAAGCGCATTCGCTTCCGAAGAAAACGAAACTGCTTTCTGATAAACGGGCCACTTCTGAAACTCAAAATGCGAACTCACTCCTACTCCGTATAGTAAACCTCGGCCGCAAACCCCGCGTTCCGAAAGATCCACTTTGGCACCGGCGACGCCGTCCCTTCTTTCATTTGCTCTCTCAACTTTTGACAATGCGGACAATCATCAAAAAGCCCATCTGCTCCAGGAGTAACGCCGTCAAATGGAGTCACAGTTTCGTAATAACCATATTCATTTTCAATTTTTGTTTTTTCCATAAAGCGGAGATGCGGAGATAACGAAATGGAATATTGAGGTCAACAATGAGAGAGGGGAGCGTGGAGGAGGGTAGAAGAGAAACTTTTTGTCAGCTCTCAGGCTGTCATTGAAAGCATCCTCTATCCCTTTATTAGAATGAACAAAGAACTGATCGCTCCCAAAATGGCAAATCCAAAGGCCCATCCCGGGCCTAGGTGATCCCACAATAATCCGGCAAAGATACTCGCA
This sequence comes from uncultured Bdellovibrionales bacterium, assembly GCA_937903155.1. Lineage (GTDB taxonomy): Bacteria > Bdellovibrionota > FAC87 > UBA2466 > UBA2466 > CALCZU01. The sequence continues at coordinate 45,354 of CALCZU010000131.1, forward strand.
AGGATAGTGGCCACTCCCGTGAGCGTGCCAAAAATTCCTTGGGCACTCGCTTTTAAATCGGAGTCGACATAATCCATGACGAGCGCTTTGCCCACGCCCTCGGTCGCTCCCATGTATAAACCATAAATTGCGAAAAACAGCCAAAACATCCAGTGGGCGCTTGCGAAAATGAAACCGGCATACACCAAGATAAACATCCCGAGACCAGCAATCATGATTTTTTTCCTGTCAATGCTGTCGGACAACGCCCCGAAAAAAGGACTGGATAAGGAATAGGTCAAATTATAGAAGCAATAGAGCAATATCACTTCTACCAATGTGAAGCCGATCTGTTTAGCACGCATTAAAAGAAAAACGTCACTTGAGTTCGCAACCGAAAACAATCCCCACGCAAGGAGATACCTTTTGAATCCTGGCTTAAAGAGAGAGAAATTCCACTTCGTTTGAAATGGCTTCGCGGAAATTTCCTGTTTTTTATCTTGAACGGCAAAAACAATGAAAAATGCGAAAATCCCAGGAATAAAAGCATAAAAATACGCCGACCTTAAATCGTCGCGGTAATAAAACAGATAAATGAGTGCAATCAGTGGACCTAGCACTGCACCTAAGGTGTCCATGAAACGATGAAAACCGAAGGCAGCACCTCGAAAATTGGGAGCGACCGAATCATCGATCAAAGCGTCTCTGGGGCTCGTTCTTAACCCCTTGCCCGTTCTGTCGATGCCACGTGCGATAAATACATGAAGCCAGCTTTCGGAAATTCCAATCAAAGGTTTTGAAATTGCCGCGAGGAAATAGCCGACCAGAATAAATGGTTTTCGCTTTCCCCATCTATCCGATAAAAATCCGGAATATGTTTTAAGAATGCTGGCGACGCCTTCGGCGGTGCCTTCGATGATCCCCACCGAAGTCATTGAAGCTCCAAGAACGCTCGTAAGAAAGAGGGGTGTGATCGGATACAGCATTTCGCTTGCGACATCGCCGAGAAAGGAAATCAATCCTAACTTAAATAGGGTAGGAGTGAGAAACGTGTTTAACTTTAACATCGCGCTATAATCGCTACTTCAGCTGATCTAAGCAAGTACGATGTGGCGTGATCGAAGGGATCTGCTTTGCATCGTTTTTATCTTTCGGTAAGGAGTCTCCTGTTTATAACCTGAGACGCCCCTTCCGAGCAAAAATCCTGTTCGTGCCTGCATCTTTTTGCATTAAAAAAAGTTTGATTTTGATTTACCCTATTTATTTCTTTGCTCGGTTGTGACGGTGACACAATTGCAAGTTGGGTTGAAACGAGCGAGCTGAGATAACCGTAAGTTCCAAATTGAGTCAGTGATGACATATTTTCTCCTCATTTTATTGCGTAGAAATATCAGTCCCGAATTCTGCTCCAAAAATGATTCGATTGGGATCAATTTGCGTAATTATCTCTCTCAATTCTCCGGCGGCGAAAGCCACAACGGGTAGTACTAAGATCGCGAATAAATTTTTCATAATTGCCTGGCCCTTTCTCCTCGTTGCTCCTATCACGAGCCTTACGCTTTAACCTATCGACGTCTGAGATTACGAAGGCAAAGATTGTTTAATCCGCTCGTACCCGGTCTGGATTGTTTTTAATAACTGTTGAGTAGCTGTTTTAACTTCCGCGGCGGACTTTCTTGCAACCCGCTTGCTGGGTGTTATAAGTCTTCGCCAATCATTTTCTAGTTTATGTAATTCATCCTTCATGTCAGTCTTCAAAAGATGAGCTTGAAGTTTAACTTCATCTCGAAGCTGGCCCAGACTTTCGATTTCTATCGGTTTGTAATTCATTTTTTGCATTTCCGATCCTCCTGAATGGGTTTCACGGCTTTTCTTATGCGAAAGGAATGCCAATAAAAGATCAAGAGTACGTCAAGCAGAAACCTAATTGGCGTGGGAAGTTCTGTCTCGCGGAAGTGCAACAATGTCTCATCCTCATCCCACTTTTAGGCAATGAACGGTTCTGCTACAGATACCGGCAAGGATTTTAGAGTATCAGGGAGGTTCCGACCAGTGGGATGATTATTCCCACTCCCAAATCAAACAGTGTGGGTAAGTGGGAACTGCAAAGCGGATTTCAAATCTCCATTGTTTCGTGAGTAAGACTGCGCATTCAACGGAAAGAAAGATAAGAAAGTTAGAATATTCCAGTAATTCTTTATTAAACCTTTCACTTTCCGGAGGCGGCGGCCAGTAATGCCGATTGAGGAATATATTCTGAGTTCGCGCGTTTGAGATTTCCCACCAAAGTAGGTTTTTTTCTTTGGGACGGATGGACTATCCAAACGGGCCGTGGAGATTCACGCAGGACTTGTCGAGTCACACTGCCAAGTATTCGAGCGCCCCATTTACCTGTCGTGGATACCATAGCGATCATCCCTACTTTATTTCGTTTCGCCGCTGCAAGAATTCCGCTGATGACAAAATCGGATTTCCTATCAATCAGAAATTCACACGAAATTCCTCTGTTTCGTAATTCTTTGCACCAGTTAAGGCCCATCTTTTCGGTTCGTTTGAAATCCAGGTCAATTTCGGATTGAGGTAAGGGATAGTTAACGAAGGGCTCAACGGAAAATTGGATCGGGATCGTGTAACTATGAAAAAGAATCAGATGAGTTTGAATTTTTTGAAACGAGTCGCAAACAATCTCTAGTCCCTCAATGGAAGCGGAGCTAAAGTCTGTTGGGAAAAGCACTTTTTTAAAATCTTTAGAGTCGGTCCGCTGATGTGGATTCACCACAAGCAGTGGAATTGAAGATTGTAACGATAGCGTTTCAGCAAAGCTTCCTAGCAAAAAGCGCTTCAGCCCCTTTCGAGCGTGGCTGCTAATAGCAATGAGTTCGCATTCAGTCTTCTTCGCATGATTGAGCAGAGCCATGACGGCCATCTGGGTTGACGAGCCGTCCGCAAAAATTACTTTTGCTGCGCTAAGACCAGGTAACCCAAGTCCTGCGAGCTGTTCATCTAGGTGTCTTTCCGTTGCTTTTCTAATGCTGCCGATACGGCTCTTAAGATAGTTGCCCATCGCGATGTCTTCGCGATTTAAGATGGTGACTGGCTCGATGATTATATTCTTTTCTTTTACAAAAGGTTTTAAACCTTCACAGATTCTTTTTGTTAATTTTGAATCCTCCGCCTTGACATCAATTGCGAGGATCACTTTTTTGGGACCACCTGATTTTTTCATATTTTCTCCTGATCTGTATTTTCAATCCTAAAATGTTTGAAAACATGTCTCCACGTGGCGGCATGCGCCAGCAAAATAAGAGATATTCCGATTAAACAATAGAAGCTTGAACGAAGCCCCAGTCCAAAAACTAAAACCGAATACCCTAAAAGCTGGGTCAAGAGATTTGCTGGTCGCGCGAAGCCCAAGCACAATTTTCCAAGCAATGTTTGTGCAAGGCTTTCGCTGCTTACGTTTCTACCTAGGTATGTTCCTATTAAAGCAAATCCAAAGGAGGCGATGACGGCTTGAAGCCAAAGGCGTTCCCAGACAAAATGAAGACCCCACATGAGACCTATTCCATCCAGAATCGCTTTTGGGGGATAGGCATGCTGAACCATCATGCGGTCGAGCATGCCCATTTTCCTTGAAACCGTTGATGAAGCATGGGGAGAAACAATCCGAGTTGGTTGGATGTGCGCGATTTTTTGCATTTTAAGCTCCTAGCCTCCTGATGGGTACTTAGCAGAAGGTGTGCCAGAAAAATATTGCGTGATGTTTGAGAAATGGGCTTTCATTTGAGCTCCTACGTCTCGAATTGTGCCAAAATGTCTCACCGTTTTTCTCTTTTTTTTTATGAGCCATCAAACAAATTCCACTCTTAAGGGGAAAAGCGAAAGTACGGGTGGTCCGGTGTTTGCAAAAGTAGATATTGAATTTTAAGAGGAGAAACTAACATGAGTAAAATGAACCCAATTAAAAAGTACATGACGAAAAGTCTTCATACTATTGGCGAGGATATTCCACTCTCAAAGGCAATTGAAATGATGCGCGAACACCGTATTCGACATCTACCCGTTCAATACGCGGGAAAAATCGTAGGCTTACTTTCGGACCGAGATATCCAATTGGCGTTAACGGTCCGTCCGAGTGCTAAAGATCTGGAAGTCGGAGATGTCATGACCGAGCATCCTTATTCGGTGAGTGCCGAATGTCCCTTAGAGCAAGTCGCTCAAGAAATGTCGAAAAACAAATTTGGATGCGCCATCATTGAAAACGAACAGGGAAGGGCGATTGGGATTTTTACTGCCGTGGATGGAATGGGGCTACTTGGAGAATGGTTACGCAAAAAAAATCTCAACGAACCTCAGATGCGATTAATTTCGCAATCACAAACATAGTTTTTTAACACGCTCTCTACTTTTAGTCTCATCTCAGTTGAGGTAAAATAAATTCTTAGTGATTTTGTCGACTATCGTCGACTTCAATGGTCGGAACTGGGAGAACGGGCGTGGCGAAAGATACTGAGATTGAATGGACCGAAGAGGTGCTAAAAGGGTTGATCGAATCAGCCCCGGATGCGCTGGTTATGGTGAATGCAGACGGAAAGATCCTCTACGTCAATTCCCAAACTCAGAATCTCTTTGGCTATTCAAGTCAAGAACTGTTAGGGCGAGAGATTGAATGTCTTCTTCCAGAACGATTTAGAGGACGGCATGTCGGCCAAAGATCTGGGTACTTCGAAAGCCTTAAGATGCGTCCGATGGGAGCCGGACTGGAATTGTTCGGACTCCATAAGTCGGGTCGCGAAATTCCAGTCGAGACTAGCCTGAGCCCTCTCAAAACCCCGCGTGGTTTTGTGGTGACTGCTGCTATTCGCGATATTTCAGATCGAAAGAAGGCTCAGGAGGAACTCAGGAAAGCCCGAGAAGTTGCAGAAGCGGCGAACCGGTCCAAGAGTGAATTCTTAGCGAACATGAGCCATGAAATTCGAACCCCTTTAGCGGGAATTCTAGGTTACTCCGAAATGATCGCATTTTACTGCCACTCTAATGAAGAGCGAAAAGGGTATATGGATAAGATTCGTCGCTGCTCGGACACCCTGACGGAGTTAATCGCCGATATTTTGGATCTCTCTAAAGTCGAAGCGGGTGCTTTAAAGGTAGAGAGGGTTTCGTTTAATCCGGTTACCGAAATTGAAAATGTTGTCAATTTGCTTCAAGGCAGCGCCGACGAAAAAAAGATTTCTTTAGAGACTCAGTACGAGCGACCTTTTCCAAATCAAATCGTGTCTGATCCTACCCGTTTTCGTCAGATCCTGACCAATTTACTCGGGAATGCGATCAAATTTACGAATCAGGGACGAGTTTCATTACGTGTTTCTACGGATCAAAAAGACACGAATCGATTGAATCTAGCGGTTACAGATACTGGATGCGGTCTTACCTCTGCAGAGCAATCTCGTCTTTTCCAACCCTTTGTCCAAGCCGATAGCTCTACGACGAGGAAGTTCGGAGGAACAGGGCTAGGCCTTGCATTATCCCGGCGACTTGCGGAAGCGCTCGGAGGGGAATTGATTTTAGTATCGAGTGCACCGAATAAGGGGAGCACTTTCCAGCTAAATATTCCGATCCACGCGCGGGAATCCCTCCAGGGGCAAAGTTTTCCTTCCCAAGAAAAGACTCGAGAAACCGATCGCTTGGCTTGGCCACGGTTAGATCACTTGCGCGTTCTGCTCGCCGAGGATAACCCAGACAATCAAGAGATGATTAAGCGTTTTGTAAGTGAACAAGGCGCTGCAGTTGAAGTTGCAAATAATGGAAACGAAGCTTTAGTGAAAGTGAGAACGAGCCAGTTCGATGTGATTTTGATGGATGTTCAAATGCCTGAATTGGACGGGTATGAAGTCACAAAGACATTAAGGCGAGAAGGGAATAAGATTCCGATTATCGCTATTACGGCCCATGCTATGAATGATGAACGGGATAGGTGTCTTGAAGCAGGATGTGATGAGTTTCTGACTAAGCCACTCGACGTGCTAAAACTAATCCAAATAATCCACCAATACGGGACTAAGAAAGAAAATAAAAACAGTTAAGGTTCTCCCTCTGATTCCTCTCCATCATTGGGTTCCGGCGTGTTCGCATCGACCAATCCATATTCTCGTTCTTTTCGATACAATGTCCGGCGGTTGACGCCGAGGATCTGAGCGGCCTTGTCCTTTCGTCCTGCAGTTCTTTCAAGCACGAGACGAACATATCTGTCCTCGAGTTGCGTGAGCGTCGGAAGGTCGGTTGTCAGGCTTTTAAAGGTTTGCTCAGGAGTTGCTGTTTCCGGATCGGGTAGGTCGTTTTCTTCTATAACAGAACCCCGACTCAAAACGACGGCACGCTCAATGATATTCTCCAACTCTCGAACATTTCCCTGCCACCGCAAGCTCACGAGCTTTTTGAGTGCGCCTTTACTAAAACCCCTCACTCGCGGCGTTCCGTTTGCACTGTTGGCAGCCGAAAATTTCTTCAAAAAGTGCTCAGCCAAAAGAGGGATATCCTCCGTACGATCTCTAAGAGGAGGTATTTGGATGGGAATTACACTTAAACGATAAAAAAGATCCTCTCGAAAAGTACCGTCCCGTATTCCCGCTTTGAGATCTTTATGCGTGGCTGCGATGATTCGCACATCGACGTCAACGAGATGATTCGATCCCACCGGTCGAATTTTTCTCTCTTGCAGCACGCGCAAAAGCTTGGTTTGGAGGGAAGGACTCATGTCACCGATCTCGTCGAGAAATAGAGTGCCTCCGTCGGCTTCTTCAAAAAGACCTTTTTTCTGACCTGTGGCTCCGGTGAAGGAACCCTTCGCGTGACCGAAAAGTTCGGATTCAAGAAGGGATTCTGGAATCGCCGTGCAATTGATGGCAATAAAAGATTTTTTGGATCGGGGACCACTGGAATGAATGGCACGAGCGACGACCTCTTTTCCAGTGCCACTCTCACCTTGAATCAGAACGTTGGCAGTGGAGGGGGCAACCCGCTCTACCAGGTCAAACACTGTCCGCATCCCCGCACTTTTTCCGATGACGTCCTGTAATCCCCAACCTTGTTTGAGCTCTTTTCGAAGGGCCTGAACGTCGAGTGAGAGAGTCCTTTTTTCTAGAGCCCTTTCGACGTAGATGCTGACTTCACTGAGCTTAAAAGGCTTTACCAAGTAATGGAATGCTCCATTTTTCATGGCTTCAATTGCGGTATCAATACTCGAGTGGCCCGTGATTAAGATGACGGGTATTTCCGGCATTTCGGATTTTAATGTGCTCAAAAATTGCATCCCATCGATGTGAGCCATATGGATGTCAGAAATAACAAGATCGAACGACGGTCCGAGGGGAATGTTTGCTTGAGCGCGAAGCAGCTTCAAGGCTTCCATCGCGGAAGGAAGAGTGGTCACTTCATAGCCGTCTTTAGTCAGGAAGTCTTGGAGGAGGCTACGAATTTCCTTATCGTCATCGACTGCTAAGATCCTACCTTTTGTCTTCAAGGGGCCATCCTTTCATTTTTTCGGGACAAACTGTCCCATCGGAGCGCTTTTGTCATTTCAATTTTGCAATCATTTCACTTATCTAGCATAAGCTGTGCTAGGCCTGCCTATTTTACGGGCAGGCATTGTCTTTGCACCCTCTAAAGACCGAGTTGTCTCTCTTCCTACGAATAAAATGATTTGAAAGACAACGGCAATCCCTATGAAAAAGATGAAACACATTTTGGTGGTCGATGATGACGCTCATATGACAACCCTCCTACGCGATTTCCTTCAAAAACAAGGCTATTCGGTAACCACAACATTTTCCGTAGAGGGGGCTCTGACATGGCTTGACTCAAAGATTAATCGCCCAGACCTAATCCTGTCTGATGTTAAAATGGGTGCCGTAAGCGGAATTGAACTCGTCAAGAAATTGGCAATTGAGCGTCCCACCATCCCCGTAATTTTATTTAGCGTGTTTGAAGAATTGGAAAAGGAAGCGCTCAGAATGGGCGCCAAAAAATTTCTTGGAAAACCATTTAGTTTGGGAGAGTTGTCTCAAGCCGTCGCGGAGCAATTGTGTGAAAAAAACGGGGGAATGGCGGAAAAGGACATCCACTCCCCTGAGAAGGACTAGGCTGCTCGATTTTCTGCAGATTTTGTGGACTTCTTATCCTCGGACTTACTTAGCTGACCAGTGCTAGAATTTTTCCCGTCGCTGATTTGAATCTGACGGGACCTTTTCGCTTCCGCTTTAGGTACGGAAATATTCAGAACCCCGTCCGAATACGCTGCTTCAATTTTTTCTACATTCTTTATTTCGGGCAGGGCAAACGAACGCTCGAAGCGCCCCTTCGTCCGTTCCATAATTCGATTTTTTCCTTTTCCCTCTTGATGTTGTTCCTGATGTTCTCCCGAGACCGTGAGGATATCTCCCGTCACTTCAACTTTAATTGCATTTTTCGGAATTCCGGGAACCTCGATGCTGATGAGGTATTGGCCATCCGTTTCCACAACATTGCACGCGGGAAGAAAATCCGCTTCTAATTGAGAGGAACGAAACGGCTGTATCGACGAGAGTTCATCAAAAAATCGATTCATCTGTCTTTGCAGAGAAGAAAATTCCTTCCACGGATTCATTGCCGTCGATCGGAAAATATCAAGATTAGTTTTCATAAGTACCTCCTTTTAAGGTTTGTTGTCTGTTCGTTGCGTTTTGCATAGGAAATGCCAACTGGTTTTTGGCCGGAGTCTCAATTCTTTTTCTTACTCATGAGCTGATTTGACCCAAAGAGTGACAACTTGTCCGTTTGTCTATCAATAATCGAACTCGCAGGCTTGTTGATGCTGGCATTTCAAATGCAAAGCGGAAGATTGAGCTTAAACTAGGAGGAAATATGGCAAATCTAAAAGAGTTCAATTCGAGTTTAGAGACAACGCGCGAATGGATAAGTGAATTAATGGAAACACTGGGTTCGGACGAAGCAAAGGCATGTCGAGCTTTGCGCGTCACTCTAACCGAGCTGCGTGATCATTTAACCGTCGAAGAGGCTGCAGACCTCGCCGCTCAGATGCCTTTGTTATTGCGAGGAGTTTACTTTGAAGGGTGGAGGCCAGCGGGCAAGCCACTAAAACGTTGTTCCAAACAAGAGTTTCTGAATAAAATTGCCGCCTCGCTTAACGATGCTTTTCGTTTAAATGAAGTCGAACGAATGGTTCGAAACGTATTGCTGTTCATAGATCGCAAAGTAAGTCCGGGTGAAATTAGACATGTTGTTCAGAGTCTACCGAAAGACCTTCGCAGCTTATGGCCATCCTATTACGGAGAGCGGTGTTCAGCTTAGATCATTGTTAAAGAAAGAACGGAGGAAAAGTGTTGCTAGGTAGAAATAAAAATGGAATTCCGCTTCGGAGTCTTGAAGGTGTGAGATCGGAAAGTAAATCTGAAGTTTGGGCACTGGTGGCGGATCGATCGCATCTTCGATTGTTCCAGCGAACAGGCGAAAGACTTGGTCTTATTTTCCAATTGAGAAAAGATTTTGCGTATCCGCAAGGACGTAAAAAAGGAAGAGACGGATTTTTCGTGGCTGGGGACGAATGAGCTGCAACGACGGTTACAGACACTGATTCCCCCAGATGATCGGCTGGCTTATGAAGAAAATTAAACTGACTAACATAATAAGGGTATCGTCTCTGGTGATTCTAACAAGTTCAGTGTTCGCGCTGAGTAGTGTACTCGAAACTGAAGAACAATTGAAAGCGATCGAGCGGGCGCATACGGCGACAGGGGATTTGAAGTTAAATTTCCGAAGAACCTTAAAAGAAGAACTGGATAAAGGGGGGCCGGCCAAAGCGCTCCCAGCGTGTAGAGTAAAGGCCCCGAAGATAACGAATAAATCTCTTGGAGAGTCCCAAGTCATCCGTTTGGGCAGGGCGAGTCACCGGATTAGAAACCCCTTAAATATTCCTCCGGATTGGGTTAAACCGTATCTAGAAAAGTTTTCTCAAGCCAATACATCGGATATTCCAAAACATGTTTTGGTAGAGTTGAACCCACACCGTTACGGATATATCGAACCCATCTTCGTCGAACCTATTTGCTTAAACTGCCACGGGCAAGATCTCGGAAAAGAGCTTCGCGAAGCGATTCTTAAGGACTATCCGCTAGACAATGCTACAGGATTTAAAGCGGGTGAGTTTCGCGGATTGCTTTGGTTAGAGATGAAAAAATAGTGCTGCCCGTCGTAAAGAGGCCCAGGATGTCATTAATTTCTAACCTAAAAAAAAGCTCGAAGGATTTCGCAGGGAATATCGAAAAGAGATTTCAAGAGTGATCTTGCCACTGGACTTTTAGGAAAATAATTTGAAAATGCCAGGCGTGAAAAGAAAATGGATTTGGAAACCGGTTTCCGCGAGGCGTGGTGAAGTTAATTACTCACTCGTGGATCGATTTACCATTGTTCATTTTGGGATTGGGGTTTTTTACGGATTGGTTGGATTTAGTTTTTCTACTGCTCTTGTGCTGGCTCTTACGTGGGAGTTCATCGAGAATCCACTGAAAGCAAATCTAAGTTTTTTATTTCCCCATTCTTCGGCTGACACGGTTTCAAACATGGTTGGTGATGTCCTTGCTTTGGTGGCAGGGTGGCTGATAGTATATCGCTTTCGTAGTTTTTAAGGAGTCTTTGGAACAGTAAAATAAAACTCTGACCCTTTGTCAGGTTTTGATTCGACCCAGATTTTTCCGCCGGCTTGCTCCACTATTTTTTGACAAATTGCAAGTCCGATTCCGGTGCCTTCAATTTCTGTTTTGCGGTGTAGACGTTGAAACAATTTAAATATTTTGGAATTGGATTCTCGTGGGATTCCGATTCCATTGTCAGATATTTTGAAAGTCCACTCCTTTTTGTCGGAATGTGCTGTTATTTGAATTGTCGGCGGTTTTGCGGATTTATATTTGATTGCGTTGCTGATCAGATTCTGAAAAACTTGAACCATTCTATTCTTATCGGCTTTAATTACCGGGAGAGGGCCTATCTTTACTCGCACCTTGTTTCGGGAAATACTTTCTCGCAACAAGTCTAATGCCTCGTTTACCGCATCAAGGCTTTTAAATTCTGAGGAGGAAATCTTTCCCATTCCTACTTTTGAGTAAATTAACAGATCTTGAATGAGTTTTTGCAGCCGCTGGGAACTTGTCAGAGCGAAACGGAGGTAATCTTTGGAGTCCGAATCTAAAAGAAGCTTATTTTTACTCGCAAACAATTGCAAGTAACATGTGATGGTGCGAAGGGGCTCTTGGAGATCGTGCGAAGCGATTGACGCAAATTCCTCTAGTTGTGTGTTCGACCGGCGCAGTTCGGCCTGTGCTTGCTCTTCGGCAAGTTTTTTGTCGGTAATATCTTTGTCTGTGGAAACAAAATGGGAAATCGTTTTGTCCTCTCTGAAGAGAGGTGTGATGGTTTTTTCGCAGAAAAAAAGAGTGCCGTCTTTTTTTTTGTTCGCCATCGTGGCTTGGAAAGGTTGTCCCGCGAGTAAAGTTTCCCACATTTGCTTGTAAAAGCTGGACGAATGCTTTCCGGACTTTAATATCTTCGATGTAAACCCAATGACCTCTTCCTTTTTGTAACCTGTGATCGTCGAAAACGCAGGATTGATGTATTCCACAATCCCTTGTTTGTCGGTGATCATAACCATGTCAGCAGTCTGTTCTACGACGCTTGAAAGTTTTTGAATAAGACTCTCGGCCGCTTTTTTGTCGGTAACATCTCTTAAAATCCATGAAAACCCGGTCAGCTCATCGTGATTGTTTCGAATGGCAGAGATTCGAATGGAAACATTGAAGCGCGTCCCATCCTTTTTCATTCTGAGTGTCTCGTAGTGCGCGATGGCTTCTCCAGCGTGCACGCGTTTCAATTTTTCTTGAAGTTCTCCTCCACGGCCCAATGGAACAAGGTTAAACGCCGACTGTCCGATGATTTCATCCCGAGAATAATCAAACATGAGTTCCGCTGCGTGGTTAAAAGTCAGAATTTTGAATTCAGGAGAAAGCGCGATAATTGCGTCTTGCGACGTTTCAATCAAGTCTGCAAAAAGGTCGAAGTGGTGTTGAAAAAGTTTAGGGGGTTGGGGAGGCTCTTCAAGAGTTCTCTGCATCTGATATTCCTTTTATTCATGCTAACGCAGCAGAAAACGTGCCAGAATTTTGACAAAGGTTTCAGAAAAGTCCGAGCCAGAATGACTCAGCAATGAGACAGAATGCCTCAGAAGTATTGACACAGAAATTTGAGAGCACTTAGAAACTATGTCAGAATGGAGTTGGAGCAAGAGGAGGCCCTTGGAAGGCTATAAAACGGTTTTGGATAGAACTAAGAAAACAAAAGGACACGTTAAACTGAAAGGAGGGGAGCCAAAGTTCCTTTCTGGAAGATATTCTCCCCTGAGTGAAATTTTACGTCTTTTCCGAATTTTCTGGGAGTTTTTTAGAGGCTTTAGAGTCTTCCATTCTTTAGGGCCCGCAGTAACTGTGTTTGGTTCTGCTCGATTTACAAAAGACCACCCTTATTATCAAGTCGGTATTGAGCTTGGAAAGCGTCTCGCAGAAGAGGGTTTTGTGACTGTGACCGGGGGCGGGCCGGGGCTAATGGAAGCGACTAGTCGGGGGGCGTACGAAGCGGGTGGTGTGACTGTTGGAGCAAACATCGTGTTGCCACGCGAGCAGGCACCCAACCTTTTTTTAACGCATACCATGACGTTTTATTATTTTTTTGTGCGTAAAGTAATTCTCATCAAATACTCAAGCGCTTATATTGTTCTTCCCGGGGGATTCGGCACATTAGACGAAATGATGGAAGCGATGATGTTAATCCAAAATGGAAAACTAAATCGTTTTCCCATAATTTTAGTAGGAGCGCAGTACTGGCAAGGGCTCATTCATTGGATGAAAAACACAATGATAAAAGATTCCGCTATTTCTGTAGAAGACTTAAAAGATATTCTGATGACCGACGATATCGAAGAAGCCATCTTTAAGGTAAAAAGCTCGACGCAATCCTTGTTTGAAGGTAGTTTAAAAAGAGGCTAGGTTGCATACTGAAATCGAACCTAGCCTTCTCTTCTTAAAAAACGAAATTATAGAGTGAGTTAACGGCTTCACCACTCATCGACCGGACGTGAATTAAAAAACTGCCCTTAAGTCCTTTTTTCAGAGGAACACTGATCTGAAAACGAGTGGGCTCTCCCGTGCAGTTACGGCTCTGTATGGCTTCTGCGATGGGTTGAATCACGATTACCTCCGAATAGTAGTGAATACGAGTTTCTTTATATTTGGTGCAGCGATCGTAATAGTTTCCCTCTAATATCACAGAGGCTTCGTGCGTGGTCGGATCTTCTTTCGCATAGGCATTCGTCAACGGCATGTACAGGAAATCATCCATCATGGGCTTTGTGGCTTCCACAATCGGAAAGCTTCCGAGTTCGTCACCCGAAGTGGCATCCATCACTCGATAATTTCCACGAGACATGATTCCTAAGTGAATGACGTGGGCAAACGGAACAATCATGTCGGGGCATGGGCCGGGATGTCGAATGGCATATTGCTCGACACGGACTGTCTGAGTTTTTTCATCGACGTTGACCTTGTAGTCGCCAATTCGGTGGCAAAGATCGGGAAGGTCCCCACTCACAAAAATTTCGGATCGATCGTTATTGTCAAAGCCTACGGGAAGGTATGCTTTCCGGATAGGAACTCTAACAATATCTATGTTACTGGAGGCTTCTACTACCTGTATTGTGAAGACTGCGGCCAACATCAGGAGCGTGATGCATTTCATAAGTTGTCCCTTTCTGAGGAGATGAGTTTGTTTCATCGATTAATCTTTGCAATTGGAAAGCCAAAAAAACTTACAAAATTAACTTGATCTGCTTCGTTTGTTTTTCAAGGATAATGAAACCGTTTCAAATGGTTTAGGAATGTGGCATTCCCAACCTAAGCTGTGTTCAATTTTAACTCGCAAGGCGTCCGATGCCTGGGGTTCTCCGTGAACGATGAACGTTTTTAAAGGTTTTTTCGAAAAGCCTCTTAACCATGTAAGCATTTCGGGCTGGTCTGCATGCGCGGAGAGAGTCGTAACTTCTTCGACGTGTGCGCGGTTTTTGAAATAGTTTCCTTGGATTTTGATTTCCGGTGAGCGATCTCGAATTTGACGACCCCGTGTGCCTGCTGCTTGGTACCCTACAAGCAAGACCGTATTCTTCTCTTCGGGAAGCGACTTTTTTAGATGCTCGAGGATTCTTCCCCCAGTGACCATGCCGCTTCCTGCGATGATAATTTTCGGTCTGCGAATATTTCGGATCATTTTAGACCCCTTACTGTCAGCCATCATCATGGCTGCTTTTTCCATCTGTTTTACTTGGCTCGAATTTAATTTATGCCACTCGGAGAAACGATAAAAAATTTCAGTCGCTTCAATTCCCATGGGGCTGTCCAAATAAATAGGAAGATCGGGGATTTGTTTTCGTCGTTTGAGCTCCGAAAAAAGAAAAAGCAGGTCTTGGGTTCGACCGATCGCAAAGCTTGGAATGATGAGATCTCCCCCTCGGGCTAGAGTCTCTTTGATAATTCGAGTGAGGGTTTGCTGCACCGGCTCTGTAGAATGTTTGCGGTCTCCGTAGGTTGACTCGATAATGAGATAGTCCGCGGAGCTACAGGTTACAGGAGGATCCAAGAGAATTGGCTTTTTCCGCCCTAGGTCTCCTGTGAAAACGATCCGTGTTCCCTGGTAGTCGATTTCAACAATCGCCGAGCCCAGAATATGGCCGCTGTGAATAAGCCGAAAGCGGCAATGCGCAAAAAGTTCTCTCCAGGTTGAGAGTGGAATCGAATTGAGATGGGGGAAAACCCGTTTGGCGTCATTCGTATCAAAGAGAGGTTGAGGATTGGTGTGCCGCGAATAGCCTTCTCGCAATGCTTTCATCGCCTCTTCTTCCTGAATATGGGCAGCATCTACAAGAATAAGTTCCGTAATCGCTTTGGTCGGATCCGTGCAGAAGATCGTGCCTTTAAATCCCTTTTTGATAAGGAGTGGAAGATATCCCGTGTGGTCCAAGTGTGCGTGGGTGAGGATGACGGCCTGAATGGCCGATGGATCTATTGGAAGATTTTCCCAGTTTTGAATTCTCTGGTCCCTGACCCCTTGAAAAAGGCCGCAATCAATGAGGACATAACGACCTTCCAAGTCCAATAAAAATTTGGAACCGGTCACCGTTTGAGCAGCGCCGAAAAATGATAGACCCAAATCCATGTGTATTGCTTCTCGCTATTCGAATTGCAGGTGAACTTTGAAGAATTCTTCTGCTGATGGGCTTATTTTGCAAGTGATGATCCAATTTAAGAGGCGGAACTGGACCGCTGGCGAGGCACGGTATAAACCGAACTACGTTTTAGCATCTGACAGAATGACCCACGACATACCAATTATGTCCCAATACGCTAAACGCTGGAGGAAAGGATCACCCCTGTAACTCATACGTGCGAGGTGACGCCGGCATTTAACTTGCAGACCTCATTAAAGACGAAAGGGAAGAGTGTGTGAAAACCGTTTTATTTGATACCCATCCATTTGAACGCGAGCAATTCGAACGTTCGAACAAATCCTACGGACATGTCATCAACTTTTTGGAACCCCGTCTGTCTCGAGGTACCGCCAGACTGGCTAAGGGTTTTGAAGCCGTCTGCAGTTTTGCAAATGATAAAGTCGATAGAGAAACATTGAAAATCCTAAAAGATGAAGGGGTACGACTGATTGCATTGCGTTCTGCTGGTTACAATCACGTAGACTTAAAAAGTGCGCAGCAACTGAATTTACCGGTGGTACGGGTTCCCGCATACTCTCCCTATGCTGTGGCTGAACATGCCATGACTCTCATTCTGGCGCTCAACCGAAAGATACATAAGGCCTATCACAGAGTTCGAGAAGGGAACTTTTCTTTAAATGGACTTGTCGGTTTTGATCTCCATGGAAAAACTATCGGAATTGTTGGGACGGGAAGAATTGGTGCGGCGCTTGTTTCGATTGCATCAGGGTTTGGTTGTAAGATTCTTTGTTTTGATTTGATGCCCAACCCTGAACTCGTAAAAAGATTTGGAGTAGAATATGTTTCGCTTAATGACCTTTACCAACAGGCACACATTATTTCGCTGCACGTTCCTTTAACACCCGCAACAAAACATCTGATTAATGCCCAAGCTCTACATCAAATGAAAAAGGGGGTCATGCTGATCAACACCGGCCGAGGCGCCTTAATTGAAACCCCCGCACTGATTCACTCTTTGAAAAATGGTCAGGTAGGTTTTGCGGGGCTCGATGTATATGAAGAAGAAGAGGGGATCTTTTTTGAAGATCTTTCTAGTCAGATCTTGCAAGATGACCAGTTGGCAAGACTTCTCACCTTTCCGAATGTTTTGATTACCTCCCATCAGGCATTTTTAACTCAAGAAGCTCTAGTGAATATCGCCGATACGACCCTTAAAAATATTTCTGATTTCGAGGAAGGAAGATTCCTTGTAAACGAAGTCAGGATTTAAAAAAAGAAAGCAAAATATGAAGAAACAATTTCTGTTAGCCTTGGCGTTTAGCTTTAGCCTAAATGGTTTCGCTCAGACGGCCCCTAAGTGGCAAGAAAAAATGCAGGAGCTTGCGGCGGTGCTTGCTAATCTTCTCCCGGAACTGGCATCCGAAAAAAGTGATCCGAAAATCCTAGAAAAAAATGCGAAAAAACTATCGGAGTTATCGCACGGAATTGAGATGGGAAGGAAAAAAGGAAATCTCATTCCTCCTGGCGATTTAGATCCGAGCGTCATGATTTTGTCCCGTAAATTTGCAGAGACTTCCAAACAAGCTTATCTTGCGATTCACCAGGAACAACTCGAATATGGAAAAAGTTTATTGAAAACAGTTACGACCTATTGCGTAGGCTGCCATACGCGCCATGAGAATGGGCCGGATTTCCCATTTTTTCCATTAGACGTTCGAACGGAAAAACTGACTCCGACAGAAAGAGCCAATCTTTACGTTTCTACGCGCCAGTTTGATAAGGGTTTGATTGAATTCCAAAAACTGATTTCAGACGAAAACTTAGCGAAAACTCAGCCATTTGCTTGGGGAAGAAACTTGCGTCAGGCGCTCGCGATTATTGTTCGTGTGAAACAAGATTCTTTGCTTGCAGAGACGACTATCGAAAAAGCGCTGAAGCTATCGGGAGTTCCTGACTTCGAAAAAGAAGCGATCCTTCATTGGAAAAAAGCGATTGAGAAGTGGAAGAAAGAGCCGGCATCCGCTTCCACAAATGACAAAACGCAATCCCAGCTTGTGAAAGAAATGAATCGTTTAAACCTCGAGGCACAGCAAGCTCAGAGTGGACCTCTCGATCACGTAGCCGAAATTCAGTATCTAAGAACGTCAGCGGCAGCGCATGATGTGTTACGAGTCTCCAAAAATCCTAAGGTCAAGGCAGAAGCACTTTTTGTGGCTGGGACAAGCTACGAGTCTCTTGCCACTCCTAATTTTTGGCCGTTACACGAACTTTGGTATGAAGCATGTATTCGCGAGCTTCCGCATACTTCACTCGCGGTTCGTTGTTACAATCGCCTAGAGGAATCTGTTTACTTTGGCTTTACGGGAAGTGCTGGGACCCATATCCCTGGGGATGTTGAAGAAAATCTAAAAAAAATGAAAGCGTTAGCTGTAGCGCCGTCGAAGCCTCGATGACGGCCCAAGCATCTACTTGATTTTAAAGCATAATTGATTTGGGACAATTGCGCATTCCCATGGGATCATTTGTCTCTTTTCTATCTCTCGTCAGCCTTAAAAAGCGCGTGCAAAGCGATGGCATGAATCCTGAAGTATAGAGAGTTAGGCGGGAGGATCAAATGCCAAAAAGTAATTTAGTAAACGACGAGACAACGAAAACTCAGAACCCCTTTCTATCAGTTGCTGCCCCCCACTCTATTAAAAAGGTTCCACGCGATTCCTTTTCAAGAGCTTCTCATTTTGCCGGGATTTTATTGCCGGTAATTTTGGGGGCGGCGTATGCGTGGATGAATGGATTGGCAGCGGCGCAAAACCCTTTCTTAAAAACTCTGTTCACGGGGCCAATGGCCATTCCCTTAAGCCAGGATCAAAGCTTACTATTCAGATTTTTGCTTTTTGGAGCGTTACTCATCGGACTTGGTTCTGCGGTAATTCTTCTGCGTTTCATAGAAAAACTGGAAGAGTGGGAAATCAATCAGAGTTCCAGAGCAAAAATCGAAACAAATCTGTGAAGTCAATGATGAGAGGAGAGCATGGAGGGTGCGCGTTCAACTTCTTTAAGGTTTTTCTCCATGACTAATACGTCGATGCCAATGTAAGTGACTTTTTCTACAGGTTCGAACCCACATTTGGAATAAATGCCACCATCGAACTTTTCTGTCTGCAAACTCAATTTATCGACGCCAAAAGAACGTGCAATCTCAATAATCTTTTGCACAAGAGCCAGTCCTACGCCCTTGCCTCTAGCGTCTGTGCTAACGAAAACGCCACCTAACCAGTAGGTACGCTCTGGATAGATACTCATCTCGTGGTATTTCAACTGAGCAACGCCTAATATGTGGCCGTCATCTTCGACCGCCAAGATGTGAAGAGGAATGCGATCTTTATTCATTTGGCTTTGAACTTTCGCCAAAGTTTTTTCGTACGAGTTGTCTTTCTGTGTTCTTCCCCATTCTTCAAAATACCAATGGGCCACAACTGAAACCATGTCCGGTCTATCCGCTAAATTCACAAACTTCATGATGCGACTTTCAGCTCCACCTGACAGAGTTTACTGTTTAGGTAACGCGTCGACCATCTTCTCAAATTCACCACGTGCACTCACAAACGCATCGGCCCAAGCGGTTTGAAAAGCGTCACGCTTGTCGTAAGTCCAAGTCGTCCATGAAACTGCGCCACGTGCTAAATCGATTTCCCTTTTTACGTCGAGCGCCACTCCATCCTTTTTAGCCTCTGCTCCTTCGAGCACGCCCATCAGTCTTTGAAGAATCGTCACTTGGTCGGACCAAACTTTACCGCAACTGCCCCATCCGCATTTAGTCTCCGCTGCCGTTTTGGTTTGCTTTGCGAGCTCACAAATGTGACTGCCGGGTGCCGTATTGCAAGTGAGTGGAGCGGCCGAAAGACCAAAAGAAGTTAATAGTAAAAGAAAAAGATTAGTTTTCATATTCCTCCTAGATGAGTCGACCGTATGCTCGGATTAGGTGACTGTAAACATTGCAAAGAGGTATCCGTTAACGACTACACTTGGTGTGTCACCGTCAATAAAAAGTAGAGCCTTGAAAAAAATCTCCAAGGCTCCGCGGGAAATTTATCTAGGTTCGCAAGAAGCTTTAATCAGCTGACACGAGTCCTGGTAGCGGCAATATTCTCCACATCGATTTCCGAGTTGAACCATCGATTTGTCCGAAGTTTCTGTTCGATCACCCCAAGTGGCATAGACCGAGACGTCGTTTGTGTAAGTGGGGCGAGATTTAAATCCAGTTTTTCCGGTGATTCTGCAAACTCCTTCGCATGCCCAAATTTTAAGTTTTGGATCTGCCTCTTGCGGCTTTTTTCCTTCTTGCATTCGAACGCAGCGAACATAGGCCATTCTCGTCCGGTGAGTGGGGGCGTAAGGTCGACTTTTCGAATAAATCACTCCCTCTTTACTATCGAAAGTGTAGGCGAGATCGGAGTTTTGTTTATTTACCGATGCCGTCCAATATTCAGAATAATTTAAATCGGGTAGAATTTCGGTGAGGTAGCCAGTTTCAGATCCCGCTCCTAAAAACCGGGCAAGCGCTTCGAACTGAATTGCAACCGGAAGTTGGGCATGAATCGACTGACAGTATTTAATGGCGGCTCGTTGATCCATCTCGAGCATATCACCTCTTTTGTTCTTAGCAGCCTCACTCCAAAGGGATCCATCCGGATCCATCCACGCATTTCCCAATTCGGTATTCAAAACCTGGGTAAATACCGATCCTGACTGGGATTTTTGGGTGACCGGGTTCGCATGGACCTGGGTGAAATTGAAAAAAATAGCAATGAATAAAATAAAAATAAGATTCGTGTTTTTCATCATGGATTCCTCACTCCTAGCTTGAGTCCTTAACAGGGAAGCTTTTTGAGTTCGAACTGTATTTTTTATGGATGAGTCGATTTGAGTAGATATGGTATAAGCGGCTCATGATTCGGCTCCGCGCGTTTTTTGTTTTTTTTATTTTGGGTCACGTCGGCGTTGCGTCGGTGTCGGCTGGAGTCTGTCGTGCGGAGTTGGAGAAGCTCTTATGCACCCAACTGACGGGCTGTGTGAGAAGTGCACTCGCATCTTCCAAACATCCTATTCGAATGCTCTCAAATGAAGAGGCGATCAACGAGTTTGAGGACATGGTGTGGGCAGTTCAAACTCAGAGAGATGATGTCTATACCCCTGAGGGAGGTTATCCTGAATTCCCCGTTGCCATTTCTCTCCAAAACACAAATGTGGGACGCATTCATTCCAACCGAGTCCCCATCGGACGCGGAGGTGTGTATCGACAGGACTCTGAATTACGAGAGGTGAGTGAACGTGTCGAAGGGCTGGGCCGCTTCTTTTTCCATGAATCTCGCAGTCGGGTGGCTTTTAAATTAAAAGGCAAAGAAGCCATTGAGCCGTTCATTTTAGAGGCTTTGGAGCAATCGAAAATTCCAAACCCCGCTTACCGCCTTCCCGCAACGACCGAAATGGTTTATCCCGAAGAACCGAATCCGGTCACGGGCCGTTCTTCAGCGTTTCGCAAGTGGGTAGAGATTACGGCTTTTTCTGGCCTCACGGTGTCGCCAACGCTAGCATTCCCCGTCTTTATGATTGCGGCGCTTGCCCGCGACGTCCCCGTGGCATTGCTTGCGGCTGGAACAGCAATGGCGCACTACGTGGTTAGCTTTGCGATTCGATGGGTGTTAATCGACTCTAGTTGGCAGATGCGCTACGAGTTTGAAAACGTCCTTCCTGCTTTTCAACACCGTTTTATTTTGGAAGACATTCAGGAATTTTTACGAGATAAAGATCGCGAAAAAGCATCTTCTGAACCGGGAAAAAAATATCACTATTTCTACGGGATTACTTCCGAAGAGGGCCAACACTTCGATTTCCTATTCTATGAAGAAAACGGAGTTCCTTCGCTAGTTGTCTTCAGCTCGATTTAGAGGGCTCCTCAAAGTAGCGTTGGAGCTTTAAGATCTCTTCTTGGGCGTTGGGAGCCCAAATCCAATAGTACAAATTGCGGGCGTAGTTTGCGCCGATTCTCAATTTGTCTTTTTCTTTTCCTCGGCCCAGCCAGACGCGCTTGTAACCTTCGCGCTCGGCGAGTTCGAAAAGATCGAGATAAGCAGTTGTATATAAATTATGTTTCGGTTCGACTTTTTCGTGGTCGATTCCTTGAGTGGCATAGAAAAGTTCTTTATTTGTTCGGTCGTCATAGCAGAAGAGCGCTTGCACCGCGATTCCTTGCCTATTTCGTCTTAAAAATATGCGGATGGAATCTGAGATCGAAGATTCCAAAAGCTGTTTTAAACTAGATTCCTGGTAGAGAGCGGTCTTCGCGCCATGTTTTTCGGAGTTTAATAAAAGCAAACGAACGACTTCGCTAAAGAGGTCGGTTTGTTGAAGAAGTTGGTTCGTATTGAGTGACTCCAAAATATACTCTTCTTGAACGCGTCTCCGGAGTCTCAGGAGTTCACGCGCGTCTTTTCCTCCCAATCTTGATTTCAGAGTACCTTCGAGGTCGCCCACAATTTCGTAAGCCGTTTCCACAAAGGCCGGGATACTTCCAAAGCCGATTTTCTCTGCTTCGGGGGTTACGGGTTCCGTTACTCCTGGGATGAGGACTGGGGTAGGGTTTTTAGGATCGCACCAAAGCGACATTTCTTCGGAGGTTGGAACCGGGGTCGAGAAATTGAAAAAATAACCTCCGCGAATCCATGTTTCTTTCTCACACAATTTGGGAACTCTTACCGGGGTATTCTTCAGCATGGCTTGCCAATAGAGATTGTCTTTTAGTCGGCATCTCGAATCGTGAAGTCCGTTAACGTTTTTAAAAACGCTCTCCGCGACCGAAAGAAAAGGCTTCTCGTGCATCCAGTTCATTTTGTATTTCCGGAATTTTTATTCTTGAGAAAGAGCACTCCGCCTAAGAGAAGAATCAGGATCACCACATTGAAGATGTAAAGTGGCGTGGGTTTCCAATCAAAGAGCAGATACTCTACAGGCAAAATCACGAGCGCTGTGATGAGTGCCGGGTATTCGGAGATTCCCAACGGAAGAATGCGGTATCGATAGATGCTTAAGAAATAGACGAAGAAGAGTGCCACCCCACTGAGAAAACTAAACGCCCATAATCCAGGCGTCAGCGAAAGAAGTGTTACGCTCTTGGTTCCCATTCCACCGACAATCATGCAGGCAATTGCGGGCATGGCGGCTACGATGAAAGGGCCTTCTTTTTGCGTAGATGTTTTTAACATCACAAACTCCGCAATGACTAAACCCGTACAAAGAAGCAAAAGGAGGTAACCGAGCAGTGGCTCAGACGCATCTCGGGTAAAAAACATAAAGACAAGCAAAGAAGCGAGCGAAAGACTGGCCAATGCTTTCTGAGTCCCGCTATACTTATCACCCAATCGCGGGAGTAAAATCATAATGGGGAGATAAGCTTTCGAGAATATCGAAACCGAAGTCGCGTTTAAGAGCTGAAAGGATTTTAAAATGAGCGTGTACGTTAAACCTCCATTCACTACACGGATCACTTGAAACTTCCACTCATTTGGCAAAAATGATCCCTTCGCAATCGCGTTTGCAATCAGAGCGGTGATAAAGCAACCCAGGCCCGAGAGAAATAACACTGTTGAGACTTCCAATCCTTGGATCATCAAGAATCGATACAGCAGGTCTCGAGTTGCCAAAACAAACGTAAACCCAAAAAAACCTAAAAAAACAGCCATGACTATTTCCTCGCTTCAATAATAGAAAGACCACGGGGTTGGCCCAAGTTTTTCCAAACGGCAGATTGAAAACCGACTTCTTTGCACCAAGTTTCCAATTCTTTGTGCGTGTAACTGTTTCCTCCTCGCGTGGTGACGAGCATCCTCACAGCGAAAGCGGCCGGGAAGGGAGGGGTTGTTCCCGTTTCATCGGGAATGAAATCGTGGATCCAAAGAACGCCTCCTGGTCTCAAAGCTTGGTACGCTTTTTTTAAAAGCATGAGATTTTCTTCGTAACTATGGGAGTGAACGATATGAGAAATCAGTGCACCGTCGAAGTTTTCTGGAAACAAGTCTTTGTAAAAATCTCCGCCGAAAAGGTGAATACGATTTGCGACATCAGGATAAAACTCCTCGATGATTTCTTTAGTAGTTTTGAGCGTACTCTCCATATCAAAAAGAGTGGCTTCGACATTGGCTTGCTCGGTACAAAGGAGCGCGGAGTAGGTGCCCGGACCCGCTCCGATATCCAAAAACTTGGCTTTTCGTTCGAGCTTTGGGAAATTTTTTGCGAGGATAGGCGCATTGTGCAAAGCAGTGCTATGCATCGCGCGAATAAAGGAGCGATTCTCTTCTGGGGACGAAAAGAAATGCCCCGTCGGTAAATGACTTTTTCCAGTTTTAACGATTTCCGGAAGATCTCCGAGTTGTCCCCAAAGATTATCAATATGTTCCAACATCGAGTTCACATTCTGCGCATGGGAACTATCGATGGCAGGGCTCAAGTCGCCGTATATTCCATCTTTCACGGAAAGAAGGTCCATGCTGGCTGCGACTTTTAGGATGATTTCCACCGAGCGCTTGTCTAATCCCAGGTCCGACGCAACTTCTGCGGCTGTTTTATGAGCGTTTCGAATCGGATCGAAAATTTTTAAACGCGTTCCCGTTAAAACTGCTTTCAGGGAAAAGACAGAATTCATTTTTTCAACAAGTGTATCAGGTGCCAACATTTTTCTTCCCCTTAGTTAAAATTTCGCGGATTGCTTGAATCAAACTTTTTAATTCAGTGGTTTCGGTGAGCGTAATTCGAACGGCGTTGGATAGACTGGGGCCGATTTCTTTTACGATATAACCCCGGCGAAGCATCTCTCGATAAAATCCGCTGCTGTCAGAGGTTTCAAAAAGAACGGTGTTGCCTTCCGAAGGGTAGACTTTTACTCCGTGTTCTTGTAGCTCTTGCGAAACGGCGTTTCTTAAGCTTCGAATTTTCTCTCTTAACTTCAATACGGGTTCTATTTTTTTCAAGCGCCGGATCAGGTAGTCCTGGACGATTTGAGAGACGGGAAAAGGTGGACAAAGGAGCGTGACCGCTCGGATGACGGAAGGATCCGCAATAATCACCCCGGCTCTCAGTCCGGCGAGCCCCCAAGATTTCGAAAACGAACGCGTAATCACTAAATTCGGAAAAAAATGTAAGAGCCTCAGTGCAGATTCTTTATCTGAAAATTCAAAGTAAGCCTCGTCGACGACGATGATTCCCGAGAATCGAAGACAGAGCCTTTTCAGATCGTCGAGATGCAGAATCGTCCCGAGTGGATTATTGGGACGGTCGATAAAAATCATTTTCAGATGATTTGGAATCTTTGAAACGTCTAGCCGGTTTAAATCACATCCTGCGAGCTCTAATGGAACTGCATTCACTCCATTTAACTTTGCAAGCCGTTCGTAAAACCAAAACCCTGGGTTTAAAAACCCAATCGAGTCTTTGGCTCTTGTAAAACTGCGCAAGAGAAGGTCGAGCGCGAAGTCCGAACCGGGCGTCAAGAATAAATAGGGAGTGAATACTTCCACGCCGCTTTGTGCTTTCAGGTAGGAGGAGTAAAGACCCAAGATCTTTTCGTTGGGAGATTTTGGGTAAAAAGAATACGGCGTTTGGATGCTGAGTTCAGTCAAATCCAAACGAATGGAGTGGGGCGCTATTCCTTTTGGCGGAACGTGAAGTGCTAAAGGCTGGAGCGATTTTAATTCTTTTCTAGCAAGTGGATGCATGCGAATTCCGTCAGTCATTTAAAGTGAGCAAGGTTGCAACACGTGAAAACATTTGGCCGAGGACTATCCATGCCTGGTCATGAACTTCCGCTAATCTTTGGTATTCTTTAGGACTCAGACACTCTAACAACTCCGCGCCGATGTCTGCGTGAGAGAGAGCGCCTCCATCGAGTTCCAAATGCAAGTTGAAGTGACCTCGAGCCGTCGAGGGATCAAAAATCCCAGCCATCTTTTTATAAAACACATTCGCTGAGCGCTCGACGACCCAGTGGACGATGAGAAGTTTTTCAGCGTCGGAAGACGAGAGCATTTTCGACGGAAACCAATTACTAAGAGCGTCCAGTTCTGCGTCCCAAACAGAGGCTTGAGAATGACTCTTTCGCAATTGAACATTGTGGCCCACTTCTTCTTGCAAATGCGCTTCGGCGACCACTCGATAATCGGGGAGGTGAGTAAAAGCGGCGCGCGTGAGCACCATTTTTTGAAAAGCATCCGACCAACATTGAAAGAGTCCTAGAAAACGTTTCCTGTTATTCTCATTTTTCAAATACCCAGAATCCGCTAAGTCAAAAAGCGAATTTTCGGAAAATCGTTCTTGAGCTTCTAAATTGAGTTTCTTTAAACTTTCAAGGGTGTCAGCTTTTGCCTTCTCAATGGATAAGCGAGGTTTCTTGCCTGAAGAGAATTCGACTAACGCTTGTGACGGCTCTTCGTAAAGTCCCCGTTGTTCAAACTGAATCGACAGTCCCCAAAAACCGTCTTGTCCCGCACCAATAAAACCGTGTTCGCAAGTGGGAGGAACAAGAAGGGCATCGCCCGCAGTGAGCATGGTTTCTAGATCGCCTAAAGATTTGGCTTGTCCTTGGCAGATTAAAATCATCGAACTAATGGGATGACGGTGAGAATCTAACACCTCGCCGCTTTGCAAACGCACCCAGCTCATTGCGAGTCTGCTGTTGTCAGGGATGAAGCGCGCAAGCTCTTTGCTCTCGCGAAAGTCTTTTAAGATTCCGAGATTGTGCGCACCGTCTCCTTGAATCACTACATGAAGACTGGGAATATCACGTCTGCGAACGACTTGAACTTTTTCTAGATCCTTGATTTGTGGATAAGCACATTTCATTTCCATCTCCCTAAACAGCGACCTTTTTCGCTTGATAGGAAACAGAGAGAGCAAAAGCCGGGCCAGCAATTTCGACTGGGGGTCCAGGCTAAACGCTCAGAGAATCGCACTGTTTTTAGTCGAAGTTTTGAGACGGCCTCTCAAAAACGAGATTTGGTGCAAATCCATTATCTTTTGATCTCGCAACTTTCTTCTCCGAAACCGTTCTTCTTTGACCGCACGCGAAGGATCTGATGAGTTTGTGGAAACAGGAGGCACTATGGTTCGAAGTTTATTGATGGCGGGTGTTCTATTTCTTTCTACAATGGGTGACGCAAAAGATTTCAGTCCGTATTTTGATAAGTCGGTGGCAAAGCCGGTTTTGGATCATCGCAGGACTCTGAATGGACGCATCGGACTCATTGAGAGTGAACGCTGGTTGAACGGCAATGATGAATGGTCTTGTTTGCATGAAATGGCAGACGATATGATGACGGTTTTCGTAAATCCTTTTTTGCGGGAACACAAAAAGATGCCCAATGTGAATTTTCATCGCGAACAAACTCTAGAATGGCGTCTCGCCGTAGCTGGAACCAAATATTGGTTCAAAGTGGTGAATGACGACAACGCAAATGATTTTTATGAAGTCTCGTTTCGCGCTTCAAGCGGTTGGAGTCGCGCCCATCAGAAATATCAATGCAATCTCTTTTTGGACACCCCACGTTGGTTTTACATGACCGATGCGAGCGGGGAGAGAATCTATGAACGTCTTCGTGGCCCAATCAATATCTTCCCAGCACCCGGTATTGGTGGCGGAATTTTCAAATGACCGCTTCTGTTAATTTGGTTTTTTGAATTTTACGATCACCTGCGAGTATTGACCTTGATTTCCGTTCATTTCTTCGACGTGCACTTGCGTGTAACCGGCTGCAGCGGCTTGTTGGCCTGTCCAGGTTTTAAGAGCGGCTTCTTTGAGGCTGAGCGCGTGAGCGCCTGAGGTCAGTCGGTTAATCTCATCGAGGTTGTCGGACAATTCGTCTCCTTGTTTATTCCAGTTGCCTTCGATCTGGTCAAATCGCCCTTCGAAGTGCTTCAGAATTTTTTTGAATTCTTCCTTTCCTCTCAGGACTGAAGAACGTCCGTCCTTATCCTTTAAGGTTATGCTGAGGGCGAGTGTTCGCTTTCCGGGGATGGGCGATGCTAGAACATTTTTCCCATCTCCCATGATTTCGGCCGTGGCAAAAAAACGATGGTTTTCACCTTCCGCTTCAGCAACGGCATATCGATCGGGATGGCTGTTATTGACGATCGTAGTGATGATAGGTGGACAGGTAGGCTTGCCGCGGCTTTTTCCAGCATAACTCAGAGGCGAAAAGCATAGGATGAATAAAATGAGGATTCGAACCATCCTCTCATTCTATCAAATTGTGTGAATTTCACCATTTGTACCACCATTTCGTCGACAACCACCGTCCGAACATCTTTTTTCAGCGCACAACGACCGGAAGTAACGGAATCAAAATGGGGGGACGGATGCTTACGAAAATTATGTCATGAGTTCTCTTCTCGCTCTGAAATTACGGGCAATTGTAATAAAGATTGACGAATTCTCTCGAGGTAATGTTAGGTTCACCGGATGGAAAATGTTATCCCGCTGAGAGGCAAAAATATTCTTGGAAGTGCGCTATCGCCTTGCTGCCACAAACCTAAAACGGGATATTACCGAGATGGTTTTTGTTTCGTAGGAAGTGACGATGCGGGCAATCACTCGGTTTGTGCTATTATGACCAAAGAATTTCTCGAGTTTTCTGTCGCTCAAGGAAATGATCTTGTGACGCCCTTTCCGGAAGCGGGTTTCCCCGGTTTAAAACCCGGCGACCGTTGGTGCCTCTGCGCCGCCCGGTGGAAGCAAGCTTATGAAGCAGGCGTCGCGCCTCCCATTGCGCCCGAATCGACGAGTTCTGCCGCATTAGACGTAGTGCCACTCAATATCATTGAAAAATTCATTTTGAATTAGTGAGAATCCTAAAATACCGCCGTTGATTTGACTTGTTCGGCGGTTTCCCGTGAAAATGAACGAATGAAAAAAATCGCGTCCTTACTCGGCCTGTGTTCTTCACTTTTCTTCTTGAATTGTGCCACGACAAAGCCATTTGCCAACTCCGAAAAATCGAATCGAGATTGGGAAGAGATATTCCAATGCATTCAAACCGCGCCTCCGGGAAAAAGTTGCGGAAGTGCATTCAAGTCTCATTCCTTCACTGCCAAAGTGAGCTCGATTCAAAAGGACAAATTAGGGCAAACTCAAGTAGTGTCGCGTTTCGGAGCCGGAGACAAAGCATTTACGTGTGAGTCCACTCGCGGAGAAGGCGATTCGTTGAACGCCGGAGACATTATTGAATTCGAAGGGACGGTGAGCGGAGTCACTGTGAAGCCGATGCAGAGAGCCGTCGAGTTTAAGGATTGTACTATCCGCAAGTTATAGCCTTTAGTCCCTAGCTAAGAATCTACAAAACAAAAGTTAAGAAGGATTTCTCTTTATTTGATGAATTTGTCTTAGTTATCCGAAAATAACTTAGACGAACCTAATTCAAATTCTAATCAAAAAAAGAGAACTTCTGATGAAATTTTTAAAGCAAATTTGTTTTTTTACGCTGACGTCCGCATTTCTATTCGGAGGCAGCGATGTCCGAGATATTTACCAGAATCAGTCCGAGACTCGTCGAAAAGCGCTCGACTCTGAGTTTGAAATGGCGCTCGATCTGGGAGGGTGTGCAGGAGTGCTCATTGCACCGACTACAGGTTTAAGTGCTGCTCACTGCAAAAAATCGGGAGCCGTTCGAAGTGGAATTGCATTGAGAGACGGAGCGGTTCCAGACGGAACAATTGTTCGCACTCTCGAAGTGGGTTCGTTTCAACAGTACGACTACTGGATCTTCGAAATCCAGTGGAAAAAGGGAGAGCTCCCTCACGGAATGCGGGTTGTTCCCTTTATCCAAACAAGAGAAGACGATCTCAAGATGGGTGCCAATGATTCGGCCGAAAAAATCTATACGCTCGGTTTTCCTCAAGATATCAGCAATGGTAAACTGATTTATTCCTGGGGTTATGGAAAGAAAACTTCCAAGAAAAACCTGGTCAATAATATCAGTTTGATTAACGGCAACTCCGGCGGCGGAATTTTAAAAAGCACAGACAACATGCTAGTGAGTATCGTCAGTGGTGGCCCTCACATGTATGGTGAATGGGGCTGGAACAATAGCGATTGGAATGACAGCAGTCATTGGAATTGGGGCCCCGCTATGTGGCAAGTCTACGAAAAAAGCCCCCTCCTAAAATCGATTTTTCCGAACGGAAAAAACAAATACTGAGGCTAATCTAACGGATGAGAGTTTTTCCGGAAGCTGAAAAGTAGCGTCGTTTTTTTCGGTGGGATGTAAAAATCGAAGTGTTTGAGCGACTAAGGCAATTGAGCCCGGCAGATAGGGCGTCGTGCTTCCGTACCTACCATCTCCTAAAATTGGGCATCCTAAACTCGCTAACTGGGCACGAATCTGGTGTCTTCTACCTGTATGAAGTTTGACTTCGATGAGGCTAATGGCCGGGTAAGATTGGAGCACACGGTACTCGAGTTCTGCTTTCTTGGTTCCTGGAACTTCATTTTCATAAACTCGGCTTGGACCTTCTTCGGGTGACGAAAGATATTGAATAAGGTGCCCGCATTCGTTTTTAGGTGTTCCTTCCACTAGAGCTTCGTAAGTTTTTCCCACTTTTCGATCTCGAAAGGAAAGGGATAAGTCGGCAGCGGCGAGAGGAGTTTTTGCAAAGACTACAACCCCTGAAGCCGGGCGATCTAGTCGGTGAACCATTCCGAGATAGACTTTATCTGCTGTTTGCTCCTTCTGCCGCCGATAAGAACAAACCAAATCAAACAGATTTGCATTGTGCGCTTGATCTCTTTGAATCAACAGCCGGTGAGGTTTGAAGACAACAACGCACTGAGAATCTTCAAAAAGAATTTCTAGGGGAGGTGGACTCGCTGATTCCGGATCCACCACCAGTCTTGCGAATTCCTTACTGCTTAATTCCATTGGAATAGGACTATCGTATCCGGGCCGGAGTTGTCATCGAACGAGATCTCAGGTTATGTTCCGGCGATGCAAAAGGGATTAGAACTTCCATTTCTTGGGTTTGGGGCCGGCCTTCGGCACGAACACTTTGATGATTTTTTAAAACATAAAAATCAAGTCATCCAGTGGGTAGAAGTCGTGACCGAAAATTTTCTGCCATGGGAAGATGAGGTCCCCAGATATCCCTACAAGATTTTAGAATCGATTCGGAAGGACTTTCCAGTCGTTTTTCATGGAGTTTCACTTTCGATTGGTTCGGTGGATCCGATCAGTCCTTCTTACTTAAAAAGATGGAAGCAACTCATCTCTGAATTTAACCCCGCATGGGTTTCTGACCATTTGTGCTGGACCGGCGTTAAGAATGAAAAACTGCATGATCTTTTTCCTCTTCCTTACTCCAATGAGGCGTTGTCGTGGGTGGTCGAAAGAATTTCGCGCGTCCAGGAATTCTTAGGACGACGAATTCTCATCGAAAATGTTTCAAGCTATGTAAGCTTTTCCGACGACGAAATGACCGAATGGGATTTTTTGGCAGAAGTCGCAAAACGGTCTGACTGCGGCATTCTCCTCGATGTGAATAATATCTATGTCTCCAGCCGCAATCATGGCTTTGATCCGCTTGATTATTTAAAAGCAATTCCGAAGGATAGGGTAGGGCAGATTCACGTCGCCGGACATACCGATAAGGGCGACCACTGCATTGATACGCATGACCACCCTGTGTGTGATTCGGTTTGGGATCTTTACCGCTGGGCGGCCAAAAATCTTCCGGAGGTCTCTGCGATGATCGAATGGGATGACCGAATTCCGACGCTCGAGCGACTCGAGGAAGAAGTTTCAAAGTTGAAAAGGATTTGGAAAGAAGAAAATGATAGAAAATCATCCTCAAAATTTGTCGAAGCTACAATCGGACTTTAAAGATTTAGTTCTCGAAGAGAAGAACAAGCTTGCGACCCATAAGCCTGAGTTTCTCAATGACTCCGAGACAGTCGATTGGAAAAAACGCTTAGGCATCTATCAGTACGCGGTTCTCGAAAGGCAAATCGATTCGTTAAAAGACGATTTCGAAATCACCGAAAAAGTGATGGGAAAAGAGCCTTTTCGGAGGATGGTCATCGCCTGTCTAAAAAAATATCCTTCGACCTATCACAGTCTTGCCGAATTAAGCCAAAACGTGCCTCAGTTTCTCACGGAGTTTGAAGAGACAAAAACCCAACCGTGGCTTTACGAGCTAGCGGAGCTCGAATGGCGTCTGATCCGAGCCTCCTTGAGCGAGAACTTCATCGTTAACAATCTTTCAGAACTCCAAAACGAAGAAAACCAAGGAAAAGACCTGACGTTTCTTTTAAATCCTTCCATCGATTTGTTTTTCTCAAAGTATTCGGTTCAAAATTTTTTCGACGATCCAAAAGCGCCCAGAGCGGAATCCGCTTCTTACTTACTTATTTTCGAAAAAGATCGATCAGGGGTTTACGAAGTGCTCGACAAAAACGAGTGGACGCTTCTGAAAGAATTAAGAACCGATATTCCGTTGAGTAAACTCAATCAGGTTTTTGCGAG
Source organism: uncultured Bdellovibrionales bacterium (assembly GCA_937903155.1). Lineage (GTDB taxonomy): Bacteria > Bdellovibrionota > FAC87 > UBA2466 > UBA2466 > CALCZU01. The sequence goes on from CALCZU010000131.1 coordinate 77,205, forward strand.
CTTAAACGTCGACGAAGCAAAACTAGGCGAATATTTTATGAAATGGTCGAATGCCGGTTTTATCTCCGCCTTTAAATGACACGCAATCCTAAGAACGCTTGAGTTCTTTTGTTAATGGATTGCTCCACCTGATCGGTAATTTTTGCTACAGATAGTTATACTTAATCCAAAAGTCTTTACTAAACCAAGCATCATAAGGAAAAAAATGAAAAAATCGGCACACGCATTTTTTGTATTTCTCTTTTTTGCACTAGGGTCTTCTGTTCATGCAAAACAACTCTATGTTGACTCCCTTTACAGTGGCGTTAACGATCTCAAAAATCTCACCGATCAGGGATTTGAAGTCGCTGGGGTCGATCTCGAAAGAAGCGTCGTGACCCTCTTGATGGACGAAGAGGATTTAGTCCTTACCCGTTCACTCGATATCATCGGAACACGCACATTAGTTGCTCCCGATTCTCAATACAAAAAACCTACAGATATCGAAAAAATTCTCGCGGCGACGGAAGAAAAGTATCCAGGGCTAGCAAAAATTGAAGTCATCGGTACTTCAAACGAAGGCCGTAAAATTCTTGCCGCTCACTTAACCAATCACTCTAATCGCGCTGAAAAACTTTCAGTCGTATTCGATGCGATGCACCACGCTCGCGAAGTGATGACTCCCGAAGTGGCACTCGATATCGTCGACTACTTAACGAGCAATTACCAAACCGACGCCCAAGTTAAAAAATGGATGGATAGTTATGATGTCTGGGTCGTTCCCATGTTGAATCCCGACGGAAACAATAAAGTTTGGACGAAATCCTCGATGTGGAGAAAAAATACGAGAGGCGGATACGGAGTGGATATCAACCGCAATTATCCTTTTGCTTGGAATACCTGTAATGGTTCGTCGGGTAATAAAAACGCAGATGATTATCGCGGCGATAAAGAAGGTTCAGAACCCGAAACCAATGCGTTGATGGATCTCGTTAAAAAAGTGAACCCGATGTTCAATGTTTCGTATCACTCCTTCTCTGAAATCGTGATTTATCCATTTGGTTGCAAACCGAAACATATTCCTGAGTCGCATAAAGCCATTTACGAAGGCATTGGAAAAGAATTGGCGAAAACACTCGTGAGAGATTCGGGGAGTGGAACGTACACTGCAGGAACTTCCTATGAGCTTCTTTATAGCGTGGATGGCGGATCAATTGATTGGATCTACAATCAAGACAAAACGATGGCTTTTGTCATCGAGATGAATTCGACGTCTCAAGGATTTCAGCCATCGTACAAAAACTGGCGCGACAAAACGATTAAGAAACAACGCCCAGGTTGGATGTACATCTTGAATCGAATGAGTGGTCCCGGAATTAAATAACTCTTTCGAAAAAAACTAATCGAAGCGGCCTCTTTCATAAAAAGAAAGAGGCCGCTTTTTTATTTTGAGGAAACTTCGTCATTGCGAGTGTGCGGAGCACGCGCGGCAACCTTTGTATGCTGAGCTGGGAGGGTTGCCGCGGGTGCTCCGCACCCTGGCAATGACAGTTTTTAATTTAACAGGTACTTTCAGTCGAAAAGGAGAGAACGAAAATGGCTGAAAAAGTAGCGTTAGTGACGGGTGCAAATCGTGGGTTGGGTTTAGGCTGTGCGACGAAGCTCGCAGAAATGGGCTATCAAGTTTGCTTAGTCGGGCGCAAAGCAAACGAGCTCGAAAAAATTACGTCGGACTTGAAAGCCAAAGGCTATAAAGCGGGTTTTCTACTGGCGGACGTTTCAAAAGAAGACGAAATTAAAAAATTAAAATCCGCCTTTGATAAAAACTATTCGCATCTAGATATCTTGATCAATAACGCGGGAGTGTTCAGCGAAACCATGGACTTTTCGAAACCCGAGCTTGTCTTGGCATCTTTAGTCGATTCAAAAATTCTCAAAGAGACGTTCGAAACAAATACACTGAGTGCTTACCGAATGATTCAAGCGTTTCTTCCTCTTTTTAAGAAACAGGGAAGTGGAAAAATCGTAAACGTTTCATCAGGATTGGGTCAACTTTCCGAAATGGATGCGAACTGGCCTGCTTACCGGATTTCAAAAACAGCTTTGAATGCGGTGACAAAAATCTTCGCCGCCGAAGTGAAGGACACAAAAATTAAAATTAATTCTGTCTGCCCGGGGTGGGTGAAAACCGATATGGGCGGAGCCGGTGCGACTCGCGAATTAGAGGAGGGCGTCAATAGCATTCTCTGGCCGGCGCTGATCGATGACAACGGACCCACAGGCGGATTTTTCCGCGATGGCAAAGCGATTTCTTGGTAGCAAAGATCACGGGATGAGCTGGGGCGTTCGACGGCGAATATAGTCGTCGATTGAAGAGGAAGTCAGCACGACGTGATCGACTGGGTCGAATTGCGTTCTGAGTTTCATTTTCTTATTCATTTGAAGCACAAGACTTAAGCTATCTCCGATAGCGGCTCCCGAACGTCCCGGAAAGTTTGTCATCATAAAGAGTGCCTCAAATTCGGCAATTTTTTCGGCGGCAATTTTGGAACCTGCGGTTGCGGATAAAATTTCCTTCCAGAGCTGGTCTAGATATTCCCCGATGATGGTCATTTCTTGTACGCGCACTAGTGTAAAGCCCATTCCGGCGTGTCGTGGGTCACAACTCAGAAGTTCAAGTTATAGTGTTTTACTTTCCACTTGAGCGACTTCAATTCGTTTGAGTCTGAAGAGATCAAAAGCCGATTTAAAAGAAGGAGGTTTTTTCGCGAGCTCAAGGATCGTATCCAAAAATAATTGTCGGTACGCGCCCGTCGAACTATAAAAGGGGGTCGTTTCAGGGGCCGCGATGATTTAGTTTTATCAGCGAGAAGACGTTGAATTTTTATGACGCAGCAAGTAGATGTCGTGTCGACTCAATTGAATTCGTCCCATTTTGATTTGACGAGGTGGGGTCAAGCAGGTAACTTTGCGTCGAGAACTTTATAATTCAACCACTTAGCGGAGTTAAATGACTTCGCTAAATTATTTAGAACGGTAAGGTCACGCAACTTGGAAACGGGTTTCATCACTGCCTTTTGGTACTTGGCGATAGCAGCTTTAGTCGTCCCTTTAATGTTAGGGGCGGGCGCAATTTTAAGACCTAAACGCACCGGCGAAAATAAAAAGCTCGACGCTTATGAATGCGGCGAAGACGCGGTCGGTACAGCGTGGGTCAAATTTAATATCCGTTTCTACGTCATCGCCATTATCTTTATTATCTTCGATGTCGAAATCACCGCCATTTTCCCCGTCGCCACCTTATATAAGGATGCCGTTGCGAACGGCACCGCAGGGTTAGTCTTTGGCGAAATTTTTCTCTTTATCGGCCTTCTCTTGGTAGGGCTTGTCTATTGTTGGACTCGCGGAGACTTAGAATGGGTAAAAGGGATAGCTCAGACTAAACCAAAGCGAGGTATCCATGGGTAGTCACTCAGCCGCTTTTGCGCACTCACTTCAGGGATGGACTGCGGGACTTCCGATCCTCGGCGCCACCCCACTATGGATTTGGGCGTTTCTTTCGGCCCTTCTTGTCATTTTTCTTTTAGCGCTGCCTTTTGGAGGCATTGCCACTTACGTCGAACGTAAAGTCGCGGCCGATATTCAAGATCGCATCGGTCCGAATCGTGTGGGTCCGATTGGGCTTCTTCAGTTTTTCGCAGATGCCGTTAAGATGCTTGCGAAAGAGGATTTCATTCCGCGCGGAGCCGATAAGTTTCTTTATAATTTAGCCCCTGTTTTAGTGGTCGTGGGAGCTTGCGGCGCCTTTGCTGTCTTGCCTCTTGCGAAAGCACTGGTCGGTGCAGATCTGAATATTGGCATTTTTTATTTAGTCGCTGTCACGACTTTAATTGCGCCGGGAATGCTTCTCGGATCTTGGGGATCGCAAAATAAATGGTCGCTTCTCGGTGGTCTTCGCGGCGCTGCTCAAATTGTCAGTTACGAAATCCCGGTCGCACTTTCGATTTTGCCGGTTGTTTTAATTTCGGGAACGCTCCAAATCGGCTCGATTGTCGAACAACAGGGCTGGGTTTGGCAGGGGGAAATGATGAAGAATTATCATTTCTGGAACATGTTCCACAATCCTTTCACAATGTTCTCCGTTTTCATTCTTTTTGTCGGCGGTCTTGCGGAAACGAACCGCATTCCATTCGATTTACCAGAAGCCGAATCCGAACTGGTTTCGGGATTTAATACCGAGTTTTCCGGAATGCGTTTCGGCCTTTATGCGCTGGGCGAATTCTGCGATGTTTTCGTGATGTCTGCGATGGTGACGGCGCTCTACTTAGGTGGCTGGCAGGTTCCGTTTTTAAATCTTGAAAACATGTGGGTGACACTTCCCTCCGGTTTAATCGCAATTATTCATTTCAGCATGTTTATGGCGAAAACACTTTTCGTTGTTTTTATCGTGATGTGGCTCCGGTGGACTCTTCCCCGCTTACGCGTCGATCAATTGATGGGCTTTTGTTGGAAAGGTTTAATGCCAATTGCCTTTTTTAACGTGATTGGAACGGCTCTGTGGATGTGGATTTTCCACGGGAAATCCATGATGCAATTGGTGATGGGGCAATAATGGAAAATGGAATGAAACTCGTTTTATTGCTCGCTCAAGTGATGACCCTAGTGTCGGCACTTGTCGTGGTTTTGCATCCTAATATTTTGTACGCGACGATTTTTCTGCTGTTTTCCTTTTTAGGAGTGGCGGTCATGTTCGTTTTTGCGGGCGCTGATTTCTTAGCGGGCGCGCAAGTCATTGTGTACGTCGGAGGGGTCACGATTTTAGTGCTCTTTGCGATCATGCTCACGCAGTGGCTGTATGAAGCAAAACTCAAAACCACTCTCATGAAAGGGCTCATTCCTTTTATTGTCGTGATGGGCGCACTGGGCCCCATTTTGATTAAAGAAACCTTAAAATTGTCAGACTCTGTTTCGGCAACGCCACCTGAAAAAATGGGAGAGTTTGCAGCGTTGGCAAAGACTCAGCTGATTGGCCAAGCGTTACTTGGAAATTACTTACTTCCCTTTGAAGCGATTACGATTTTGCTCTTAGGTGCGCTCGTGGGCGCGGTTTGGTTAGCGAGGCCTGAATGAATATTTTAGACTGGGCAACTTCTTTACAAGCTTACTTAGTTGTCGGCACTTGCCTTTTTCTCTTAGGGGTCTTCGCGGTTTTGAGCCGTCGAAATACGATCGGAATCTTGCTTGGAATTGAGCTGATTTTAAATGCAGCGGGCATTAACTTTGTCGCTTTTAGTAAGTTTAGAGCGGCTGCGATCGATGGACAGGTTTTTACACTTTTTGTGATTTTAATCGCAGCGGCCGAAGCGGCAGTCGCGCTGGCAGTGATTTTGCGGTTTTACCGCTTAAAAGAAACCATTAACGCTGATGAAGCAAATATTTTGAGGAACTAAAGATGGCCCAGCAGTGTTTGTACATCGTTTTGCTCCCTTTTTTAGCGTTTCTGGTCCAAGTTTCGATCGGTAAAAAGCTTCCACGACACGGGGATTTCGTTCCGGTATTAGCTATTTTTGGATCGTTTCTGCTCGCAATGCCGATTTTTATGGAACTTGTCAGCAAAGGCGAGGTTCACGACACGTTACGTTTTACTTGGATGTCGATGCCGGGCGCTGAAGCTGCCGGTATTAACAAGTCCTTTCAGATCGTTATCGGAACGCTCGTCAATAATCTGACCGCGATCATGCTAGGGATGGTCACTCTTTGCGCGTTTCTCATCCACTTGTTCTCGACAGGCTACATGCATGGAGAAGATCGCTATCATCTCTTTTTCGCCTACATCGCCCTTTTCTCGGCAGGGATGTTAGGCCTCGTCGTTTCGGACAATCTTTTTACGTTTTTTATTTTCTGGGAAGTCATGGGCGTCTGCTCTTACTCATTAATTGGTTTTTATTACAAAAAACCATCGGCGAACGCCGCGAGTATCAAAGCTTTTATGACCACCCGAATTGGGGATACCTGTTTTCTTTTAGGCATCGCCGGTCTCTTTTATGTCTTTGGAACGACGAACTTTTTAGAACTTTATAAACTGATTCCAAATCCCGAGTACCATAACGTTACTCTGCTTGGGATGCCGGCATATGCCTTCATCGGCTTTATGTTGATGATGGCGACGATTGGGAAATCGGCCCAGTTGCCACTCCACATTTGGTTACCTGATGCGATGGAAGGTCCGACACCCGTTTCGGCACTCATCCACGCGGCCACCATGGTCGCGGCCGGTGTGTTTTTATTGATCCGAATGTTCCCACTTTTACAGGCGGCTGAAGTAGTGCTGCCGGTAGTCGCTTACGTCGGGGGCATCACAGCTTTCTTCGCAGCTACAATTGCTTTGGTTCAAGTCGATATTAAAAAAGTCCTCGCTTACTCAACTATTTCTCAATTGGGATACATGGTATTGGGAGTGGGGGTCGGTGCTTTTGCTCCAGGTTTTATGCATCTTGTGACACATGCTTGTTTTAAAGCGTGCTTGTTCTTGGCCTCTGGAAGCGTGATTCACTCAGTTCACACGCAAGATATGCGTGAAATGGGTGGGTTGAAATCTAAAATGCCTGTGACTTTTGCGACGATGCTGATTGCAACACTTGCGATTTCAGGGGTTCCTGGATTTTCGGGCTTTGTCAGTAAAGACCGAATTCTAGGTGGCGTCCTTGCGTACAGCATGGAAAATCCAGCTCACTTTATTTTGCCGATTTTAGGTTTTGCGACGGCCGGTCTGACGGCGTTCTACATGTTCCGTTTAATGTTTTTAACTTTCTTCGGACACGCCCGGGATGAACACAAACATCATCACGCTCACGAACAGCCACTTCCGATGATTATCCCTTTAATTGTTCTCGCAGGTCTTTCGTTTGCAATCGTGTTTGCAGGACCCACGGGGATTGAATCGATTGATCACATCATGCCGACGAAATGGTTTGATGTCGCTTTAGAAGGCGCTCAGCATGAAATGGGAATTGTCGAACACGGCAACCCCGAAATTCATCACCATGCGCACGAACAAGCTTTGATTATTTCGCTTATCGTTGCGTTCACGGGAATTTTCCTTTCTGCGATTACTTACCTTAAGAGAATCATCAATCCAGATCTCGTGAAGAAACTGACCGGTCCTCTGCACTATATTCTCTTTAATAAGTATTTCTTCGATGAGTTTTACATCGGTGTGCTTATCAAAAAAGTCTTCTTAAGCTTTAACCGCTTCTTAGCGGCGTTTGATGACATGGTGGTCGACCGAATTTTTGTCGATGGATGGAAAGATATTACGATGGCGATTAAAGCCGTCATCGCAAAATTCGACGATTTAATCGTCGACCGAGTTTTTGTGGATGGTCCGGGTCACTTGGCGGCAGTGGGTGGATGGACGATTCGGCAATTGCAAACGGGAAAAGTGCAGCAGTACTTGATTATTACAATCTCTATGCTGGCGCTGGCACTCTACTTTGTAAGATAGAAGGATGAACCTATGAGCTGTATTTTAACGTTGATGACATTTATCCCCCTGGTCGGGATGATTACGATTTTGGCGCTGCCCAAAAATAATGACAATCTGGTTCGATGGACCGCATCGGTATTTACAGCGATTCCTCTGGCTCTCGCAGTTTGGTTGTACATGAACTTCGACACAGCCAATCCCGGACTACAGTTTGTTCAACAAGTTGATTGGATCAAAGCTTACAATATTCAATATTATGTCGGGATCGACGGACTGAGTGTCCCGATGGTTCTCTTAACAGCGCTTCTTTCATTTCTCTGTGTGGTGGCTTCTTGGGGAATTGATAAAGGGGTCAAAGGGTACTACGCGATGTTCTTGTTCTTAGAAACAGGGATGATCGGTGTTTTTTGTGCGCTCGATTTCTTTCTCTTCTTTGTTTACTGGGAAATCATGCTGCTTCCGATGTATTTTCTCATCGGGATTTGGGGCGGTAAGAATAAAGTTTACGCGGCGATTAAGTTCTTCCTTTATACGCTTTTCGGTTCTGTTTTGATGTTGCTTGTGATGTTGGCCATGTACATCTACAGCGAACCGCACACGTTTAACTTGATTGAGCTTGCGAAAATGCACGCTTTCGTTGGCAAAGAGTTGGTCCTTTTCGGTTGGGCTATCCCGATGGATAAACTTTTCTGGGTAGGCCTATTTATCGGATTTGCGATTAAGGTTCCGATTTGGCCTTTCCATACATGGTTACCTTGGGCGCACGTGGAAGCTCCGACTGCGGTTTCCGTGATTCTGGCCGGTGTTCTTTTGAAAATGGGGACCTACGGGATTTTAAGAATGAACTATTCCATTCTTCCCGACGCCACGATGTGGGCTTCGAATTTCATGATGATCTTAGGGGTCATCAACGTGATTTACGGCGCTTGCTGCGCGATGGCTCAGAAGGATCTGAAAAAACTCGTCGCTTACTCGTCCGTCTCTCACATGGGATACGTGATTATGGGAATGGCGAGCTTTACGACCGCAGGCGTGAACGGGGCTGTTCTTCAGATGTTCAATCACGGAACTTCGACCGCGATGATGTTCCTTTTAGTGGGCGTTCTTTATGACCGCGCTCACCACCGTTGGATTGTAAAGCCGGATGGAAGCCGCGGTTTCGGCGGAATTGCCTCTACGGTTCCAGTTTACACAGGCTACATGGTGATTGCGCTGTTTGCTTCTTTAGGTCTTCCCGGGCTCTCTGGGTTTATCAGTGAAGCGCTTGTGTTTTTAGGCGCTTTTTCGAATCCAAGATTCCAGGTTTATGTCGTCATCGGATCGATTGGGATCGTGCTGGGTGCCGGATATCTTCTTTGGATGTTCATGAGAGTGTTCTTGGGACCTCTCAATGAAGAGTATGCAAATTTAGAAGATATGACGTGGCGAGAAAAATTCACTTTGATCCCGCTTGCGATTCTTGTGATCGTCTTGGGTGTCTACCCAATGCCGGTTCTAAACTTGATGAGCTCAACGATTGCGCAACTTCTAACGTTATTTAATAAAGTATAGAGGGTTTTTTGTGACTCCTGAAATGATGACAAATTTAAAGTTGTTCGCACCCGAAATCGCGCTGACATTTTTTCTGTGCACTCTTTTCGTTTACGATGCGGTTTTGCCCTCGCTCCGAAAAACGTTGTTTCCACTGATTGTCATTGTCTTTGGAATGGGGCTTGCGATTTGGGCGACAGCCGATGTCGCAACGGGTGTCCAGACTTACTTCTCTGGCATGATCGCCAATGATGGTTTTGGGAATTTTTTCAGAATCTTCTTTTTTGCGACGGCCGCCATTTGCGCCATTGTCGCTTACGGATCGAAAGAGTTAGAAACCAGTGGCCGAACCGAGTTCGGGTTACTGCTTCTTTGCATTACGTTTGGTCTGTCTTTAATGGCAAATGCGACGCATCTTTTAACTCTCTATATCGGAATTGAAACGGCGAGTATTTTGTCGTTTGCAATGGCGGGATTTGCTCGTCATACCTTAAGAGGCAATGAAGCTTCGATTAAATATCTAATCTTCGGAGCGCTTTCTTCAGGCCTCATGATCTACGGGTTTAGTTTGATTTACGGTTATACGGGAAGCTTGCAGTATGCTGAAATCGGAAAATATTTGACGGCGCACGCGGATGGCCGACCTCTGATTGTGCTTTTTGCGCTGTTTTTAATTTACGGTGGAATTGCCTACAAGATTTCTGCTTTCCCAATGCACTTTTGGACGCCGGATGTTTACGAAGGAACAACTTCTCCAGTCGCTACTTTCTTCTCCGTCGGACCTAAAGCCGCAGGCGTTGCAGCCCTTATCCGATTTTTCTTAACGGCGTGTGCAACTAAAACGGGGGAAGGTGTTTGGACCTCTATTCCGGGGCTTTCATTACCCAATGCAGTGGCAATGATTGCGGCCGTGACAATGCTGATTGGTAATCTGTCGGCAATCGGACAGACCAATGTAAAACGCATCCTTGCCTATTCGAGTATTGCTCATGTCGGTTACATTTTGATGGGGCTTGTGGGAATGGAAAAGACGGGGCTCACAGCAATCCTCTTTTATCTCGTTGCCTACTGCTTGATGAATATCGGAGCTTTCTGGGTGGTTGGAATTGTTTCGGATATCAAAAAGAGTGAAGACTTAAGTGCGTTCAGAGGAATGGGATGGTCGAGTCCGACACTCGGAGTTTGCATGGCGGTTTTTCTCTTCTCGCTGACGGGAATTCCGATGTTTTCTGGCTTTATCGGTAAATTTTTATTGTTCGGCGCGCTTTTAAAAGCTCCTGGATTTTTGTGGCTTGCGATTTTTGGTGTCTTGAACAGTGTTGTTTCTCTCTATTATTACTCGAAGATTTTGAAGGCGATGTACTTCGAGAGAGATGAGCAAGTCGTAGCGCTTGATCTTTTGCCGCTGCATCGAGCGGGATTGGTTCTGCTCGCTATTCCGACGGTGGTCTTAGGATTGTTTTTTGGACCCGTCATCGAATTTGCTGAAAAGGCTGTCTTAAGCTTCTTGTGAGGTTAAGGTTTGGAAAATTTTCTTCCCGTACTTTTGCTACTTTTTTTCGCAGTTTGCCTGTGCATCGGCATCTATACGGTCAGCCATATTCTTGGGCCGAAAAATCCGAATGCCAGTAAACTTTCGACATATGAATGCGGAGTAGAACCGGAAGGGTCTGCTCGAGTTCCATTTAAGACACATTTTTATCTCGTCGCCGTTTTATTTCTTTTATTCGATGTTGAAGGCGTGTTTTTTATCCCGTGGGCCATTATTTATCGAGACTCTTTGAAAGAAGGAACCGATATTTTGATCGCCGGTGGACTTTACATGGCACTTCTTGTGCTCGCACTTTCCTATATTTTTAGGAAGAGATTGTTGAGATTGCACTGATGGATCAATTCGATTTCATTGTTCTCGCTGTTAAAACGCTTGTGATCCTCGTGCTGATTATCCAAGTTGTGCCCGTCATGATTTATCTCGAAAGAAAAATCGCTGCGTTGATTCAAGATCGACCGGGGCCCAATCGAGTAGGACCCTTGGGACTTCTCCAACCCGTCGCGGATGCGTTGAAACTTTTGATGAAAGAAGATCCGGTTCCGTCGAATGTGAATAAGTTTCTCTTTCAAATCGCTCCCTTTTTAGCGGTGATGCCAGCGTGCCTGTCGCTTGCGGCATTGCCTCTTGGGGATTTTTTTGAAATCGGGGATCGCAAATATCTTTTACAAATTGCGGATCTCAATGTTGGGTTGCTTTATATCTTTGCGATCGGATCGCTCGGAATCTACGGAACTTTATTTGGCGGCTGGGCTTCGAACAATAAATTTTCACTCATCGGCGCGATGCGATCGGCTTCCCAGATTGTGAGTTACGAAATTCCTTTGGCTTTAGGAGTGACGGGTGCCGTCATGATGTACGGAACTTTAAGCCTGAGAGAAATGGTCTTTAAACAATCGGGACTTCTTTTAGGAGTGCTTCCCAACTGGGGAGTTTTTTACCAACCTTTAGGTTTTTTGGTTTTCTTCGTCGCGGCTTTTGCAGAGACGAACCGCTTGCCTTTCGATTTGCCAGAAACGGAAGCAGAACTGGTCGCAGGATTTCATACCGAATATGGCAGTATGAGCTTTGCGAGTTTCTTTATGGCGGAATATATGGCGATGACGACGATGTCGGCTGTCATGACGACTGTCTATTTCGGCGGATGGCAGATTCCGTATCTTTCGGACGAAGCTCTATTTTCGATGATTGGATCGAGAAACATCTTGGCTTTGATTCAAGTGGCGGTGTTTTTCACTAAAGTCATGGTTTTCATGTGCATCTATGTGTGGGTACGCTGGACTTTGCCCCGTTTTCGATTTGACCAGTTGATGAAATTGTCCTGGGGAAATCTCATTCCGATTGGGCTCATTAACATTGTTCTCACCGCGATCGGTTTGTATTTTTGGGACAAAAGATGACAGATGGAATTTTCATTGCGATCGGTATTTTTACTCTCCTGTGCGGGAGTAGTGTCATTCTTTGCAAAAGCCCCGTTTACAGTGCCTTTTCGCTCATCTTAAGTTTTTTCGGACTGGCAGGTTTGTATATCCTTTTGGAATCGCCGTTCATCGCGGTAATTCAGGTCTTGGTTTATACAGGTGCTATCGTGGTTTTATTCGTGTACGTCGTGATGCTCATGAATCCCAATAGTAGTGGGGCTTACCGGAATTGGATTTTCATGATCGTTTCGGCATTTCTGGCGTGGGCGGTTTCACTATACTTGCTCAAAGCGCTGACTTTAGGCGTAGCACCCGCGGTCGGTGGCGCGCACGCTCTATCACTTAAAGAAGTCGCTACTTTACTGTTTACGAAATACCTTTGGCCTTTCGAAATTCTTTCCATTTTCTTAGTGGTGATGATTGTCGCGGTATTTGCTCTCGCGAAACAGTCGAAGGAGACGCCCAATGAGTAATTTCTCCTCTGTCTACTGGACTCAGTTTATCGCGATTGCTTTAATCGGCTTAGGAATGGTTGGGTTTTTGATCCGACGAAACGCGATTGTTGTTTTGATGAGTATTGAGCTGATGCTAAACGGCGTGAACTTGCTTTTAATAGAAGCGGCGCACCGGAGCGGATCGGCGGATGGAACGATGCTCGTCGTCTTTATTATTACCATCGCGGCGGGTGAAGTCGCCGTTGGTTTGGGAATTTTATTGAATCTATATCGAATCAAACACTCGTCGGATACGGAACTTTACAAGGAGTTGCAGGGATGATGATGCCACTCTTACTTGCGGCCCCTTTAATTGGCGCCATCGTGAATGGTCTTATCTTAAGACCTGCGACTGCGAAACGCGCGGGTGTCATTGCGAGCATTGCTGCTTTAACTTCTTTTGCCTCCGTGATGGTTCAGCATTTCGCACCGGATGCCGGACCTTTCGAATGGACATGGTTTACGGTCGGCGAATTGACGGTAAAATGGTCTTTCGCTTCGGATCCATTGACCTGGATGATGTGCGCGGTGGTGACGGGAATTGGTTCTCTCATTCATATCTACTCCATCGGTTATATGTCGCATGAGCACAATGCGTACCGGTATTTCGCTTATTTGAATTTCTTTTTGTTTAATATGCTCGTGCTCATCACTTCCACGTCTCTTTTAGGGATGTTCGTGGGGTGGGAAGGCGTCGGTCTTTGTTCGTACCTTCTCATTGGATATTGGTTTGAAGATATCAACAAAGCCAAAGCGGGGATGAAAGCCTTTATCGTAAACCGCATCGGGGATGCGGGGTTTTTAATCGGGATTTTCATTTGCTATCAGCTTTTTAAAACGTTGAACTTTGCAGAAATCGCAAAGCTTCTCGACACGCAAACTTTCGACGTGCGAATGCTGAATCTCGCCGCGTTCTTTTTATTTATAGGCGCGATGGGAAAATCAGCGCAGATTCCGCTCTATGTTTGGTTGCCCGACGCGATGGCGGGTCCAACGCCCGTCTCGGCACTGATTCATGCAGCGACGATGGTGACGGCAGGGATTTATCTCATCTGTCGAATGAATGGTCTTTTTTTGGTCGCTCAAGACACGAGTCTTTTTATTGCGATTATCGGAATTTCAACCGCACTTCTTTCGGCACTGATCGCAACGTCGCAACGGGATATTAAAAAAGTGCTCGCTTACTCGACCGTCAGCCAACTGGGTTTGATGTTTTTAGCGTTAGGATGCGGAGCTTATCTGGCGGCGATTTTTCATGTGATGACGCATGCCTTTTTTAAAGCGCTTCTCTTCTTAGGATCCGGAAGCGTGATTCATGCGTGCGAAGGCGAACAAGATATTTGGAAAATGGGGGGATTAAAAAAGAAACTTCCATCCACCTTTCTGACTTTTACGATCGGCACGATTGCGATTGCAGGAATTCCGCCGCTTGCGGGTTTTTTCAGTAAAGACATGATTCTTTACTCGGCACTGACGGCGAAAAGTTACGGAACCACATTTTGGATATTAGGCCTTCTCGTTTCTTTTTTAACGGCTTTTTACATGGTCCGAGTTTGGGCGCTGACCTTTTTGGGAGAGTATCGCGGGGACAAGCATCCGCATGAAAGCCCTGCGACAATGCTGATTCCTCTCTACATTTTAGCTTTTGGAAGTATTGTGGCTGGATTTTTAGGAATGCCTGAAGGGTTACATCTCTTGCCCAATTACTTAGAAGCCTTTCTGCATCCAGTGCTAGGCCCGCTCGTTGAAGGGCACGGCGCGCTGTCCGAAGAGAGGGCTATGGCAGTCGCGACGGTTTCGGCAATCATTGCCTGTAGTCTCGGATTTTATTTTTATTCGAAGCCCGAAAGAAGCGAAACTCCTGGAAAGATTCTTGTTCCATTCAAAACCGTGTTCGAAAATAAATTCTGGGTGGACGAACTCTACGGTCTTGTGATCGTGAAACCCTTTGATGCACTTTGTGCATTTTTTGCGAAGTTCTTTGATCCGAATATTATCGATGGTCTCGTTCTTTTACCCTCCAAAGCGGCGCAAGGAATGGGAAGTCTCCTCGTCCTTTTACAAACCGGAATTGTGCAGACGTATCTGCTCTTCTTTGTCTTCGGACTTCTCGTATTATTTATGGTGCTTCTGAAAGGGGTCGTTTTGTGATGGGGATGGAACACCTTCTTTTATGGCTTGTGACTCTCCCGTTGATTGGCGCTCTCGTTTGCTTCGCGCTCACGGATGAGCTTTCGAAATATTTTGCGCTGGTTGTTACTTTATTAGGTTGGGTACTCGCATTCTTTGTCTATCAAGGTTTTGACAGCGCGCATGCTACGCAACTTCAGATGGTCTTCAACTATCCTTGGCTGAATAGTATGGGAGTCAGTTTCGGTTTGGGAATCGACGGCATTAGTTTTCCTCTCGTCATCTTAACCAAACTGATGATGCCAATTGCGATTTTAGCGAGCTTTAACGAGAAAAAGTTCATGCGGTTTTTTATGAGCTGTTATCTCGTTTTGGATTCCGCGATGACAGGAACTTTTTTAGCGACCGATATGGTTTTGTTCTATGTCTTCTGGGAACTCATGCTCATCCCGATGATTCTTCTCATTGGGGTTTGGGGAAGCGAGCAAAGAGTTTTCGCATCGGTGAAGTTTTTTATTTATACCTTTGCGGGAAGCATGTTGATGCTGGCTTCGATTTTCTATCTCTTCTCACAAACTCATGTCCAATTAGGACAGTATACGGGTGAGATTGCAGCCTTTACGAAATTGAATTTTTCACCTGTTGAAGTCTTCTGGGGATTAAATGCAGAAAAGCTCGTCTTCTTAGGTTTTTTCATCGCCTTTGCGATTAAGGTCCCACTCTTTCCATTGCATACTTGGTTACCGGATGCGCACGTTCAGGCGCCGACGGGAGGTAGTATTCTTCTTGCCGCTGTGCTTTTGAAAATGGGAACTTATGGGCTTTTACGATTTGCAATCCCCATTGCTCCGAATGCTTTTGTCGAATTTTCGACCTGCGTTGCTTATCTCGCAATAATCGGAATTTTGTATGGCGCATGGGTCGCTTACCAGCAAAAAGACATGAAGAAGCTCGTCGCTTATTCTTCGGTCAGTCATTTAGGGTTCTGTGTCTTAGGAATTTGCTCGATGAATACGAAGGGGCTTACGGGAAGTATGCTCCAGATGGTGAATCACGGAATCACGACCGGCGCATTGTTTTTACTGGTTGGAATGCTTTACGAACGTCGTCACACAAAGAAGTTTGAAGACTACGGAGGACTTGCCGCTATTGTTCCTTATTTTTCAATTCTCTTTGTTTTTGTCGCGTGCTCGAGCATGGGAGTGCCTGGACTGAATGGATTTGTCGGAGAGTTCTTAGTTTTTATGGGAGCGTTTGAAGCAAATCAGACCTG
Organism: uncultured Bdellovibrionales bacterium; assembly: GCA_937903155.1. Lineage (GTDB taxonomy): Bacteria > Bdellovibrionota > FAC87 > UBA2466 > UBA2466 > CALCZU01. The sequence goes on from CALCZU010000131.1 coordinate 93,067, forward strand.
GGCGTTCGTTACGGTGACGGGTGTGGTCTTCGGGGCGCTTTATACGTTGACGATGGTCAAAAAGACTTTGTTCGGTCCTGTGACGAATGCAGAGAACCGTTCGTTGAAAGATGTGACCTTGAAAGAATGGGCAGCGATTTTGCCGCTTTGTATTTTAATTGTTTATCTAGGCTTAGCTCCGAATTCTTTCTTAAGTAAATTTAATCAGTCCTTGGATACTTACTGGGCGGAGACGCTTAAGAAAACGGCCTTAGATGCAGGTACTGTGAAATGAATGCAATTTACGAATATTTCTTTCTGCCTTTAAGCCCGGTTTTAGCGTTGGTGTTTGCGGGGCTTTTATTGATTGTGCTCGAATGCGTGTCGGAAGAAGGGCTAAAGCCTTTAAAGTCGACCGTCGCTTTTTTAGGGCCCTTGATTTCTCTTTATTATGTTTTTCAACTTTCATTTACATCGGGATTGGCTTTTAGTGATCCTTCGAGCTTAACCGGTCCGGTTTGGCTGGTAGAGTTTACCAAAATCTACAAACTCGATGGAATGACGCTCAATTTTTTCTGGGCGATCGATGTCTTTTTGTTGCTCACCTTACTTTTCTTCCATTCGTTTTATGAAGAGTGGTTAGAACGGAATGAACTTTTGATCTTAATCGAATTTATTTCTGTCGGAATGATGATTTTAGTTTCGGCAAATGATCTTCTCATGCTGTTTTTAGGCTTGGAACTCATGTCCCTTCCGACCTATGTGATTGTCGGCTTTAGACGTGAAAATGTGAAATCCTGCGAAGCGGCACTGAAATATTTTCTGTTTGGCTCTTTTGGGACAGTCCTTCTGTTACTTTCGGTCGCCATTTTATACGGGCAATTTGGAACCCTAAAAACCGGGCAACTCCAGTTTCTATTAGCTCAGACGTCGAACCTTTCAAATCCCGCGGTTTTAGTTTCGTTAGGACTGATGTTGGCGGCGGTCGGATTTAAAATCGGAATGACTCCCTTCCAAATGTGGTTGCCGGACGCTTACGAAGGAGCGCCGACAAGCATCACGGGTTTTATGGGAAGTGCCGTCAAGCTTGCGAGCTTTGGTTTAGCCATCCGAATTTTTGGAGGCGTCTTTCTTCCATTAGCCGAAAAATGGATGGGCCTCATGAGTTGGTTTGCGGTCATCAGTATTTTTGTCGGCAACTTATGTGCGCTCAGACAAAAAAATCTCAAGAGACTTTTCGCATATTCGAGTATTGCGCACGCAGGTTTTATTATCTTAGGGGTCGCCGCATTGCCGAAGGACGCTCAAAGCCAACAGATGATTTATTACTATCTTGTGACTTACGGAATGATGTTTTTAGGAGTCTTCGCGTTTTTAAATCTCATGGAACAAAACGGAAAGTCTTTGGAATTTTCGAATCTCTCGGGACTCGGATTTCGAAATCCGGTACTCGGAATTGCTTTAGCAATCTTCGTATTCTCTGCTGCAGGTATTCCTCCGACGGCAGGTTTTTTCGCGAAATATTTCATCCTTTTTGAAAGTGTTAAAACTCAAGGGGTCTTGTTCGCGGTCTTAGCGGTGATCTCCAGTGCGATGGGAATTTATTACTATTTAAAAGTCATTGTGCATCTCTACATGCAGGACGCAAGTGGTGGTTCCAAACTCGCTGTGCAAAGTACGAGCACCTATATTGCAATTCTCATTTGCGCGGCAAGCCTCCTCTTCTTCTCGATCTTTCCAGGTCGCCTCGGCGTTTTCTAAATCCAGTGCGTTTTTAGTGTCATAAATGTCATGGGTGGATGTCACTAGTGGCATTGCGAGCAGGCGCAGGCCGCAACAACTCAGTTATCTCAACGAGAAAAAAATTGGTCTTTAGATTGCATTTCTATCCAATGAAATAGATAACCGTGGCGGAAATTCGCCGAATACAAGAGGAATACAGAAGAATGCGTGTCGAACTTACGCACAATTTGAAACTTCGAATACTGTTAAAGTTTGTCTTTCTTTTTTGTACATTTTCCTCCCATGGAAAATCGTCGGTGATAATCACTTTTCCCTGCCCCAAATTACTTTCGATTATCAGTAGTCCTCAAGGAGTTTACTATTCGGCGGATGCGGTTGAAGCGAGGCTCACCTACTTAGCCGCGGCAGATGCAAACGCGATTCGAGCCGCAGTCCGCAGACATACGCCTTTGCTATTCAAAAGAAATTTGCCTTCTGCCGATATTCAAGCGGCAATCCTAAAGCATGTTGGACCGAAACCCACTGTTAAAAACCTTGGGGAAGAGATTGTCTACGAAAATGGTTTTGGAACTACCGTTGTGGAAAATCCTATCACTGGAACCTTTCGGATTGAGAAGTTTGAAAGACTCATTGGAAAAAATTCTTTTTTGGACCCCGATGGCGTGGAAGTTCCCGAGGAAAAATCAACCTTCAACTATTCGGTTGCGAGTCATGGACTGACGGGATCAGCAGAGGCCAATCTCAAAATTGCTCGGGCACTTGCATTTGAATACGGGGACGGTAAACCCATTTCCGACCGGATTCAATTTCGGATTGATCGCTTTTCGGAGGCGTGGAAGCAACGAACTCTAAATAATGCGATTGGAAAGTTTTGCGGGTCGGACGGGTCCGTCATTCATAATGGGTCTAAAGTCATTATTCTGAATAGAAAAACAAATGTATTTATACTAGATGATCCTCGAGGTCAGTATTACCGGATTTTTAAAATCTTTCCGAACGGAGAAGAGGTTCCTTTAGATTGGGACGGACGCGCTGTTTTAGGAGTGACGCAAAATGATCATGAAAAAACGCATTTCGGATATTCATCCAAAGAAGATGATCTCAATACTGTTGATCGCTTACAAAGCTACCTGCTCGAGAAGAATTCTAAAGTTCTACATTCAAACTTTTCTTATTTTCCTGAGCCCGAACCGCAGTCGATCAAATTGGATACCGCTCCTACCATTTTGGCGCTTCAGCAGGTAATGGATAGAAACAAACCCGTGGAGCGAATTGAAGCGTTAGAAAAACTCCGATGGGTAAATCTCTCTTCCGCAAGCCAGAGTAAACTTTTACAGCATTCGAGAACCTATACCTATGTAGATGTGGCTGCGATTGAAAAGACACTCCCAATTATTTTGGAGTCTCAAGATCCTCTTTGGGCGCCAGTCGTCGAAAACTGGATACGCTTTTTACGCAGAGGCGATGAAATCAGAGTCAGAAATCAAGCTCAAAAAGTGCTTGGAATTTTGCAGCCGGTAAAAGAGACGCCAATTTTCCTGAAAGCATTGTATGACCGGAGTGAATTTGTCCGAGTGGGGATTCTTAATTCTTTAACTTGGAAAGATTTCCCTGATGAACAGCAAGAAGAAATTCTCAGAAAAGCTCGCGGCATCTCTAATAGTTATGAGATTGGGAATTACATTCGCATTGCAAGCGAATCGGGAGATAAACGTTGGATTCCCATTTTAGCAGATTGGGTTAGGGCATGGGAGTTCAGTCCAAGGAACTCCTGGCAGCGGTATAAGTGTGATGAAGCTCGAAGAGCGATTTCCGTGCTTGAAATGTGAATTATTTTCTTAAAGTCAGACTGAGTTTTTCAGAAGTATTCATTCGGTAGAATTGTCGCAAAATTTTTAGTGCAGAATCGTAGTCTTTATCTTCGAGATATTTTCGGCATTTAATAACGAACGACTTCGCGATGTTATTAGCCGCCTGATAGCGCTCTTTTTCATCTGCGCTTAGAGTCTCTCTTAAGTGAAAGTGCTGAAAAAGCATTTCAAAAAGGGCTACAAAATGCGAATCGATATTTTCTTCAGTCGAAGCAAGAGTGAAGAATAAAAGCATGAATTTATCAATTTCGCCTTGGAGCTCGAGCTCGAGTTGCGAGATCGGACGCCCAATCGAAGCGTTCGCAAGGAGGTAATGAAAATGGCTAATCTCCTCGGTGGCAACGGTCACCGCTTTGACCTCGTCATGAGACCAAGCATTTGGATTCCAGCTTTCAAGTTGCGTCAGCGTTTCAGAGACTTTCGGAGTAAAATAAATGCCGAGTGAAACCGACATTTTTCCGGCCGAGCGAACGAGCAAGGCTCCGTGAAAATCTTGGGAGCTTTCGCTTGAGGAATTACCCGGCATTTGTTTGAGAAGGTAATTCTCAGCACTTTGCGGGGTTTCGAGCTGATTCAAACTCTTCAGAGCTCGATCGATTTTTCGAACGGCGGATTTCAAAGCGTTTCCTTAAAATTTCAGTGTTTAATTTTAAAATCGAGAACAAACGGATTTTTAATTCCCTTTTCCGTTAGTGTGGCCCTTAAACGATCGCTTCCGGTTTGCAACCAGCGTTCGTAAGTCTTCAAAAGATCCGCATTCGATTGGATATTTGTTTTTTCGCTCATTTCACTTAAGACGTTCGAAAAAGGTTTGAACTTGCTTCCGAGTTCTTCGTACATTGTCTTCGAATGTTTCGAATGTTGGAGATCGGATAACTGTAAGTAAGCGCTTTCACCCATTCCAAAATAGTAGTCGGTATCGACAATCTTTCGTTGGAGACTGTCAGAGAAAAATCCGCTCACCATTAGGCTGACGTCTCCTAAGCGTTGCAGGACTTGCATTTTTTGTTCGGTGTTTGATTTGAGAAATTCGGCGTAGAGGTCCGTTAAAATCTGATCGCTCGGTTTGCCATCGGCGCTGAGAGCGAAGAAATTTTCGCTGGCAATAAATTTAGTGAGAAGCTCCGCGAGATACTCCACAGAATAGTTTGTCGCCGTCACTTGATGCTTGAGCATTGCGAGACGCAGCTCTTCTGTGAAGAAACACTTTGCATCGGTTACAGTGGCTACTTTGACTTTGTCCAATTAAGCCCCCTTTGGAAGGTTTAAATGTTCTTTGCCAACCTAAATCTTCAGCACAGCTCGGTATCTACTGTGATCTTATCAGATCTGAGGCAACACTATCTACCTCGTCGGGGTTTTTATGACTTTGCGCGATATAGATTTCTTCATAATTTATAACTACTTAATATCTATGAATAAAAATGTATTGTGCGAATCCCTAAAGTATGACACCGTCTCCCAAAAATGAACCTCATCGCCCTTATTTCTTGTTTTTGCCTACCCTCGATTTGGGCGCATGCGACCCCTCAAAGAGTCATTACAACGAGCCCCACACTTACCGAAATGCTCTACGATTTGGGGGGCGAAAGCCGGCTTGTAGCAACAGTTGAATTTAGCGACTACCCAGAAGCCGCGAAGAAAATCCCACGAATCGGAAACTTTTTCGCGCCTTCGATTGAACGCACTCTCTTATACCGCCCCGACTTAGTTCTAGTAGATGGAGCAGCGAGAAACAGCCAATATGAAGTAGCGCTGTCGCGTTTAGGAATTGCAAAAGAAGTGATTGAGATTTCGACGCTCAAAAGTTTTCACGAGGAATCGGTAAGAATTACAAACTTACTGGGACTAGAGAAGGTCCCATCTGTTTACAAGACTGAAGAGAATCAACCCAGCTTCAGCTATCTAGGATTCGCTTGGACTTCACCTGCGATTGTTTTTACTTCACGGACATTTTTGCACGCGCTTGTGGAATCTGTGGGTGGAAAAAGTCTCGTCCAATTTAAAAGCGAGCAAGAATATCTGACGGTTTCAGAGGAATGGCTCATTCTTCAAAAACCCGATGTCGTCTTTTTATTAATCGAAGACGATTCGCAGAAAAAAGACTTTATCCAATTTTGTAAAAGGATTTGGAGAAACCAAATGCCGAAAGTGATTTTTCTTCCTTCCCGAACTTTTGCAAGAAAAACGGAGACCGCGATTTCGGAAATTAAGAAAGTCGCGATGGAAATCCATGCGAAGTAAACATCTCTATTTTTTTTATACTTTTGTATTGGTATCGATAGCGATTTCACCGTTTTTAGGCTCGGTTGAGCTTTCGCTCTCAAAAATTTTTGATGTTTCATCCCCCGAGCATCGGATCTTTTTTGACTTACGTATTCCACGACTTCTTCTCTGTTTTGCGGCGGGAGCATCGCTCGCGCTCTTAGGCGCGATTTATCAAATGCTTTTTCATAATCCTTTGGCTGAACCCTACGTTTTAGGCGTGTCAACCGCATCGACCTTGGGAGTTTTTCTTTTTGAACACTATTTGTCGCAATATTTAGGAACTTACTTTCAGGGAATCGCTGGGCTGATTTCTGCAGTTTTGTATTCGCTTCTTCTCATCACGCTTTCAAAAAAGAACTTAAGAAACCCTGAACGCATCATCCTGTTCGGAATGGGGTCGAATTTTTTTCTTTCTTCGGTTCTCTTTCTTTTAGTCTCGTACTTTCAATCGGCGATTGGATCCGGATCGGTCCGATGGCTTTTCGGACAAGTTCCGTGGCTCGACATGCAAATGGCGCTGATTATATTTGGATCGAGCGCTGTAATTTGTACGCTTCTGCTTTTGCAGTCGAAAAAAATCGACATTCTTTCCCTGGGCGACGGAGTGGCAAAAAGCATGGGAGTCGATCCGCAAACATCGAGACGAAATATTTTGATCTTAAGTTCGTTTCTCCTGGGGATGACGTCGAGCGCGATTGGAACCGTCGGATTTGTGGGACTCGTAGCCCCTCATGCGGTGAGACTTTGGTTAAAGCCAAATCAAACTCGGCCGCTCTTTTTCTATTCTCTCATTTTAGGAGGGGCTTTCTTAGCGTTTTCGGATGCGATCTCTCGAAGCGCTTTGCCTCCCGTTGAATTTCCGGTGGGAGTTGTCACGACATTTTTAGGAGGCCCGATTTTTTTATATCTCTTATGGAAACGCTAGATAAAAATCTAATCACAGCTGAAAAGTTACAGCTCGCCCACAACGGCGTTCCCGTCAATCAAATGCCCTGGGACTTCTCGATCCCTTTAGGACAACTGACGGCGGTCGTGGGACTCAATGGCTCTGGAAAAACGACTTTGATTCAAGCGCTTTTAGGGGAACCGGTCATTCATCGCGGAGGTGTGTATCTAGGCGAACTCAAAACTTCTTCTCATCGCCTAGACGCCCGAGAAATTTCAAAATGGATTTCGTATGTTCCTCAAGAACACTTTTATCCAGGACACCTAACGGTTTTTTCTTTTTTGCAGATTGCATCGACTGAACTCAGTGAAGTGGAAGCGGTTCTGAAGAAAATGGGAATCAACGAACTTCGAGACAAAAACTTAAATGCTTTGAGCAGCGGTCAAAGACAGCGCGCATTTTTAGCCCGTGCGATTTTACAAAAGTCTCGGATCCTTGTTCTCGATGAGCCCACCAATCATTTGGATCCCGAAGGGAAGAACTCATTCTGGAAGACGCTCGCCCAATTTCGAAAGGACTCGAACCAAGATATTGTCGTGAGTACCCACGATTTAGAATATATTAAAAAATATGCTTCTTACATGCTGGCGCTAGGACAAGGACAAGTTCAATTCTGCGGGAAACAATCCGATTTCTTCGCTCAAGCTTGTGCGCAAAAAGTTTTTGGCTTGATCGATTGATGGGATCGCCCTTTAAGTAGTTGAAATTCCTTCGGTTTGGATTCTTTGGATTGATTTTTTTTAACAAAACGAGTATTTTGCGCGTCCAAATCATTTAATCCAAGGATTTCATTTTGTTAAATTCACTTCGTTTCCGTAGATTGTCGCTCGTATTTTTAATTGCATTTTCCGCGCATTTGTTTGGACAGGGTTTTGAACCTTCCACAAGTTTGTCAGCGATGACGAGTTTCGAGAACAGTGACCAACTAGGCGCTACCTGTGATAGCAGCGGGACAGTCTATTTTGTGAATTCAAAGGATGAAGGCACAGAATTTCGTTCGGTTACCCGCACCCAGCAGACAAAGAGTTGGACCGAGAAAAATTTGCGTTTAAGCGAGATGGCAACAGCGATTCCTGTCGCATGGGGCATTTATCCCATCGGAAAAGAAAACCGTTTGCAAATCTACGATCTCAAAACCGCCAAGTTGACCCTCGATTTAACGGTAGAAATACAATCCCAAAATATCATTCCGGGCGGGCATCGATTTACTGGAATTTTTTCTTCGTCCGGCATCCAAAAACACCTTTCTCAAGGAGTTCTCGTACGGGGAACGGGCGCATTTGTCGAAATGCCGGTCGCAAAAGAAATTCTGGCTGTGAGTCCGAGAGGCGCTTGGATCATCCTGTATGACCGAAGAACAAAAAAATTAAGCGGTTGGAGTCCTCAAGACGCAAAAGAAGTTTTTTTGGTTGAAAATTGGGATCGTGAAAAGCCTATCTGGTTTTTAAACGAGTTTGAGGTCGCATTACAAGTCTCCGTAGGGGAGGGGCATATCAACGCGTGGGATTTACCGACGCAGAAAGAATTGGATTGCGGCGATTGTAGTCCTTATACGGATTTTCCTTTTCGGTCGGACGTTGTGAGTAAGTACTTCGGCGATAAAACTTATTCTGCTCTGATCATTTCGGTTTTCGGGGGACAGGAGAATTTTCAGATTCGTCCGAACTTAAAACTGATGGACGGTGAAGACGGTGAACATATTTCTTGGAAACAATACCAAAGTCCTATGAAAATGATCACCGCATGCGGATTAGACTCCGAAGAACTTATCTTGCAACGTAAAAACGATATCTATCGAATCGCTCTCCACAAAGAGCTCGCTCCTAGCGATGAACTTCAAAAGGTATCGGATCAAGATATTCTGAAATGGGTTGAAGATTTTATGTTGGAGCCTTCTCAGAAAGGGTGGGAAGCCGCGGCTAAGTTAAGGAGACTGAATATCGGAGTGGATAAACTTGCAGGCTTAATCGAATCCACTCAGAAACCTCCCGTTTTGAAAAGAGAGCTTGCAGACCTGATTCAAGAATTAGGTTCTCGAAACTTCAGAGAAAGAGAAGCTGCTTCGAAGGAGTTGAAACGATTGGCACAAGAGTCGTCCTCCGGCTGGGTTCAAAAGATTCTCAGTAAAGCAGTCGCCGAAACCCTTAAGACATCGATCGTGCCCGAGCAAAAAGCTCGCGCAGAGACATTGATGTCGATTATAGAAACTCGGACGGACAAAAAACCTCCAACTCCAGAAAGAATTAAAATGCGAAAACAATTCATTTTTGGAAAACGCATTATTTAAGAAAGGAACGGAATCATGAAAAGTGTTTTATTGTGCCTCTTGGTTTTTTCCTCAGGGAAGACGTTTGCAGCTCCTAAGCCGAAAGCGGATTCGGTTCAGGTGAATGAGACGTTTAAGACTCTTATCGAAAAGGTGATTCAAGGCGATGAATTTTTAGAATCTGCGGAATTGCATTTAGATCCCAAATACAGCCATCTCGAACGTGAACGGATTCGACATAGCGTCAAAGGATTTATGAAGACGACTCCCTGGACTCCCGGCAAAAAAGCCGAAATCCGCGGGCAAAATCAGTTTTGGATGGATCGCAGTGTCTCCAAAAATGTTTTAAGAGTGGAGCAACGGGTTGAAATCGATACGGACGTCATTGAACTCTTCAAACACGCGGCAACTCAAGCCAAAAAAGAGAAGGTCGCAAAACCAAAACCTGAGAAAGAGGTGAACGAATCGATTGAGAGCCTCTTAAAAATTACAAGTCTCAAAGACTTGCATGAGTGGCTGAAAGCCCAGAATGCGCTTTCTCTTAAAGTGATTGATTCACTTGCGACACCTAAGGATGATCAAGAACGCAAAGATGAACTTAAAAGATCTCGTCTTGCTGCAGAAAAAATTCATTTCGAACCTTACGAAGAAAAGGGACAGTTAAAACAAATCCGGATGCGCCATCTTGAGGCTTCGGGTTTAATCCCAGCGGTTCGCAAAAAAGCGTTCGTTCATGAAATTCGGGTGGATATCGAAAGCAATCGCTTCATCGTTACGCTTGTCGCCTCCGTTGACTTAACGAAGGAAGAAGTCGATGACGCAACGAAAGAGCTCGACGAGCTATTTAACGGGCTCGCAACAAAAGAGAAAGATAAAATGGATGAAACCGAGGCGAACTTTAGCAAAGGCCTCGATATTTTTCGATCCTGCATCACCGGTAAAAGATGGGATAAGGAATAGCCCGAACGGTACGGCCTACCTTTTTGCAGGTACCCCATACCTTTTTACAAAAAAAAGGGAGCCTGTTTCCAGACTCCCTTTTCGAAATAAATAATTATTTTATTGTTTCGAGAAAACGTATGAGAAGTCTTTTGGACCGCACATTTGCAAGAAACCATTGTCCAATTCGTAGCGAATGGATGTCATTGCGCTCATTTCGGAAACCGTGGGGATCATGACGGAGTATTCAGTCATTTTTTCTTGTTGAAGACGGTTTAATGTCTTTTCTTGGTTTACCGCCGACATTGGAGTGAGTTCTTTCAATGCGCGGAGCTGTAAGTTTCTGCGAGTTAAATTTTTCGCAACGTCTGGAGTGGATCCAACAGCAATTTCAACTTCTTTTTCATTGATCGCGCGAGTGATCGCATTATTGAAAATGATCATGTCTGTTTCATGAGCGTAAGAAGTTGTAATTTGTGCATCTGGAGTGAAAACGATTGAGTTGTTCACGCCTTCTTTAAAGTTGCTAGCAAGTTTGTAAGTTCCGCTTTGTTTTACAACTTGTTTTTTTTCTTTGCAGTCGACATCGAAAAAAGTAGTGCGTTCTACGTTGATTTTCGCTTCATCCACTTTGAGAACGACTTCCGTTTTGTTCAAGCAGCTGGATTTCCAGGTATTGCGAAGTTGATTGCCCATGGTTGAGCGCTGATCTTCTTGTTTTCCCAAAGTTGGGGAGTCTTTTCCGCAACCGGTGAGCATAAGCGCTAGTGTAAGAGTTGATAGAATAAGTTTCATTACTTTTCTCCAAAAAGCCCTTCACTCAGAAAACAAGTGTCGAGCGGTTATTGTTCAGGGTTGTGAGGCTAACGATGGTAATGAAAAATGGCAACTGTCTCGTGAAGATAAAACGGAGAAAAAGCTTGAAGAATGACGCTGTATAGCCAACTCGGAAATTACTGAGCGGCGCTAAACGTTAACTGAGAAGGTCTGACTTCGAGATTTCGCTCGATCGTTTGATTCTCGGGAGTGCCGAGACGAGGAACTTGTGTTCCCATTAAATCTTCATCCATCGCTTTGGTGCGACCATTGATTACAACCGCATTTTTTGTTCCGGGTTGTATTTGATAAGCTAAAGTGTCTTTGATGGTCTCTTCAGTATAAGGCGTTGAACCTGGAAATTTCGCAGCTGCTTGCGCCATTCCTCGAGCAGATTCTCTTAATTGTTCGTTGTACGACTCGAGTTGGTCGACGTTTTTCGCGTTGACCAGATTTCTTTCTCCATTCTGTGAGTATTCCCCGACGAGTGGAGCGAGGTCTTTTTTATCAAAGTTCACGTCCGAAGGTTTGACCATTTCATTGGGATCGGCGCCAACTCTATCAATTAAAGCAATATTCAAACGACTTGCTGCCGCATCGTAAGCTTCTTTGTTCGGATCTCCGGCAACGACTTTATCTCCTTCAATCGTGGCATTCGCCATTCGAACACTGGCTTCTTTCAGCTTTTCAGCATTTGCAACGCGTTCTTCCATCGAAAGGGTTTCAGTGTTTTCGCGATCATCAAACTCAAATTGGTTTTGTCGACGATTATACATTCCGTCGGCGGGAGTTTCGGCGACGGCGCGCGCGTATTCTTTTGGATTCCAAACGTCTTCATTCAAAAGAACTTCAGTTCCTGGCTGACTGGCTCGGGATTCGCCCAAGTTTGTGACCATTCGGTTTCGTAAAATTTTTGTGTAACGAGAAGCCATCGTTCGTAAAACTTCAGGAGGAGCGGCGACGTTAAAGCCTTTTCCCAAATCTTTGACTTGGATGGTCTCTTGCATCGCGGTTTTATATCCCACGTCTGCAATCTGTTGTTGGAGTTGATCTTTTATTTTCCAAGATTTGACGCGATCACTTTTAAAGACTCCGTCTTGAACAAACTCTTCGCCATTTCGAGCTTCGACATCCCAGATTTTGTACTCTCCTGAGGTTCCTTGGTTTTTATCCTTGGCGTTTTCATAAGCTTTGACGATTAAAGCTTCGAGTCCGGAAGCATCTGAGTTTTTTTCTCCCAATCCGTGAGGCGTGATGTAGGGATCCAGTTCTCTGCCTTTTTTACATTTCGAGGCCACTTCAGGATCTTCCCATTCTAAGCAAGTGCTTCGAACAAAACTGTGGTACGCGGTGTTTGCCGGAAACGGGTTTCCACTATTGCGGTCGACTTGTTGTCCTCCGCCTTTTTTACTTTCGTTATAACGGGCTTCTTTCATCGATCCCGACACTCCGATTTGGAGCACTTTTTTGGCGAGCGAATCTTTTCCTTGAGCCTGCATTTGATCGCCATCGGCGATGCCTCGGCGGCTAGTGTCCGAAGATTGAGTGGGCGGCGATGATTTAAATCCCTGTGGAACATCGACTCCACCGGATGACATCATCAAACCTGCGACGGCAACAACGATGCCTGCAGTTATTTTGTAGCCTCGATTTTCCATAACTGAATAAGTTCCCCTGGTGCTTTACTAAAGCAAGCCAGGGACCAAGAAGAGTCCCTGAAAGCGTTGAGTTTTTCAGTGTATACAAACACTGCATTCTAGACGGTTGATTTATTTGGTCTCAAAAAGGCAAGTGATTCAAATTACTTAGAATGGCCGGTTCGTATACACCCCGACCTCTGATGCTCACAGAATACACACCTCATCGAGAAGCGGTCTCTTCACATTCTTCTAAACCATCGAAGTCATGTAGCTTCTCTTTCTTCTCAACACAATTCGATTTTGGCCGCCTTGCGACGGGGGATGATTCTTGTCTAATCGAAAGGCATTTGATAACCCAAACGAATGCCGGAATCCGAAACTATTCAAAAACTTACACCCATGCTCGCACAGTATCTAGAGATCAAAAAAAACTATCCGGATAGTGTCCTTTTCTATCGGATGGGGGATTTCTATGAAATGTTTTTTGAAGACGCAGTTCGCACAGCGCCTATTTTGGAAGTGCAACTCACCTCGCGGGATAGAAGCTCCGAAAATCCGATTCCAATGTGCGGGGTCCCTCACCACTCGGTGAGCCAATACATCCAGAAATTAGTGGCCGCAGGTTTAAAAGTCGCTATTTGTGAGCAAATGGAAAATCCTGCGGAAGCAAAAGGCATCGTCAAACGCGATGTCGTGCGTGTGATTACTCCAAGTTTGGTGGGCGATCCGGATCTCGTTGCAGAAGATCAGCAAAACTACCTTTTGAGTGTTTTTCCGAATAAAAAAAATGAACTTGAAGTCGCAATCTTAGAACTTCTCGCGGGCCAAGTCCGCGCAGGAATCATAAAGGATCCCAAAAAACTTACGGAAATCTTTATGGAGTTTTCGCCTAAAGAAGTTTTGCATCCCGATTCTCTGACGGCCTATTGGACTTCGGACATCAAAAAGTTTTTTCCTACGACCCTTTTCACTTTACGCGAAAATTATTTCAAAGAAAAAGACAGCGTTGCGGTCAATGCGTTAAAAAAGTACCTCCAAGAAACTCAAAAGATTTCGGATTTAAGTTATTTCAGCGATCCGAAACCTCTTTTGGGGGCAGATGTTTTGCAGATGGATTCGATTACCTATCAATCACTTGAAATTTTACGAGGCTATTCTGAGCAAGGTCCGAGTCTCTTTAAAGTGATGGACAAAACCTTCACTCCGATGGGTAAAAGACGACTGAAAGAAGAGTTACTCCATCCACTTTTAGATTTAGAGAAAATCTCGAGTCGGCTCGATTCCGTGGAAGAGTTTCAGTCTGATTTTGAACTGTCTGAAGTTTTGCGAAAAGGTTTGTCGCAAATTCGTGATCTCGAAAGGCTCGCTTCTAAAGTCGCACTAGGGCTTGCGATGCCGCGAGATTTGGTCTCAATTCGCGAGATTCAAAAATGTATTCCCGCCTTAAAAGCGAGTTTGAAAAAAACTCAAGCAAAGCACCTTAAAAAGATTTCCACCGATTTGCAGGCTCTCGCTGAAATGACAGAGCATTTAGAAGAAGCCTTGCAAGATATCGCGCCGTCTGTGATTCGCGATGGCGGGATTTTTAAAGATGATTACCATCCTGAAATTTCCAACCTTCGAAGGCTCACTCACGATGCGAAGTCGACGATTTTAGCACTCGAAGCCTCCGAAAAAGAGAAAACTGGGATTTCAAATCTCAAAATTAAATACTCTCGGGTTTTTGGATACACGATCGAAGTAACCAATTCTCACCTCTCAAAAGTTCCGAAGCATTACATTCGCAAACAAACGATTGCAAATGGAGAGCGCTATATCACCGAAGAGTTAAAAAACTTCGAAGGCAAAGTCCTGACAGCCGATCAAAAATTAAAAACCCTCGAAGAAGCCCTGTTTCTGGAATTGCGTCAAGAAGTCGCCTCTCAGTGCGAAAACCTTTTGAACAACTCCAGAGTTTTGGGTGAATTGGATATGCTTTTAAGTTTCGCGACGGTTGCAAAATCCAATCACTACGTCCGCCCTCAAATTCATAGCGGATTTGAAATGGAGATTGAAGAGGGGCGCCATCCGGTGGTGGAAGCCTTCCTCGCAAAAAATGAGTTTGTTCCCAATTCCGTCTTCTTTTCGGAACAAGACTTGCGAACCCACGTTATCACGGGCCCCAATATGGCGGGGAAATCTACAATCATGCGTCAAGTGGCTTTAATCACTTTGATGGCGCATATGGGTTCGTTTGTTCCTGCAAAAAGAGCGCTCATCCCACTGACCGAATCTATTTTTACGCGAATCGGAAGCCAGGATGATTTAGCACACGGACGTTCGACCTTTATGGTGGAGATGAGTGAAGTCGCGCGCATCCTTTCGCAAGCGACACCGAGATCTTTGATCTTGATTGATGAAATTGGGAGAGGCACGAGCACCTACGATGGGCTTTCGCTCGCTTGGTCGCTCGTTGAGTACCTTCACAATGAGGTGAAGGCGAAGACCCTTTTTGCAACTCACTTTCACGAAATCACGGCGCTCGAAAACCAGCTCAAAGGGCTCGCGAACTTCAATGTTTTGGTAGATAGAAACGCGGAAGAGATTGTTTTCTTACATCGGCTCGTCAAAGGCGGTTGCAACCAGAGTTACGGGATCGAAGTCGCAAAGCTCGCGGGCTTACCCACACAGGTTCTCTCTCGGGCGAAGCAGATTTTGGGAGTGCTCGAATCCCATACGGATAAAAATAGTCAAAAAAGAAACAAGGCGTTAGATATTCATCATCTCCAACTGGGGTTTTTTGATGGAAACACACCGCCCGAAAACCGCGCCCAACTTGACGGTTAGGTTATTGTTATTTTTATTAAAAAAAGTTTTGACAAAAAATGGCTTGGAAAATATCTACATAACACTGTATTTTTCATGCGTAACGCTTCCTTCATGGGTAGGAGTTGCGATTTTTGAGAAAAAAAGACAAGTATTTAGGCCTCAAAAAGTTATCCACAGCCTGTGGATAAGTTGAGTGCTTTTGTGGAATTCGTGTAATTTTTGCATTCTTCCCCTTGGATTCCTATTTTAGTTAAGGTATTAATTCCCTTAAAAAAATATCTACTATTAGGTCCCCTCATTCTGGAGTTTTACGTTTGACACAAGAAGAAAAAGTTTTCCACAGCACCTGTGAACAACTCCGAATGAAGCTCCATGTCATTTTGGTTCATCCAGAACAGGGAGCAAACATTGGATCCGCCGCCCGCGCGATCGAAAACATGGGTCTTTTAGGGGAATACATCGTCATTGGCTCTCCTACCGTTTTGGATGCTTCCGCTTACCGGTTAGCGAAGCACGCGAAAGACCGGGTCGAATCCATTCGATTTTTTGAAACCTTGCAAGCAGCCCTCGAATATTTAAAACCTCAAAACCCTCTCACTTTGGCCGCAACCGCGCGAACGGGGTCGGTTCACCGACCTCATCCAGTGCGAGTCAGGGATGCGATGGGGCGGGCGATGCAGAAGCTGAAAACAGATGAGGTGGGTTCACTTGCTTTTGTTTTTGGCTGCGAAAGTTCAGGACTTACGAATGAAGACGTAGAGTTATGTGATTGGGTGGTAACGATTCCGTCGACTCATCATTATCGTTCCCTTAACTTAGCCCAATCCGTGCTTATATTTGCTTATGAAGCGAATATGACGTTAATGGAGCCTTGGCAGGAGTTTGAGTCAGAAGGCGCGAGTCAAAGGGATAAACTGGTTTTCAATATCATGAACCTTGCGGAACAGTCGGGGTTTATTCTTCCGGAAGATCCTTTTAAAATGCGCTCGAAACTTGAAGAAATTTTTTCAAAGCTTCCGCGCCATATTCCCGAGGTAAAAACGCTCCATGGACTTCTCGATCAAGTGAGACGTTCCATGGGAAAGGGCGAGCCGGATTATAAAGGCCGATACCGGCACTACGTAGAGACGAAAGGACAAGACGATGTCAGAATACAATGAAAATGAAGTAGACGAAAAAGGGGAATCGACTCCAGAGTCGCAGGACGGGAAAACCAAAGAGGAATTAAAACTCGCTCCCGAGGAAAACCCCGTTGAAAAGTTGCAGAAGGATATTCTTTATTTGAAAGCGGAATTCGATAATTACCGCAAAAGAATGATTCGCGACCAAGATGCCGCGATTAGAAACTCGAATCGGGCATTTACGTCCGAACTTTTAGTCATTGTCGATTTCTTCGATCGGGCCCTCAAGCATTCCACCGCTTTAAAAACAGGGGCCACCCCTGAGTTGACCAACTTCATCAGCGGAATCGAAATGACACGCCATGAGTTGAACCAGATGCTCGGTCGTTTCGGCGTCGAACTCATAGGCCAAGCAGGCGAAAAGTTTGATCCGAATAAGCACGAAGCGATTTCTCAGGTTGAGGCCGGGGACGAGCTTGTGGACAAAGTGGTTGAGGTCTTCGAAAAGGGGGCTCTTCTCCATGGTAAAACTTTGAAGCCCGCAAGAGTAGTCGTCGGCAAAAAAGCAGGGTAATCTAGGGTTCAAATGAGTAAGCGCTGTTATTACGAAATCTTAAGCGTCAGTCGAACCGTGACCGACGATGAATTAAAAAAAACCTATCGAAAACTCGCCATTCAGTATCACCCGGATCGCAATCCGGGGGACAAGGCAGCTGAGGAAAAGTTCAAAGAGCTCAGTGAAGCGTATCAGATCTTGAGTGATTCCAAGCGACGTGCGGCTTACGATCAATTCGGTCACGCGGGTGTGGGCGCAGGGGGACCTGGCGGATTCGGCGGGGGTTTTGATCCTTCCGGTTTCTCGGGAAGTTTCACAGATATTTTTGACAATATCTTTGGCGATATTTTTGGCGGTGGAGGATCCCAAGGCGGTGGAGTTGATCTTCGTTACAACCTCGAAATTACGTTCGAAGAAGCCGCATTCGGAGTCGAAAAGAAAATTGCCTTTGAAAAAGATGTTTCTTGCGAGACTTGTGCTGGAAGTGGGGCAAAGCCTGGCACGAAACCTGTGATTTGCCGAACCTGTCAGGGAAGCGGGCAAGTTAAATTCAATCAGGGTTTTTTCACACTGGCTCGAACGTGCGCCTCTTGCGCAGGTCGAGGAAATACCATTCAATCGAAGTGTGATACGTGCAAAGGTAAAGGACGCACGCAAAAATCTCACACGGTGAATGTGAAAGTTCCTGCCGGAATTGATACCGACCAACGGTTGCGTTTAAAAGGTGAGGGCGAAGTCGGATCGCATCAGGGACGTTCGGGAGATTTATTTGTCCACATCCATGTAAAAGACCATCCACTCTTTAAGCGAGAGGGCGAGCATGTGATCTTAGATTTGCCACTCACTTTTACCCAAATGGCATTGGGAGCGGATGTCGAAGTTCCCACTTTAGGAGGCCCGACCCATTTGACGATTCGTCCCGGCACTCAATCGGGAGAAACTTTGCGATTGAAAGGCAAAGGGATTCGTCGGTTAAACGGAGCAGGTAGCGGTGATCAGTTCATTCGCGTGAGTGTTGAAATTCCCAAACATTTAAACAGCAAACAAAAAGATCTTTTGAAGGAATTTGACAAAGAAGCCAGCAAAGATTGCCAGCCTCTGGTGAATCAGTTTGTTCAAAAGTTTAAAGAGATTTTCAAATCATGAAAAAATTAGTCTCTCTGGTTGTCGGAATCTGTTCAATTTATTTTGTCGGTTGTGCTTCGATGTCGACTCCTAAAGACATTGGTCAAAAAACAGAACTTTCTCGCACCAACCGAATCGAGCCCGAAGCCAGAGCGTCGTTTATGCAGGCTGAAAAACTCCTTCAAGCAAAGAGTTACCCTGCGGCTTTAAATGCTTACCAGGTCATTCGGAATAAATTTCCGAGGGGACGCGCCAACGCACTCGCGAGCTACCGCATCGGAACGATTTACTACTATCAAGAGCGTTACTCTGAAGCGTCAAAAGAATTTGAAAGTATTTTAGCGCGCTATCCTCGCAGTGAATTGGCGTTCGATGTCACTTATAATTTGGCGGCGACTGAGTACCAGCAGGAACATTTTGAAAAAGCTTACCAAGTTTTAGCGAAGTTAAGATTGTCTGAGGTCCAATCGCAAGGTCCTCGTCGAGCCGAGATTGTCTATCAACTCGCAGCGAATACAGCGTCCGCTCTTGGAAATCATGTTTCCGCGCTAGCCTCTTACGCGGCCCAACTTCCGCTTTCGCTTTCGGATAGCTCGCGAAAAAACGTTGAAGAAAATATCGATTCCCATCTCGAAAAAATTACGGATTTAAAATCTTTACAAAAACTCGAAAGAGATATCTTGGATGAAAACACCAAAGCAAAAATTGGAAAACGGATTGCAAGTCTCGGCGGCGTCACCGCAGAGCCGACGGTGGCAGGAGAAGCTCCGTTAGAATCCGTTCCCTCGCAAATTGTGACGACGGCTGCCGAAGGCAGTGCGGAATCGACCCATATCGGAGTGGTCTTACCGCTTTCAGGAAAGTTAGCCCCCTATGGCCGTAAAGCTCTTGAAGGGATTATGCTCGCGACGAGAGTCTTTCAAGGAGACAAAGCGGGACGGGTAAAACTTTTTATCGAAGATTCGGGCGGTAACCCGGCCCAAGCTGAAATCGCCGTGGACAAGTTGATTCGAAAAAATCAGGTCATGGCGATTATTGGTCCCCTAAGCTGGAAAGAGGCTTTTGCGGCGGCCCAACGATCGGCGCAATTAGGTGTCGTGAATATCAGTCTCACCTCCAAAGAAGGTCTTTCGGGGCGCAGTCCGTTTCTTTTTCAAAATGCGCTGACGCCTAAAGTGCAGATCGAAAGTCTCGTTCGTTACGCTGTCACGGAAAAAGGGTTAAAGCGTTTTGCGATTTTGGCGCCGGACAATGCGTTTGGAAAAGATATGGTCAATGAGTTCTGGTCGGCGACAGACTCGATGGGGGCCTCAATCGTCGGTTATCAAACCTATGAACCCGAAGAAAAAGATTTTCAGGAAACCGTTCGAGAATTGACAGGGGTGGATCCAAAGTTTCGAAGAATCGAGTTTGCGAAAATTCAAGAATATATCAAAAATCAAAAAGCAAAAACGGGGCGCGAACCGAAAACGAAACTTAAACCTTTGATTGATTTCGATGCGATTTTTATTCCCGATAGCCCGCGTGCGGTAGGAAGTATTGCCGCGAGCCTTGCCTACTACGATGTGACTAATGCGCCTCTCCTAGGGACGACGGAATGGAATACGCCTGAACTTTATAAAAGGGGGGGCAAGTTTGTCGAGGGAGCTTTGTTCCCTGGCGGAATTTCGACGCTTACCAAGAATGCGGTTCAAAAAGAATTCATTAAAAATTACAGCGAAGCGTTTGGCACTTTGCCCGATCTTCTTTCGGCGCAAGCGTATGAAGCGATGTGGATTGTTTCAAATATTTTAGGACAACGACAGCCTCGTAGTAGGTCTGAACTGGCCGAGATTTTAACGACCGTCAAAGATTTCGAAAGTCCTCTGGGAACCGTTACCTTTGACAGTACCCGCATCGCGCGCCGTCGATTGCCGGTTTATCAGCTGGACGGCTCGGGTCGAATTTTTGAACCTTAAAAAGGGAACTGAAATTTATGGAAAAACTAATCATCACGGCCGCAATTACCGGCGCGGAACTCGACAAATCAAAATGCCCGGGCCTTCCCATCACTCCCGAAGAACAAGCCCAATCCGCTAAAGAATGCGTAGAGGCGGGTGCGAGTGTGATTCATCTTCACGTGCGAGATGACTCCGGAAGTCCCAGTCAAAGTCTTGATCATTTTAAGAGAACTGTAGAGGCGATTAAAAAAGCGTGTAAAGAAGTTCCCATCATTCAGTTTTCGACGGGCGGTGCGGTGGGAGAATCAATCGATAACCGATTGATGCCCCTGCAGTTAAAACCTGATATGGCCTCTTTGAATTTAGGGACCATTAATTTTGGCGAAGAAATTTTTGCAAATACTTTTTCGGACATGCGTTTGCTCTCGCAAAGCATGAAAAAGTATTCGGTAGTCCCTGAATACGAAATCTACGATGCGGGTCATCTCGATAATTTGAAAAAATTGATTAAAGAGGGTGTCGTCTCGGCCCCTTACCATTGCCAGTTTGTTCTGGGAGTCCCCGGAGCATTGAACGGCGAAATTTCTTCTCTTCTCTATCTTTCAGAACATTTACCCGAGCAGTCTACATGGTCAGTCGCGGGAATTGGACGGTTCGAACTTCCACTCGCGGTGCATTCGATCCTCATGGGCGGCCATGTGAGAGTAGGGCTTGAAGACAATATTTATTATTCTAAGGGTCGACTTGCGAAGTCCAACGCGGAGCTTGTCGAACGCATTGTCAGAATTGCCAAAGAAGTCGGTCGCGAAGTCGCAACTATTGCTGACGCAAAAGCCACCTTGCGTTGAATCTCCTCTAAACTTTTTCTTTAAAACATTCGATCAGTGAGACGTGCGAGCACGTCTTAAATTAACGCTTTTGGTTATCTTGCTGCAAGGTGTTGCCTTTGCAGAATCCACCGTGATTCGAGTGGATAATGAAAACCGACTTTTGACGATCTCGCAGAATCTTCTAGACCCTTGGGCGTACGACGATGAAGTGTGCGTGACCCGTTCGAATCGCGACATCGCCTGTGGGTTAGTGAAATTTTCTGACCCCGATTCGGCAATTGTGAAAATCGAAAAGCTCGTCGAAAAGATTGATAAGAAGCAAGAGACAAATCCGGAAAGAACTTCCATCGAACTCTCACTGAGTTATGAAACTCCCCGACAAGAGGATAACGTCCGACTGGTCATGAAAAATCCGAAACTAGGAATTCGAAAAACTTTGAGAGAACTCGCCCAAACAAATCCTTTTAACAATGAACAAATTCACATTTCGGATCCCGACCCTCAACGAGATGAAAAAAATCGAATTGAAGAATTGAGAAAGTTAAAAACGGAAATCTACTGGGACGATAATTTAAATCCGGTCAGTGCAATTTCGCTCGGAATTGACTACGCTTGGCCCTTTTTGGAGTACACCCAATCGATTTCAGCGCACTCGGCAATGACCGTCCGTGCCGTGAAAATGAATTATCCGGTGGGCGGCGGCTTTCTTGAAGGAATGGGAGGGTTTTTAACTTATAATTACTATCCCATGCGACCCCTGCGGGGTTTATGGTTTCAGGCGGGAACAGGCCTCTATTCGATGAATATCCAAAATGGCAGAATGAACGCAACGACTTGGACTGCGAGTTTGATTTTCACGGCAGGATATCGAGTCGTCTGGAAAGAGATTCTCAGCTTCGGATTTGCGGGAGGGTTTGAGTATATGCCCAACGTGAATATGGGTTCAGTCACTTTAGATTTTTCGGGAGTGCTTCCTTCCTTCTTACTCAGCGCGGGGTACTTCTTTTAAATGTCACAGACATCGATCATCTTAGTGAATTGGAATCGTTGGAGCGAAGTCGAGACGGTCGCCCGCCTTCTTACGACAAAACCCGAACGGATTCATGAAGTCATTATCGTGGATAATGGGTCGAGCACCCCGCCTCCCTTCGACTGGCGCAAATTGCCAAAAACCAAAATGATATTCTTAGACAAAAACTATGGGCCATGTGTCGCTCGTAATCGCGGCGCTGAAATTGCCACCGGAAAGTTTCTGTTTTTTTTGGATAGCGACGCGATTCTCTCCCGAACCGCACTAATTAATTTGGAGAAACGATTCGAAGTGGAAAAAGATCTTGGAATAATTGGAGCGAGAATCGAGCGTGGATTTAAAAGTATTGTCGACCAGTGGATCTATGTGAACCCACAGCAAAAAGGTCCTCAGCGTTTTGACACCTACTCGTTTTCAGCTGCGGGCGCAATGATTCGCGCGGATGTGTATCGGCAAATCGGGGGCTTTTTCGAAACGATGTACATGCACAATGAGGAAGTTGATCTTTCTCTCCGAGTGCTTCAAGCAGGATATCGGATTAGCTATGATTCCAAAGCCAAGGTTTATCATTTCCCAAGTCACGAAGGACGCGAAGCACCGGGAAGATTTTGGAAAGGGATGATTCGCAACTGGATATGGGCTTTTTTTAGATATTATCCAACCGGAGAAGCGTACAAGCGCTCGATCCTCTATAGTCTGATTTATGTTTTGAAAGCGATTAAATTAAATGTAGTTCCCGAAGTCCTCTTAGGAATTTTAGAAGGCTTTAGAGAGAGAAGGGTCAGGGCAGGAGAGTACGCAAAGCTAACGCCTTCGCAAATTAAGCATATCGATGAGCTAAACCCGCGCAAAAAGATTATTTTCGGCCGCTCGTAGGCCTGTGCACGTTGTGTTATCGGTAAACCTGAAAATCTACCGATAAGTCGGGGTATACTTATGACCTCGCGGAAATCTAAAATTGCTTATTTAAACTCACGTTATTCTGCGATTTCGCATACCTTTATTCACCGGGAAGTGCGAACGCTGAGAGAGATGGGTGTTGAAGTTTCGACAATTTCTATTCGAAAGCCCGAAAATTCGGATCTTAATTCTGAAGACGCGATACGCGAAAGTGCAAAAACGACGGTACTTCTCAAAAGTTTGTCGAGTCTTTTAGGCGACGCTTTGATTCAAACCTTGAAAAATCCTTTGAGAGCGGTCCGAGGTTTTTGGCAGTCGCAAAAACTTTCGCCGTCTGGGATTAACCAAATGACGCTTCATTTAGCTTATTTTCTGGAAGCTTTGAAACTCGTCCGCTATCTGCAAAAAGAAGAGATTTCCCACATTCATGTTCATATGGCGAATAATGCGGCCTCTGTCGCGTTCATTGCTCAGCACCTTGATCCTTCTCTCAAATACAGTCTCTCTATTCATGGGCCCGCAGAATTTATCAATATTGAAAACGGCAGGCTTGCGAAGAAAATCGAAGCCGCCCAATTTGTGAGATGCATCTCTGAATTTTGTCGTTCGCAAATTATGTCGGTTGCAGGGATAGAACAGTGGGACAAATTAAAAGTGGTTCATTGCGGAGTTGAGACTGTGCCAGCGCCATCAGTGTCTGTCAGGCCTAGGAATAAGTTTCTTTTCGTTGGGCGTTTGGTCCCTGAAAAAGGAGCATTTGTTCTTTTAAAATCTCTCGAATCTCTGTGCGAGAAATATCCCGATTGGATTTTAGAAATTGGGGGAGATGGACCCATTCGTCAAGAATTAGAGAGATATGTTTCTCAATCTCTTTTAAAGACGCGGGTTCACTTTTTGGGAGCTTTACCAGCGTCAAAAGTTTTAGAAAAGATGAGTGACTGTGATGTATTCGTTTTACCCAGTTTTATGGAAGGTGTTCCAGTTGTGCTGATGGAAGCCATGGTTCGAGCGAAGTGGGTCGTTTCTACGCGCATCGCGGGAATTCCGGAGCTTATCGAGGACGGGCAGAATGGATTCTTAGTCTCACCTGGAAGTGTGTCAGAGCTGAAAACGTGTCTGGAGGTTATACTAAATCAGCCAAAGAACTTTCTAAAAATGGGAGCGAATGCACGTGAGAAAGTAGAGCAGCATTTCAATTTAGAAAAAGAAACCAAAAAACTTTTACAACTCTTTATCGAATCGAACGCATTGAAGATCGATTCGAATGAAACAAACGGAATATTGAATGAGCGCCGCGCCAGTTAAATCAGAGCCCCAATTTTTGGATACATTACCCAAGATCCGTATCTATATTGAGGGTGAAAAGATCGACGTATCAGCTCTCAATTTGGACCAAACGAGTCGTTACCTGGTTCGAAGGCAGAATGAGCATGTCTCAAATTGGATTGTAACTCTGAATTGGGAAATGGTATCGCGAGCGTTTCTAAATAAAAATTACCGAAACGAGCTCGCTAGGGCTACACTCTTTGTGCCCGATGGAGCCCCTGTCGTTTGGTGGATGCGATTTTTAAATCAGAATAAAAATCTCCATCCTGAACGGGTAGCGGGAGTCGACCTGATTCTAAGCATCCTAAACCGGATTGCGGGAACTTCACTCAGGATCGGTATTATTGGAGGAAGAGAGCTAAGCCAAAGTCTTAAGCGTTTGAATTTTCCGCTAGAACAAGCAGGGTTTTTGTGGGATGGGCCGGTATACGATCGCGATGATGCGCAGGTGAAGCTCTTCGCTCAAGAGGTTACGAAGAACGCGTTAGATTTTGTATTTCTGGCTCTACCTTCAACAAAACAAACTTGGTTGGGGCCTCGGCTTTTGGAGCTTTGTCCACACATCACAATCGTTGGAGTGGGGGGCACATTTGATTATTTGGGAAATCGCAAACGTCGCGCTCCTCTCATCTTGCAGCGTTTACATTTAGAGTGGTTTTGGAGATTGACGACCGAGCCCCGCACGGCGAGTCGCTATCTGCTTTTGTATCCATTAGGTTGTTTTCTTCTTTGCGTCAGTTGGCTAAAGAACAAGCTTGGATTGCGCAGGGCATTAAAGTCACTGAAATAGAGTAAATAATAACTCTCCTTATTTAGATAGATTATTCCGAAAAGGTTACTGATGGAGTCTAATTCTAAACATCGAGAGCAGCCACTCGGCCAATTTTTCCGAAACGTCTGGTACGTTAAACGGGTTGAGACTTACGTGGGCCTCCTTGTTTGCATAGTTTTGGCGGTGCTCATTCAAAGGTCAAGTTCGGCGCCTTTCCAAGCTTCCATCCGAATGTTTGCGCAAATGAGTCGTAAGGGTCAGAGTAATACCACCAGCGCGGTGAGTATTCCTGAAATGGAAAGAATCACATTTATTTCGAGTCAGGAAGAACTTCTCACGTCTTATCCCCTCTATCTAAAAGTCCGTCGAAATTACACAGATGGAGATTGGCCAACTTCAACTGTCAAAACTGAAGAAACGAATAAACCCCTCAGCTTATTCAACCGACTTAAAATTACAGAAAATCTCAATAAGATATTTTTTGGAAAAAACAGTGCCGATAATGCGCTCGAGTGGAATGACAATGAATATAGCGCCTTTATAAAAAAAGTAAGCTTCGAACAAAAGCCCTCCTCCGGGACCTTTATTATTTCTTATCAAGACCCGGATCCGCGGAGAGCCGTAAAAGTTACAAAGCTGATCTCAGATGCACTCGTTGAACTGAACTACGACATCGTCAATAAGAAGAAAAGCAGTCTAGTGCAGTATCTTGAAAATAAGAAAGTAGATGCACAGCAGAAAGTAAATGAAACGCGGGAAGAGATAGCTCAGTTTCTGAAGAAGAATAATTACTCTGACAATGAGCGTGTGATCGACGCCAAACTCAGACTTTATAATGAACTGATGACAGGGTATCGTAACGATCTCATCGAGAAAGAAGCAGAAGAGGAAGGGGTGAGTCTTACTAAGAAGTATGTGGAGTCCACTCGCAAAGCCATTGAGGGAAGTATGGGAGATGGCAAAGACCAGAAGATTTTAACGCTCTCTAATGAGTTAAATCGTTTGCAGAATTTCAAAGTGAGATACGAAAACGTCTACGGTCTGGCTTCAGAAGACTATGATTTGCAAATTGCTGCCGTTAAAGAAAAATTAGCCGAGATAGGCAATCCCGGCCTACCGGTCAGTTTTGAAGCGAAAAATACTCTTCTCAATCAACTTCGACAGCTGCAGCTAGAAAGAGAAATTAGCTTAGCTAGCAAAATTAAAAAGTTGGACGCGACGAAAAGCCTTAAGGACAAGTACGAAGCCGAAATAAAACGTTTTCCAGAGCTGCAAGCGCAGTTAGCTCAAATGCTATTCGAAAATCACCAAGCTCAGAAGAAACTTGAGATCATCTCTGAAAGCTTAGTTTCGACGAGCATTCAAGGGGATTCCGAATTGACTCAGTTGTTTGCGATTCAAGAACCCATGATCGTTAATCCATTTCTTAAAAAAGGCCTAAAATTGAGTTTGGCAATTTTGGTTCTTTCAGGACTATTTTTGATTAGTTTTGGAGTGCTTCACTTCTTAAAGGGTACGATTTTCTCCAAATACGATCTCATGGTACCCAATTTGCCAAGACACTATTTCTTGGGCTCTATCCCTCAACAAAGTAAAAACACGGCTGGCAGACTTTCCCGCGCTTTTGGGGGAAGCGATGCAATTCTCAAAGATGCACAAACTCTGAAGCATCATTTATCTTTGGGAGAAGAGACTGAAGGAACGGTTGTTCAGTTTTGGAGCGAAAAGGACGCTTCTGGAAAATCGGTGACTACTTTTGCGATGGCGCTCGCGCTGAAAGATCTTGGCCACTCCGTGGTCGTTCTAGATTGCGATTTCCGTACCGAAGGAACGGGCTTGCTTCGATACGCCGCTAGAGAAAAGAATAGAAGACACATCACGGTACTTGAAAACCTGCAAAGTATGACAGAGACGCTTCTGAGCGGTGATGTCTCGACGAGTGAAATTACTTCTAAAGTCATTATTGCGAGTCCGATTCCTGCTTCTTCACAGAAAAAGGAAGCTTATCGTTATTTCGATACGCAGTTCTACACCGAGTTAACTCTTCTGAAGAAACATTTTGATTTTATTCTGCTCGATGCTCCTCCGCTTTCGCTGGGTCAGGGGCTTCTTACCAGTCCGCTGGCCGATGCGATTGTATTGTGCTGTCCGGAAGGGAAAATTACTCAGAGCGGTTACTCGGAAATGCTTCACTACATTGAAAGCTACTGTGGAGAGAAAACAAAAATTCTCTCCTTAATTACCATGAGCAAGTTGAAAGTGAATCGAGAAGCTATGGAGATGGGAACTCGAGACAGAACTCTTGTTCGAAAAATCAAGGTTGCTGCATAAGCATGTTTAATCGATTAAAAAAAACTGTTTTATTTCTGGGAAAGAAAATAAGTCTGGGCTTGTTTCTGTGTGTTTTCCTTGGAATCGGCTTGTTTTTCGTAGAAGCTTCGCTTCCGTTTGTGATTCGGATGTTTCTTTCAAGAATTTCTTTGATGGAATCGGATCATATCCGTTTTTGGGAAGAGTTAAATAATCTGAATTTAAACCAAGTGGCACTCTGCCTTTGCGTCATTGCGGCTTTTCGAGGGATGTTGCAGTTCTCCCAGATAATTCTAAGTGCCTGGATCAGTGAAACATTTAAATATCGTATTAGGACTCGATTAATGAAAGTGATTTACTTCGAGTTCTCTGCAAATACCTCCGATGCGCTCTCCATTTTTGGTGAACTTTCCTCTAATTCTGCAAACTTCCTCTCCTTAATAAGCCAATCAGTTTCACACACCATTATCATTGGAATGTTGGCATTTGCTCTTTTTCGATTAGAACCCACAATGACCTTTTCAATTTTCTCTGGTTCGTTATTGCTTGGGGCCTGTTTTTATTTCGTATCGAAGAACATTCGCCGACGTGGTGCTTTTAATCGCGAGTATTGGAATAAATCCAGTCGACGAATTGGCCTTTCTATTCGCAACTTACCGTTGATAAAAATCTACGGATTGGAATCTGTTGAAAGAAGACGCGGCAGTGCTTATCTTTCGTTTCTGAAAAAAAACACCCTTAAAGCCAGCATGATGACTGGGGGTCTGCAATCCATTCCTCAGGTACTGGGTCTGTCCCTTATTTTTCTAATCGTTGTGAATGGAAATTTTTCAAGTAAGGTTGCTCCTGGGACGCTCATTGTTTACATTTTTTTGACATTCAGAGTTTTTGGATATGCCGCGCAACTCACTCAAAGCTTGAGTCAATCGATGCTTCAGTTGGAGCAATTTAAAGATGTCTATCTTTGGTGGACCGGAAATGACGTCATTAGTAAAAAGTCTGATTTAGAACTCTATAGAAAAAGCAAAGACAAAGTTAAACTCAAATCCGAACATTCAGCTGACGCGTATGGATGGAAGATTGAAAACATGTCTTTCAATTACAAGAATGGAAGAAAGAGTTGCTTACAAAATTTGAGCTTTGATATAAAGCCGGGTTCATTTTTTGTAATGACGGGCGAATCAGGCAGTGGAAAAACAACGCTCACGTATTTATTATTGGGGTTACTGAAACCGACTGAGGGAGAGGTCAATCTTCTCTGTTCAAATAAAACCTATCCGGTCTCGAGCCTCTATAAAAGCTTTTTGAGAAGGATCGGCTATGTCGGACCGGAAAGTTTCTTAGTGGAAGGAACTCTGCTCGATAATCTTACTTTCGGGAAGAATTCAAAAGTGGACAAAGAAAGCTTGAAGAAGGCTATCGAAATGGCGGATTGCGAATTTTTATATTCTTTTCCTAACCAACTCGAACATCGAATCACCGAGCAAGGTCAAGGTTTGTCGCAAGGACAAAAGCAAAGACTGGCCCTCGGGAGAGCGCTTCTACGAAGTCCTAAGGTTCTTATCCTAGACGAAGCGACCGCCAACGTTGATGCTGAAACAGAGCAACGTCTCATTAAAACATTTTCGAAGTTAAAAGGGAAAACCACAATTATTGCAGTGACCCACCGGCCTGAAATATTGAAAATCGCAGACCATCATTTGAACCTCGACTTGCTGAAGGAGCAAGCTCCCTTGGGTAAAGTCGGATGAACTTTGGACAGGCATCAGCGCCCGCGGTTTTGATTTCGATAGCTGCTTATGGCTATCTCTTGTTCATCATGTTTACGGTGACTTCCCCTCGACGGGCAGCAGGAACCGGAATTATTGGAGGAATTCTTTTGCTTCCTATTTTCAAGGCGAAGATTCCTCATATTCCTGTGATCGATAAAGGTATTTTAATCGGCATCTTGGTGCTTGGATTCTCCCTTATTTTCGATCGGTCCACCTGGAAGAATTTTAAACTCCGATGGTTTGATCTTCCCGTCCTTTTGTGGTGCAGCAGCTCCATTCTTTCATCCCTCACAAATTCCCTTGGGTTTATTGATGGATTGTACGAGACCGGCAGTAAATGCATGTTATGGGGTGTCCCCTATTTCATCGGAAGAGTTTACTACTCGGATCCGCGACAGAGTCGAAACTTGGCGATGGGAATTTTTGTGGGGGGCCTGATATATGTCCCACTTTGCCTAATCGAAATCAATCTCAGTCCCCAGTTGCATCGGTGGGTTTACGGTTATCACCCGCATAGTTTTGAACAAAGTATTCGATTTGGAGGTTACCGTCCGGTCGCTTTTATGTCTCACGGACTCATGTTAGGTCTTTGGATGACTCTTTCAACACTCTGTGGAGTTTGGTTGTGGAAGTTAGATCTCTTCCGTAAAAACGAAGATAAACTTGCAAAGTTTTCTCTGGTCATTCTTGTGATAACCACGTTTTTGGTCAAATCGAGTGGAGCGTTGATCTTTCTGCTGATGGGTTTGGTTACCCTGTATTTTGATAAACAGAAATTCTTAAAGTTTCTCGTGATCTCGCTGGCGCTCATTCCTTTTATTTATGTGCCGGCGCGAACGATGGACTATTGGACAGGAAAAACTGCAGTCGATTTAGCGGCAAACTATATCGGGCCCGATCGAGCGTATTCCTTAGCGTTTCGTTTAGATAATGAAGAAATTATGATTCGCAAAACGATGGAAAAGCCTCTTTTTGGGTGGGGAGGCTGGGGACGAGGAAGGGTTTATGATGAAGACGGAAAAGATGTCAGTGTCACAGACAGTCTTTGGATTATCGCTTTCACTCAGAATGGCTTTTGGGGAACTTTTTGGTTATATTTCTGCTTAATTCTTCCTTGCCTGCTTTTCTTTCATTACAAAATTCACGATGCGGGGCTCGTCTATTCGGCCCCCATGTCAGTTTTAACAGTGTGTATTCTGCTTTACGTTCTCGATACGGTGCTAAACAATATGCCTAATCCTGTATATATGATCTTGATTGGCGCGGTGAATGGACAAAGCGCGGTGATCGCGGGTCTTCGAGATAGACAAAAAATTGGTACCAGCGTAGAATCGGATACTCTGGTCACTGCTACCTAATTTAATCGGAATTTTCAAACGAATGACACCCTCTGATTTTGCAAAAAAATTACGACGCCGGTTTCAGAGACCGTTTTCTAACCATAAAAGATTTAAAAAAGTCCGTCATTACTTTCAAACCAACCAAATAGTCGACTATGTGGGATGGTTAGGTTTTAGTAATCTTGGCGACGAGGCCCTTCTACTTAGTATTGAAAAGTTATTTCCTCAGTTTCGATTTTTGAAGTTCTCTCAGAATTGGACATTCGACATGCGCCTTTACGCGCAGCTTTTCGGACGCTCTCCCAACAGCAATTTCGTCTTTCTTGGTGGTGGAACGCTCATTCCCCGAATTGAATATCTGATTCCACTGGAACAGACATTGAAAAAAGATAAACCTGTTGTTGTATTTGGAACTGGGGCCTTGGATGTCAATTTTTGGGAAGTGCATCAGTCGAATCTTTTCGATCAAACTCAAATCGAGAGATGGGCACATGTTTTGAGTAAAGCGGCGTAGATCGAGAGCACACGTCTGAACTCCAGTCACATCACG